>CAURYQ010000038.1:0-37534 GCA_963529135.1 uncultured Pseudomonas sp. | reverse complement strand
GGTGTGCCCTTGCACGCTGCCTTGCGACTGCCCCAGCTGAGTGAGGGTCGCGCTCAGCCAACTGCCGAACAGCGCGTTCTGCCCGCTGCCCAGTGGCACCATGAACAAGCCATCCAGGCGCCTGGGGTCCAGGCCGTGGCTGAGCAGGAAGGCTTGCTCGAATACCACGGCTACCTCCTGATAATCCTCAGGTGTGATCCAGATATTGCGGGTGTGCTCGTTGAGCAGATACAGGTTGTTCTCGCTACGGTCGAAGCAAAACGTCAGCGAGCCCTGGGGCGGCCGGAAGAACTGTTCGACCCGGGTATTGAGACGCTCCTCATAGACCTGAACCCCGTCCAGACCCAGGCAGCGCAGTTCACCGCTGAAATGCCCAGGCGACATTTGCCGATAGTGCTGCTGCCAGCCAGGGGTGGCGCGGATCTGATCGATCACATCGTGGGTATGGTAGGCCTGGACCTGCAGCACATCGGGGGTACTCACACGACATCCTATGTGCACTCTTATGGTGCATTCGATAGCGAAGAAAAGGGATAGATCGTCACGAGGACAGCGACCAAGATAGTCTCCAGCGCGTCGAGTGGGAAGCGAATGCCTGTCCACCCGAGATGCCGCGCACCTACCGACTACTTCAAGAGGTCCGTATGAACGCCCCCTTCGATCAGCTATCCGCCTGGCTGAAAGAGCACCGCATTACCGAAGTCGAATGCGTGATCAGCGACTTGACCGGCATTGCTCGCGGCAAGATTGCCCCCACCGCCAAGTTTCTCCACGAACGAGGCATGCGTCTGCCCGAAAGCGTGCTGCTGCAAACCGTCACCGGTGACTACGTCGACGACGATATCTACTACAGCCTGCTCGACGCAGCCGACATCGACATGATCTGCCGCCCCGACCCCAGCGCGGTCTACCAGATCCCGTGGGCCATCGAGCCAACCGCAATCGTGATTCATGACACGTTCGACAAACAGGGCAATCCCATCGCACTGTCACCTCGAAATGTTCTCAAGAAAGTGCTGCAACTGTATGCAGACAAAGGCTGGCAGCCGATCGTGGCGCCGGAAATGGAGTTCTACCTGACCCAGCGCTGCGAGGACCCCGACCTGCCGCTGCAGGTGCCGCTGGGCCGGTCTGGCCGGGCCGAAAGTGGGCGCCAGTCGTTCTCCATCGACGCGGCCAACGAGTTCGATCCGTTGTTCGAAGACGTCTACGACTGGTGCGAACTCCAGGGCCTGGACCTGGACACCCTGATTCACGAAGACGGCCCGGCGCAGATGGAAATCAATTTCCGCCACGGCGACGCCCTGGATCTGGCCGACCAGATCACCGTGTTCAAGCGCACCATGCGTGAGGCAGCGCTCAAGCACAACGTGGCGGCCACCTTCATGGCCAAGCCCATCACCGATGAACCCGGCAGCGCCATGCACCTGCACCAGAGCGTGCTCGACGTGGCCACGGGCAAGCCGGTGTTCGCCAACGACGACGGGAGCATGAGCCAGTTATTCCTGCACCACATTGGCGGGTTGCAGAAGTACATCCCCAAGTTGCTCCCGATGTTCGCCCCCAACGTCAACTCGTTCCGCCGATTCCTGCCGGACACTTCCGCCCCGGTCAATGTCGAGTGGGGGGAAGAGAACCGCACCGCAGGCTTGCGCGTGCCCACCTCCACCCCCGACTCGATGCGCGTGGAGAACCGCTTGCCGGGTGCCGACGCCAACCCGTACCTGGCCATCGCTGCCAGCCTGCTGTGCGGCTACCTGGGCATGGTCGAACAGATCGACCCCAGCGCCCCCGTCCAGGGCCGGGCCTACGAGCGGCGTAACCTGCGCCTGCCGATCACCATCGAAGATGCGCTGCAGCACATGGAAGATTGCGAAACGGTGCAACAGTACCTGGGCAAGGCCTTCGTTCAAGGCTATGTCGCGGTCAAGCGCGCCGAGCATGAGAACTACAAGCGCGTCATCAGCTCATGGGAGCGAGAATTCCTGATGCTCAGCGTCTGACGCCCCAGGGCCGCAGGCCGACCGGGCCATACCGCACACCCACAACAATGCCAACGAGGTGTCTTCATGCGTCATCTGAAAGCCCTGATCCCTTCTGCATTCACGGTGCTGTTCGCCACCGCCAGCCAGGCTGCCCCAACGGTCAGTGTGTACAACTGGACCGACTACATCGGTGACACGACCCTGGCCGACTTCACGTCCACCACGGGCATCAAGGTGGTGTACGACGTGTTCGATTCCAACGAGACCCTTGAAGGCAAGCTGTTGGCCGGGCGAACGGGCTACGACGTGGTGGTGCCGTCCAATCATTTCCTGGCCCGCCAGGCGCAGGCGGGTGCCTTTCTGCCGCTCGACCGCAGCAAGCTGACCAACTGGCCGCATCTGGACCCCAAGCTGCTCAAGCTGCTTGAACAGAACGATCCAGGCAACCGCTACGCCGTGCCCTACCTGTGGGGCACCAACGGCATTGGCTATAACGTCGACAAGGTCAAGGCTGCACTGGGCATCGACCGGGTGGATTCCTGGGCGGTGCTGTTCGAGCCCGAGAATCTCAAGAAGCTCAAGCAGTGCGGGGTGGCCTTCATGGACTCCCCTGACGAGTTGTTTCCCGCCATGCTCAACTACCTGGGCATGGACCCGCGCAGCGAGGACGTGGCTGACTACCCCAAGGCCGAAGCGCGCTTGCTGGCCCTGCGGCCCTACATCACGTATTTCCACTCCTCCAAGTACGTGTCGGACCTGGCCAACGGCAACATCTGCATCGCTTTCGGCTACTCGGGCGATGTGTTCCAGGCCGCGAACCGCGCGGCCGAGGCGAACAATGGCGTGAAGATCGCCTACAGCATTCCCAAGGAAGGCAGCAACCTGTGGTTCGACCTGCTGGCCATACCCAAGGATGCCAGCAATCCCGACCAGGCCTTGGCCTTCATCAATTACCTGCTCGATCCACAGGTCATCGCCAAGGTCAGTGCCAGCGTTGGTTATGCCAATGCCAACCCGGACGCCAAGGCTTTCATGGACCCTGCGCTGGTCAACAACCCTGAGGTCTATCCACCCCAGGAGGTGCTCGACAAACTGTACGTCTCCACGACGCAGAGCCCGAAGATCATGCGCCTGATGACGCGCGCCTGGACCAAGATCAAGTCCAATCGCTGAGTGAGTATCCCCATGCCCCTACCTGCCCAACATGCTGCGTCCTACTATGCGGCCAGTGCCCGTCATGCAACCACCTATCCGCGCCTGGAAGGTGAGGTGACCGCCGATGTCTGCGTGATCGGCGGTGGCCTGACGGGCGTCAACACCGCGCTGGAACTGGCCGAGCGTGGCCTGTCGGTGGTACTGCTCGAAGGCCGTCGAGTGGGCTGGGGCGCCAGTGGGCGCAACGGCGGGCAGCTGATTCGTGGTATTGGCCATGATGTCAACGGCTTCGCCCGGTACGTTGGCCAGGACGGCGTGCGATATCTCAAGCAGGCAGGTATCGATTCGGTGGCACTGGTCGCCGAGCGCATCGCGCGTCATGGCATCGACTGCGACCTGCGCTGGGGGTTCTGCGAGCTAGCCAATACCCCAGCCCAGTTTGACGCCTTTGCCATCGAACAGCAGGAGCTGGCCGCCTTGGCCTACCAGCCACAGACATACCTGGTGCCAGCCGAGCGCCTGCACGAAGTGGTTGCCAGCACCCGGTACGCTGGCGCAATGGTGGACATGGGCTCAGGCCATCTGCACCCACTGGATCTGGTCCAAGGCGAGGCTCGCGCTGCCCAAGCCCTGGGTGTGCGGTTGTTCGAACAAAGCCCGGTCCTGCGCATCGAGCATGGCCCGCAGGTCACGGTGCACACCGCGCATGGCAGGGTGCGTGCTGCCAGCCTGGTGCTCGGGTGCAATGCCCACCTGGAAGAGCTGGAACCCAGGCTCAGCGGCAAGGTACTGCCGGCAGGCAGCTATGTGATCGCGACCGAGCCGTTACCCGAATCGGTAGCGACCTCGCTCATCCCGCAGAACATGGCCTTGTGCGATCAGAAGGTAGGCCTGGACTACTATCGCCTGACCGCCGACCGGCGCTTGCTGTTCGGCGGGGCCTGTCACTACTCCGGGCGCGACCCTCGCGACATTGCCGCCTACATGCGGCCCAAGGTGCAGCAAGTGTTTCCACAACTGGGCGAGGTACGCATCGACTACCAGTGGGGCGGTATGATCGGCATCACGGCGAACCGCTTCCCACAGGTCGGACGGTTGCGGGAGCACCCGAACGTCTACTATGCCCAGGGCTATTCGGGCCATGGCCTGAACGTCACGCACTGGACAGCCAGGCTGCTCGCCGAGGGCATTGCGCTGGGGCAGAGCAAGGGGCTGGATGTATTCAGCGCCGTGCCGCACCTCACCTTTCCTGGGGGCAAGGCCTTGCGCGCGCCCCTGCTCGCCCTCGGCATGCTGTGGTGTCGGTTGCGCGAGGCACTGGGATGAAGGCGCAGCTTGAAGGCATGAGCCATGTGTTAATCTGCGCCGCTAAAAAATACATGGCCACTGCGGCCATGGCGTAAGGAAGCGGGCCACCGCGCCCAGGCCAGATCAGGACTCCACCCATGCTGTTCCACAAGAACATCAACGCATTGCGCGCGTTGGCCGTCGTATCGGTCGTGCTCTATCACTTCAAAATCCCAGGCTTTTCGGCCGGGTTTCTCGGCGTCGACGTGTTCTTCGTGATTTCGGGCTATCTGATGACCCGAATCATCGTGAGCGGGCTGCAGAATCAGCAGTTTTCGCTGATCGGCTTTTATGCGGCCAGGGCCAGGCGAATCATTCCTGCACTCTTGGGGTTGTGCATCGCGCTGGCGGTGTTCGGGTATTTCTTCCTGGCAACGGACGACTACCGGGAGTTGCTGCGCACCAGCAAGGAAAGCCTGCTGTTCACGTCCAACCATTATTTCGCCCGGGACGGCAGCTACTTCGATGCCCCGTTGCAGGAAAACTGGCTGCTGCATACCTGGTCGCTGTCGGTCGAATGGCAGTTCTACCTGATCTACCCACTCATCGTGCTGGGCCTGCACAAGGTGTGCGCCCCGAATACGTTCAAGCGACTTCTGCTGGCGCTGGGCGTCGGTTCACTGTTGTTTTCGGCACTCTACAGCCCGGGGCATCCGGTCGCAGCGTTCTTCCTGCTGCCCACCCGAGCCTGGGAAATGCTCGCGGGCGGGCTGGTGTTCCTGTATCCGCTCACGCTTTCGCCAAGAGCTGCGACAACGTGCGAAGGCATGGGGCTTGCGCTGATCGCAGGCGCCTTGGCGTTACTGCCCCACGATGCCACCTGGCCAGGCCACCTGGCCCTGATCCCTGTGGCGGGCACCATGCTGGTGATTCACGCCAATGCCAACAGCCTGTTCGCGCGCAATCGCGCATTGGCGTTTCTGGGCAAGACCTCCTACTCCATTTACCTATGGCACTGGCCTGTGGTGGTCTTGCTCTATACCTGCGGGTTGCTGGGGGACTGGCGCGCAGTGACCTGCGCAGTGCTGCTGTCGGTAGCACTGGGTGCAGCATCCTACGGGTTGATCGAAACCAGGACACGCACCCTCAAGCGCCCGGCACTGGGGCTGGCCCGGTACGCCGGCATGGGCCTGGTCTGGGTAGCGGCGGCAGGTGCCGTGGCGTCAGCGATCAAGCACAACCCGCACCTGCGCTGGACCCAGGACGATGGCAAGCCGGAATACGAAAGCAAGCTCTACGCCCAGCACTGCGATGCCAATGAATACGGCGCCTCGCAATGCGTGTTGGGCACCGGTGCCATCTCGGCCATTCTGCTCGGTGACAGCCATGCCCAGTCCACCGCTGCGGCCCTGATGCTGGAAAACCCCAACGCAGCCATGGGCTGGGCCCGAGCAGGCTGCCCTACCCTGGTCGACTTCGAAATGGCCGACAAGGATGTAGAACAGCATTGCAAGGCCTTCAACGCCGACAAATTTGCCCAGCTGGCGACTGACTACCCTGGCGTGCCGCTTTTCTTGTTCAGCCGTGCAGCCCTGTATACCGACCAACGTCGGCACAGTGGCTACAGCGTGTATTTCAACGGCGACAAGCACCAAAGCGGCGCCGAATTCGAGCAGCATTTCATCCAGACCTACACCGAAACGGTGTGCATGCTGGCGCGCAATCGCCCGGTGTATATCGTCAAGCCCGTGCCGGAGATGCCATTCAGCGTCTACAAGGGCCTGACCTTGCAGCATCGGCTGTTGGGCATGAACACCGATATCGTCACGCCGGTGAGCGATTACCAGGCCCGTAACCGCCTGGCCTTGACCGCCATCGAGGCAGCGGCCGAGCGCTGCCATGCAGGCATCCTCGACCCGGTGCCCTACCTCTGCCCTGACGGCAAGTGCATGGGTTCGAAAGATGGCATGCCGCTGTATTTCGACGACAACCACCTGATCGATGCGGGCAACGAGCAACTCAAGGGCCTGTTCAAACCTGCGATGAACCGCCAGGGCTCGACTGCCCTGCGCTGAGGCGTCGGGTACTCAGCACTCGACGAACGCCACCGCCAAGCCGCCGCGAGAGGTTTCCTTGTAGTTGGCGTGCATGTCCGCACCGGTGTCACGCATGGTGCGGATGACGCGGTCCAGGGAAATGAAATGTTCCCCGTCGCCGCGCAGGGCCATCTGCACGGCGTTGATTGCCTTGACCGCGGCGATGGCATTGCGCTCGATGCAAGGCACCTGCACCAGGCCTCCGACCGGGTCGCACGTCAGCCCAAGGTTGTGTTCCAGGGCAATTTCAGCCGCGTTTTCCAGCTGTGGCGCAGTAGCGCCCAGCAGCTGCGCCAGGCCTGCGGCCGCCATCGAGCAAGCAGACCCCACCTCGCCCTGACAGCCCACTTCGGCACCGGATATCGATGCGTTCTTCTTGCACAGGATGCCCACGGCCGCGGCGGCGAGGAGAAAATCCACCACATCGTCGTCGCAAGCGCCGGGGTTGAATTTCATGAAATAGTGCAGCACGGCCGGGATGATGCCGGCCGCGCCATTGGTGGGTGCGGTAACCATGCGCCCACCGGCGGCATTCTCTTCGTTGACGGCCAAGGCAAACAGGTTGACCCACTCCATGGCGCTCAGGGTAGAGCCAATGACATTGGGCTTGCCCAGTTCCTGCAGGCTGCGGTGCAGCTTGGCCGCCCGACGTTTGACCTGCAAGCCACCGGGCAGTATGCCTTCGTTGCGCAGCCCATTGCTGACGCACTCCTGCATGGCAGCCCAGATACGCAGCAGCCCTTCGCGCACCTGCGCTTGCGGCCGCCAGGCGCATTCATTGGCCATCATCAACTGGGCGACGCTCAGGCCGTGACGGCTGCACAGCGCGAGCAGCTCGGCAGCACTGTCGAACTCGTACGGCAGCGTGACGGTTGGCGCAAGCCCTGCCGGCGCGTCCAGCTCGGCTTGCTCGACGATGAAGCCACCGCCCACCGAGTAATAGGTCTGGTGCAACAGGCTGGCCTGCTGGTCGAACGCCTCAAGACGCATGGCATTGGGGTGATAAGGCAGGTTTTCATCGAGCAACAGCAGGTCGCGCGCGTATTCGAACGCAACCGGATGACTGCCGTCGAGCATCAGGCAGTGCTCCTGCAGCACTTGGCCAATGCGCGAATCGATGGTGGCAGGGTCGATGCGGTCCGGCCACTGCCCCATCAGCCCCAACAAGCAGGCGCGATCGGTTGCATGGCCGACGCCGGTGGCCGACAGCGAGCCATACAGACGTACTTCCACCCGCCGCACGCTCGCCAGCAGCCCCTGCTCGCGCAGCGCCTGGGCAAAGGTGGCGGCAGCGCGCATGGGGCCTACCGTGTGCGAACTGGAAGGACCGATACCGATTTTGAAAAGGTCGAAAACACTGATAGCCATGCTAATACCTGACGAGTGGTTGCTGCTGCCAAACCGTCCAGGGTCCGAAAACAGAGGGCGCGCAGGCCCGTTTCGCGAGATACTGCGCGCCTATGGTACAAATGACCAACGAAACTTCCTAAGGCAGCCTTTAGCAGGACTAAACCATGAGACGTCAACTGACAGGGCAATCGTTCGTCTGGCTGCATGTGTTCGCCTGTGCCGCTCGCCACCTGTCATTCACCCGCTGCGCCGAAGAGCTGCACATCACCCCAGGGGCCGTCAGCCAGCAGATGCGCCAGCTGGAAGAACGCCTGGGCTACCGGCTGTTCCTGCGCCGGGCCCGTGGCGTGGAGCTGAGCGCCGAAGGCCAGCGCCTGGCGCAGACGGTGGCGGACGCCTATGGCAGCATCGAGGCCGAATTGCTGCGCCTGGATGCTGGCGAGATTCGCGGCACCGTGCGGGTCCGCTCGATTCCCTCGTTCCTGGCCAAGTGGCTGACGCCGAGGCTTTCACGCTTTCAGCAGCGCTACCCTGACATCGAGTTGCGGCTGGTGGCCGAGGACAGCGCACAAGCCTTGACGCCTGGGGATTTCGACCTTGCCATCGACCTGAACGATGGCAGTTACCCCGGCATGCTGTCGACGCCGCTTCTGGCCGAGCAGATCTTTCCGGTCTGCTCCCCAGCCCTGCTCCGTGGGCGTCCGCCGCTGCACGGGCCGACGGACCTGGTGCACTACCCGTTGCTGCATGACATCACGGCCTGGCGAGGCAGTTCGGAATATGCCGAATGGGAGTTCTACCTGGAGGGGATCGGCGCACCTGCACAACCTGTGCGGCGCGGCCACACCTTCAACCGCAACCACCTGACCATCGAGGCCGCCATAGCCGGCCTAGGGGTGGCCATTGCCCGGCGCACCCTGCTCAACGACGAACTGGAGCGCGGTGCCTTGATCGTGCCTTTTGGGGTCGCCATCCCCAACCATAAACGCTACGTGGTGCACTATCCGCCTGGAGGGCTGAACCAGCCCGGCGCGCGTGCAGTACACGACTGGCTGGTGGCAGAGGCCGAGGCGTTTCGAGAGCTGCACCCCCTGTCGCCTGCGCCGCAAAGCGCCTAGCGGCTTGCCCGCTAATACGCCTGCTTACCGGTAAAGGCATTGAGGGTACGTACCAGAATCACGAAGTCGAGCCACAACGACCAGTTGTTGATGTACTCGATGTCCGAATCGACGCGCTGGATCATCTGCTCGATGTCCTTGGTTTCACCCCTGAAGCCCCGCACCTGGGCAAGGCCTGTCATGCCTGGCTTGATGTTGTGGCGAGCGAAATAGTCGACGATGTCCTGGGAATACAAGGTGTCGTGCTGCAACGCATGGGGCCTGGGACCAACCAGCGACATCTCGCCGGTCAGCACGTTGAACAACTGCGGCAGCTCATCGAGGCTGGTGCGGCGAATGAAGGCCCCGACGCGGGTAAGGCGCGGATCGTTCTTCTGCGCCTGCTGGATCTGGTCAGCCTCGGGTTGGTGAACATGCATGCTGCGAAACTTCCAGATTCGAAACGACTCCCCGGTCCAGCCAGTACGTTCCTGACGAAAGAACACAGGCCCCGGGCTGTCGAGCTTGATTGCCAGCGCCACGGCCAGTAGTACCGGCGATGCGAACAGCAGAATCAGTGCCGCCAGCACACGATCCTCGAGGTTCTTCAAAAACAGGCTCATGCCAGTCAACGGGGTCTCGGACAGGGTGAGCACGGGAATGCCCGCGATTTCGCGCACGCTGTGGTTGATCAGGCGAAGGGAGAAGATGTCCGGTACCCAGTTGACTGCAATGCACTTGTCGAGCAGTTTGAAATATACCTCGTTGATGACTTCCGACCCACCAAGCGGTGTCACCAGGTATACGGTGCGAATGCCATGCTGGGCCACGATGCCATCGAGCTCACCAATATGGCCCAGTACTGGCAGGCGCTGCTTGTCCTGCTCGACCTCCTCCCCTGGCGATGCGGCTTCGGCAGTCAGCACACACCCCACTACCCGCTCCCCAAACCAGGGGTTGCTGCTGATTTTCTGGTAGAGGAAGTTGGCCAGGTCGCCGTCGCCGATGATAAGGGCATTCTCAAGGCGGGCGTGGGCCGTGAACCGTTTTTGCAGTTCACGTACGGCGAAATGCAGAAACAGCTGGGCGATGTAGCCGATGACGAACAACTCGACCACCAAAAGCCGTGAATAGGTTTCACTCTGCTTGGTGAGGAAGGCCATCACCACCAGAAAGCAGAAGGTCGCCGACCACGCCTTGAATAACCGGAACGCCTTGATCGAAAGCCCGACGTTGGTGCGGTAGATGGCATAGTGATCGTAGATGACCGCCAGCGCCCCGATCAGCAGCAACAGCATGATGACGTAGTCGGAGGTGATGTACCCGAAGTGGTCGTAGATCAAGTACCAGGCGATACCGGTCACGGCAACGCCATCCAGGCCCGCTTGCACGGCGTTGCTGACACTGCTTCTGCGTTGAAGCAAAGACCGGCTGCTTCGGGGTTCGAAAACCATTTCAGACCTCATCGATAGGTGCATGGCCAGGGCCTGTGATCGACCCTCGATACTGTGAAGACAGCCTTGGCGAAGCCGGTGAAGCAGCAGGCGCGTGTGGTGACCTGTGCTATCACTGTAGCAGCCTGTCCCTGGCTAGGCGGTGCGTGTGACGACCGCCACGGGTGGTCAACCGTCAGGGGGCGGCGCCTTCGATGCCCTTGCGAACCGCCAGGTGCGCAGCAGGAACAGAGGATTGCCCACCACGTAGCGCAGGAACAGGCGCCTGGGCTCGCACAGGAGCCGGTACAACCATTCGGCGCCCAGGCGCCGGACCCAGGCGGGTGCGCGATTGACCTTGCCCCCCATGAAGTCCAGCACGGCGCCACCGCAGACGATCACGCACGGCAGGCCAACGCCTTTGAGCGCAGCGGCCACGGCCTCCTGCTTGGGCATGCCCATGCCCAGCAGGATGAGGTCTGGCCGCTGCTCGGTCGCCAGGCGCAGGTAGGTCTGGAGGTCGGCGAACCCGTCATGCACCGATACCGGTGTGATGCCATAGGTGGCAACGCAGCACTCCACAGCTCGCCCCAGAAAGGGTTGACGCGTGCCCCAGAAGGCGACGCGGCGCCCGCGGTAGGCCTGCACGAGTTGAGGAATGAAATCGGTACCGTTCATGTTCAGGCCGGGTGCCAGGCCCATGTGGCGATAGAGCATCGCCATGCCCGAGCCATCGCGCAGGAGCACGTCAGCGTCCAGCAGCGCATGGCAATAGGCCTCATCCTGGACGGTCAGATTCATGGCGTGGGCATTGACGAAACCCACGATGGTCGGCGCTGTCGAGGTTCGCAATCCTTGCAGCAGGTGCTGGGCCGCCTGGCGGTCTGGCACCACGTGCAACTGGGCGATCACCGCTCGCCATCGCTCCAGCCAATGCCCCAAGGCCATCAATCGTCCTCCCGCCGGGAGCGAACCCACTCGACCTGGCGCTTGATCAGAAAGCCCACGTACACCGGGACCTTGCGCAGGGCATAGAACGGCGCATACAGCAGCACCGAGAAGGGAATCACGTCGCGACAGAAGCGCGCCCAGGCCAGCAGGACGGCCAGCGCCAGCAACCCGAACGCTGCAAGTGCAAGCCAGGCAGGCGTCGACACCCCTGCCACGGCGTAGGCCAACCAGGCCACGGCATTGAGCGCCACGAGCATCAGCACCAGCAAGGCCAATGGTGGCACCGAGACGTCCAGCGTCAACCCGCCCAGGGCCAGGTTGCGCTGGGTGAGCGCCGCCCAGGCACGGCGCGGGGCGTCTGCCAGCATGAGCCCCAAGTGCCCATGCTCCCAGCGGGTGCGCTGGCTGTTGAGGCCTTGCTCGCTGGAAGGGAACTGGCTGGTCACCAGCGCCTGCGGGCAAAACAGCGGCGGCTTGCCCTGCTGGCACAGGTCCAGGCCCAGCTTCACGTCTTCGACCAGGTGCCCATTGGCCAAATCCACCGCCCTCAAGTCCTGCCAGAGGAACGCCATGCCCGACCCCATCAGTTGGCAGGGCAAGCCCAACCAGGCCCAGCCGCGCGGCCGGACCAGATTCTTGACCCGCCAGGCGAACTCGGCGACCTGCACCTTGAGGCCTGCACCGGCTGGCGCCCGCATCAGGTACAGCGCCTGTACCGGCCGACCAGTTTGCGCGCAGCAACGCGCCAATTGATCCAAGGCACCTGCCCCGACGCGGCAATCGGCATCGACGATGATCACCACCTGGGGTGGATCAACGGCCAGGTGACGCATGCCAAAATCCAGTGCGTAGCCTTTGCCCCTGTGCTGCGCATCCTCACGCACGACCACCTCGGCGCCGCCCTCCTCGGCTCGCCGTGCAGTGTCGTCGCTGCAGTTGTCGGCCACGACCAGCAGGCGATCGCCGGCTTGCAGTTGCGGCGCCAGGGTAGCGAGCGTTTCGGCGATGATACTGGCCTCGTCGTGGGCAGGCACCAGCACTGCCAGCTGCGGCCGCGCCGGCCCAGCCGTAGCCTGCGCGCGGGCGGGCAGGTAAGCCAGCAGCACTTGCGTCAGCAATACCAGCACCGGCACCAACACCACAACCGCCAGTGCACCCAGCAGAAACGTCAATACAGTCATCATGCCGTTGCCTTGAAATACTCGGCCAGCCGGGCCGCCTCAGTGTCCACATCATGCCGTTCCAGCACCCGCGCATGGCCGGCTTCGCCCATGCGCTGCAGCGCCTCGGTTGGCAGCTGGAGGCAGTCGGCCATGGCTGCGGTCAATTGCTCCACGTCGCCTGCCGGCACCAGCCAGCCGTTCTCGCCCGGGCGTACCAACTCAGGAATGCCTGCCACATACGTGCTCAGTACCGGACGGCGCAAGGCCATGGCCTCCATCAACACGACGGGCAAGCCCTCGGCGAAGCTCGGCAGCACCAGGGCGCGCGCCGCAAGGATGTGCTCGCGCACTTGCTCGCTGCCGATCCAGCCGGTAATGCGCACCTGCTGCTGCAAGCCATGGCGGGTGATCAGCCGCTCGATCTCCCCGCGCATCTCGCCATCGCCGGCCAGCACCAACTCGAACGCTATCGAGCGTGCGGCCAACTGAGCGGCCGCCTCCAGCAACAGCAACTGGCCTTTCTGTTCGCACAGCCTGCCTACGCAAACCAGTCTGGGCGCCGCTGGCACCGCTACACGGGGCACGTCATGAAACGCACGCTCTAGCCCGCAGTGCACCACCTTGACCTTCGCCCAGTCCCTGTGAGCAACCCAACGGTAGAGCTGACTGCGCCCGTAGGCACTGACGGCCGCCACGAAGCTTGCGCGACTGACTTTTTCACCCAGGTGCAGGAACTGCGGCTTGTCGAACTCCTCCGGGCCGTGCACGGTGAAGCTGAAAGGCGGCCCACCCAAGGCATGGACGAGCATGACCACCTCAGCGGAGTTGGTGCCGAAATGCGCATGCACATGGCAGTCACCGCTTGCCTGCAACCACTGCAGCACCTGGCACGCCTCAGCCAGGTAGACCAGGTGATAAGGCCAGGCGCGATCAGCCCTGTACCCCATGCGCAAGGCAAGCTTCAGCGCCTTGGCAAAGCGCTGGGGCCGCGCCCGCAGCACCTGCCAGAGAGGTTTGAGCAATGCCGACAGCCCGTGCTGCAACACATAACGCGTGCTGGCTTGTTCGCGGGTGTCCTCGGCGTCTTGCAACTCGGCATCCCATCCGCGCAAGGCGATGCGCTGCACTGCTATGCCCTGGCGTTCCAGTGCCAGGATTTCCCGCCGTATGAAGCTGTGACTCACCTTCGGGTACTGATTGACGAAGTAGGCAATACGCATACGAATCCAAATCCAAGCCCGCTTTATGACCATCCGCCCTGAAAAGCCTTATACACGGCCTTCGGTCAGGGGCGGATCGTCCACTGCCGATGCATGCAGAGCGCGTGCATCCCCTTGTAGTTCTTGTAGTTCATGGTGGCCGGCAGCGCCTGCCAATGCGTTGTGCAGGCGTGTGAAAACATCCTCCAGCAGTGCATGCCGACGACGGTACATGGCCCTTTTCTTGGCGGGCACATCTGACTCGGCACGGTGAGCGGCCATTAGCGGTAGCTCGAAAAAACCGTCGCATGGCGAAGGCAGACCACCGTGTTCCTGCCAGATCGCATCGTAGTCCGCCGCCAATTCACGCGAAGTATCGGCACCGAAATAAGCGTGACGGTGATGCCGGTGTCGATCGCTCACAGCCAGTATGCGATCGACCTCGAGCGAGCGAGCCAGGCACTTGAGCGCCTCGAGCACCAGGCTGCGTGGGCGCAGGCCTTCGAAGTGCTTGGTCAGGTCGCGGTAGATGCCCAACGATGTTTCACTGTCGATGCCTTTATGTATGCCTTGCACTGCGCCGATGAACAGTATCAGCGTGCCCTGATCACGGCACAGCGTGAAGGCCAGTGACGCCACCCGCAGATCGCCTTGAAACAGGTTCAGGACCAGTTCACCCTCGCGTTTGAACCAGATGGGCCGGTCCAGCACCAGGCTGCAAGCCGGTGAGTGATCGCTCAAGTCACATAGCACGCGGCGCTCCTCTCGCCCCGTCACCAGCAGCTCCGGTGCCTGCGCAGCCACCACTTCGAAATGCGAAGCCATCACTGACAGGCGCTTATCGGCCTCCCACGCACTGCTGATATAGGGCCATTGCACCAGGCCCATGGCATCGTTACCCAGGCGTTGCCACCAATGAGGTCCAAGGGTTGCGCTCATGCGTTGCATGAATCGCCGCAGCGCTTGGCGCCGAAGCACCATGTGCAATGCCAGGGTGCACTTGCTCTTCACGGCGCGTGGCGTGTAACCGGGTTGCAAGGTGAATACGCTCTTTACGAGGGGGCCGAGCATCATGGGGGGCATCTCACTTGTACTCGATCAGCGCTGATGGGTCGGGCGAGAGGCGCTGACGCCAGAATTTCAATTGCCCCGCCATCTCCGCAAACTTGCCCAGCACCAGGAACAGGGCCTGCAACCAGCTTTCCCGGCGGGTCAAGCCGCCCCGCCCTGCCAGGCGCAGGATTTGCACCGGGTACAGCAGCAGCAACGCCAGGCCCACTGACCCGAACCCCAGGCATGCCACCGCTGTCAGCAGCGGAATGCCCAGCCCCCACACCCAGGCACGGCGGGACTCACGCACCCAGTGCCGCTCAGGTGCAGCGCCATGCAGCCAAGCCCCCTCGGCATAGGCGTAGCCGGCTCGCATGCTGCGTCGCCACCATTGACTGAAGCGCGTCATGGCAGCGTCGTGCAGGGTCATTTCCGCCTCCAGGCGCCAGACTTTCCAGCCCGCTGCCCGCAGGCGCACGCACAATTCCGGCTCTTCGCCCGCAATCAACCCGGCGCGGAAGCCGCCGACGCTGGCGAATGCCTGTGCACGCATCAATGCATCTCCGCCACAGGCCTTGGCTTCACCCACAGGAGTGTTCCATTCCAGATCGCACAGCTGGTTGTAGACCGACTGCTTGGCGAACCGCTCTCGGCGCCGCCCGCAGACCACCGCTACAGCCGGGTGCTGCTGCAGGAAGACGTGGGCCGTGGGCAACCAGTGCGGATCGATCTCGCAGTCGCCATCGACGAACTGCACCAGTTGCAGCTCAGGCTGCAACTGGTGCAGCCTGGCGAAACCTTCATTGCGTGCACGGGCCGCAGTGAATGGAATACGCAGATCCAAGGCCAGAACGTGCACGCCCAGGTTACGCGCTAGCTGAACCGAGCCGTCGGTCGATCCGGAATCCACATACACCACCGTGTCGACGGCGCCGACCAGCGCACGCAGGCAGCGCTCCAGACGTTGGCCTTCGTTCCGACCGATCACGACCACGCCAACGGCATGCAGAGTATCGATCACGGCATCACCTGCGCGGCGGGGGCATGCCTGGGTTTGACCACCGCTGGCACGCCCACGGCGATGCTGTTGTCCGGTACGTCCACCAGCACGACGGCGTTCGCCCCGATCACCACGTTGTTGCCGATGCGTACATCGCCCAATATTTTGGCGCCGGTGCCGATGTCGACGTTATTGCCGAACACCGGCGCCACAGGCCTTTCGACCTGCTTGAGCCCCACCACGACGCCATTGCGGATGCGACAGTCGTCGCCAAACCGGGCGTAGCCACTGACGATGATGCCGCCAAAATGATCGATGACGAAATTGCGGCCCACCACGGCTTCGCAAGGCAGTTCGACCCCGGTCAGGATCTGCACCAGTTTGAACAGCACCTTGTAGAGCAGCGAGCAGAGCTTGCGCAGGGGCGCCGGCCGCACGCCGTAGCGCCAACGGCCGAATCGGTACACCAGCATCACCCAGAAGCCCTGAGCGCCCCAGGCGCCGCCGTGGGCGCGCAGATCGGCACGAATATTCTCGAACATGACGGGCTCTACCTTGTGGGTTGGGTGGCATAGCGGGTCTTGAACAACAACCCCCAGGTGGTGCGGCTGTGTTCCCAACAGCTGCGCAGAGCGGCCCGCCCCCGCCGCTTGAGCAGTGCCTTGAGCGCGAGGATCAGGTCGCCCAGGCTTACCAGCAGCATGTGCAGGGCAAGGCCCGCGCGACCGTGGTGCTTGCGAAAGTACAAGAGCTCGCTTTCGATCTGGTAGGCCGATATCTGCCGGCTGGCAGCTTCGAGCTCGGCCACGGACTTCGAGCTCTCGCCGCCAATGTGCACGACCGTGGTGTGCGGATAGAACACCACCTTCCAGCCCGCGGCCTTGACGCGCTTGCAGTGGTCGACTTCTTCGTAATAAAGAAAGAAACGCGGGTCGAACAGCCCTACCTGGTCCAGGACCTCGCGGCGCACCAGATAGAAACAACCCGGCAGCCAATCGCATTCGCGAACCGAACCGTGGTCCCAGGTCATGTCGTCCACGCCCTTGACACCGGGCACGAAGCGTTCCAGCCCCGTGCGGGCGAGAAACACATTGAGCGGGGTGGGAAAGTAGCGGCAACTGGGTTGCAGGCTGCCGTCGCGCCCTTCGAGCCGTACTCCCAGCACGCCACACTCCGGGTGGGCCTGCATGTAGTCCAGTGTCTTGTGCAGCGCGTCTTCGGCCACGAAGGCGTCGGTGTTGAGCAGCAAGGCATACTCGCCCTGCAGGTGCGCCAGCAACTGGTTGTTGGCGCGGCCGAAGCCGACGTTCTTCTTGTTGCTCAGCAACACCGCCTGGGGGCATACCTGGGTCAGGCGCGCCAGCGAATCGTCGGCCGAGGCGTTGTCGACGACCAGATAACGCGCCAGGTGCTCGCTGTCGGCGCTGCGCAGGGCATCGAACATGGGTTGTAGCAAACCGGCCGTGTTGAAGTTGACCACCATCACATCCACCGGCTTAGCCATTGTCGCTATCCCCGAAGAAATACTGGCGGCGCTGAGCCATCAGCATGGGTTCGACGTCCGGATCGAAGGCGCCCTTGCGCTGCTTGACGATATCGATCCACGGATAGGCCTCGCAACGCGCCTCCACCCGTTTGATCAGGGCATCGGTGGTACAGATGAAGGTAGCCGGGTTCCCTCCGTACACGGTACCGGGCGGCACGTCCTTGGTGACCACGGCCCCTGCGGCCACGACCGAGTCGGGCCCGATGGTCACGCGCGGCATGACGATGGCGCCATGACCGATGAAGCAGTTGTCCTTGATATCGATGTACCCGACCGAGTCCAGGTGCTTGCCAAAGCGATGCTCGATCAGTAGCACGACGCCGTCGTGGCCGATGAGGGTGCAGTCCGACAGGCCCACACTGCTGCCAATGCGCACCAGCGACGGGTCGGTGACGTTACAGCCCTGGTTGATGTAGACGTTGGTGCCCACCGAATGGAAACCGCCCCAGCGCGCCAGGTAGGTGCCCCATTCCAGCCCCGAGGGGTTGCACACTTTCTTGTACAAGTTGCGTGCCCGCCCCGTGGCGTGGGCGTAGTGCATTACGGCTCTGCGTATCCATCCCATCATGCTGCCTGGCCTCGCAATCGATGCAACCTGGATTATCCCTGGAGTGCCGCCGGTTTCGTTCTTGTCTGTGCTGACCGCCGGCCCCCTTGTCCTAACGTCTGTGGATCACGCCGCCGCACTCCTCTGGGCGCTCATGCGAGCATCAAGGTGATCGGCCAGGCGCACGGCGAACTGCAGCAGTGGCATGGTCGGGTTGGACGCACCGCCGGTGGCGAAGATGCTGCTGCCGGCTGCATACAGGTTGTCGGTGCCAAACACCTTGCAGTCGCTGTCTACCACGCCATGGCGTGCCTCCGAGGCCATGCGCGTGGTCCCCATGTGATGGGCGTGGGGCGAGAGCCTGAGGGGCACGGAGGTGTCGTAGACGAAGTCGTTGAGTTTGACGAACCCGAGGTTCTTCTTGGCCCACTGGGTCGCAAGCTCGGTGCCGATGCACTTGATCGTGTGTCGATCCTGCTCGTTGAGCACCCAGTTGACGTTGACCTTGGCCACCCCCAGCGCGTCCTTTTGCTCAAGCAGCGAAATACGACTGTGCAGGCTCGGAAACTGCTCGATCATGGTGCTGATGATGCCGTCACCCGGGCAACTGAAGCTGGCGACGAAGGCCACCTTGCTGGCCACGCCCATGTCGCAGGCCAAGGTCTCCAGGAAATACTTGACCTCGGCGGTGCGGCCGTACGTCTGCACGTCGGCCAGCAGGGCTGCACGCACGTTGCCCTTGCCGATCTTGAAATGTTCGATGAACGCGTCGGTGGTGTAGTACTCGCGCGGGTCGGGGTCCAGGCCGGAATGGAGGATAAAGGTGCCCATGTCGATGTTCAGGTGTTCCATGAAACACCGGCCGACCAGGCCGTCCTTGCTGATCACACCGGCGGCTGCCAGGGACGCGCTGTTGAGCAACTGGCGCGCGTTCTCGATAGCGCCTGCGGCAAGGATGAAATGCCGCGCGACCTGGCGCTGGCGGTTGCCCGAATAGTCGCTCAGCACCACCGCTGCCAGCCGGCCGGAGGCCGGCTCGAATTCCAGGTCCACGCAGTTGCAGTTGAGGAACACGTCCAGCCCTGGCGTCTGTTCAAGGGCGGTGGCGTATTTCTGGGCAAAGCGGGTCGGGGTGCTGAGCAGAAAGCGATCGGGCTCGAACTCGTCGCCGTCAAGGCCTGGGTTGATGGCATGGAAGTCAGCACCGGCGGGCAAGTCGACGATCTCCATGGCCGCAGGCAGGTAGCGCGCGATTTCAGCGTATGGGATGGGCCAACCTGGCAGCTCGCCTGGCGGCGCCATGGAAAAATCCGACGGGCTGAACGGCCGGCACCGGCCTGCCCAGTGGTTGGAGGTGCCGCCCAGGTAGCGCAGCCGAGTCTGTTCGGCGTACAACTGCAAGCCACTGGAGGTACAGGCGTACAGTTCCTGCGAGCGGGGCGCGTAGTCATGCCCGCCTCCTTCGGCCAGCAACACGCTCCAACCTGCCGCCGCCAGGCGCAGCCCGAGCGTGATGCCGGCCGGCCCGGCGCCGATGATGCACACGTCGTAGCTGTCACGCAGCGTCTTGTGTTCTTGATAATCGGTGATCATGCCAACGGGCTCTTGAAACACTTGGACGGCAATACCCAGCCGTTGATGACGACGAATGCCTCCGAGGCCTCCTCGCTGAGCCGAGGCGACGGCGCCGCCTGGCTGGCGACCGCAGCCACCGGACCGAGTACCGCACCTGCCGCGCCCACCACCGCGCACCCCTGGATGAAGCCCCTGCGACCTACTTGTGACGCACACACGCTCTGCTTGCCCATGATCACCTGGCCATCCTCACGAAAATCCTACAGGTAGCGCGCTAGAACCGCTCGAACACAGCGGTCAGCCCAGCCCCGCACAGCGCCCCGACCAGCAGCATCGGCAGCACCACCAGCTCGCGTTTGAGGCTGAACATGCCCAGTTTGCAGTTGACGTACACGATCAGAACGAGTGTCGGGAGCGTATGCAGAGCAACCCCCCAGATCGCCCAGTCCACCCCGCCGAAATACAGCAGCACCGGCAGCAAGCCCCACAACGAAACCAGGCGAATGATATTGTCCATGGCCTGGTACTTGGTCAGCCCCAAGGCAATCCAGACCTGGTGCGCCAATGTATAGCGCAATGTGAGGAACGACAGCGAGAGAATTGCGAGCATTGGCCCCGCTTCGCGATACCGCTCGTCGTACATCCAGCCGATCAGCAGCGGGCTGGCGGTGAGAAAGCCGCCGCAGATGAACAACACCAGCAGGTCCACCAGCAGCCGAAAACGGTAATACAGCGCCACGAGCCGCTCACGGTCGTCGGCACGCGCTGCTTCACTGAAGGCGGGCAGCGCGACGGCACCGACCACCTTCATGATCGCCATCTGCACAGCACCCAGGATCAACACGGCGATGGAGTACACGCCCAGCTGGGCTGCCGTCATGCTGGCGCCAAACCAGATCCGGTCGCCATACATGGCCAGTACGCCGACCATCGAAGAGAGCAGAATCCAGCGCCCGAACACGATCAGCTCGTTCAAGGCGCTGCGGTCCCAGTGCAGCCGATTGCCACGGCCCTCCAGGGCGGTATGCCCCAATACTGTCCAGGCCAGGGCCGATACCAGGCCAGCGCCGACCAGGGACCAGATCGAATGCGTCAGGTAGCCCACCACGAGCATCACCAGCAGGCCTGCCAGTTGCGAAGCCAGATCGACCAGCACCACGCGCTTTTGTTGGAAGGTTCGCACTGCCACGTCTATCTTGGTGGACTGGAAACCCCAGATCACGGCGGAAAGCCCCGTGACCGCCAACACCGCCGGCAACACCGGGGCGGCATAGGTAGAGTCCGCAGGCCACAGCTCAGCCACCTGCGCAAGCCATGCACCCAGGGCCAGGAGCAAGGTCAGGGCGAACAGGATGAAGCCGCGCATGATCTGGACGGTCCAGGCCGTGTTGAGGAAGACGGGGTCGTCGCCCCGGTGGCTCTGGATGATGTTCTGGCGCAAGCCAACGTCGGAGAGCAGGTGAAGCAGTACCGAAACCGTCGTGGCGATGACCATGACCCCGAACATCTCCGGGAGCAGGATGCGCGCCATGATCAGGTTGCCACCCAGGCGCATCAGTTGTGAAGCCACCTGCGAGCCGAGGTTCCACGACCCGGCCCGCAAGGCCCGCGAGCGCAGACTCGCGGCGGCTGACACATCAATCGACGGCATGGGTTCAATCTCTGACTGACTGGCTAAAAGTCACTATAGTTTCAATTAGCCATGATGCTAGCCGTGGCCCACCGAAAGGAAGGTGTAAATAGCTGATGCCTGAACATTTTCGTGCGTTGATCGTCATCCTGTTCCTGGCCAGCGTGGTCTTCGTGCTGGCGCGCAGACCCGCCACCGACCTGATTCCACTGGGCGACTACAAGCGCCGGCGCAACCTTTGGTTCCTGCTGACGGTGCTGGCATTCGTTTCCCACAGCTTCTGGTTGTACCTGGCTGCGGGCGGGGTAATCCTCTACCTGGCCGGGCGGCGGGAACACAACCCCATGGCGCTGTTCTACCTGCTGCTGTTCCTGATCCCGCCGGCGGCCGCACAGGTACCCGGGTTTGGCGTGGTCAATTACCTGGTCGACCTCAACCACATTCGCCTGTTGACGCTGTGCGTACTGCTTCCGGCCGCCCTGGCTTTGCGCCGACAAGCGGACACGCTGCGCTTCGGTCGTACCTGGCCGGACCGTCTGCTGGGGGCGAGCCTGTTGTTGATGAGCGTGCTTTACCTGCGCGAGACCACGCCCACGGACACCTTGCGCCAGGCCCTCTACCTGTATGTCGATGTGTTTCTGCCCTATTACGTGGCCAGCCGCGGCTTGCGCCAGGTCAGCGATTTCAAGGACGCAATGCTCGCCTTCGTGCTTGTCGGTTTCCTGCTGGCGCTGATCGGGGTCGCCGAGTATGTGCGCCATTGGCTGCTGTACAGCGCCTTGATCGACGCCATGGGCGTACCTTGGAGCCTGTCGGGCTACCTGAGCCGCGGTGGCTCGCTGCGCGCCAGCGTCACCACCGGCCAGGCTATCGTGCTGGGTTACGTGATGAGTGTGGCCATTGGCCTGTTCCTGTTCGTGCAAGGTTACCTGCGCCGTCCGTTGCACCGCTGGATGGGGGCGCTGTTGCTGGCCGCCGGGCTGTTCGCGCCCCTGTCGCGTGGGCCGTGGATCGGCGCTGCGGTGATCGTGGTGGTGTTCGTCGCCTTGGGCAGAGGCGCAGCCCGGCGCCTGGCCCTGTTGGCTACGGCTGGCGTGCTCGCCCTGCCACTGTTGAGCGTGGTACCGGGGGGCGAGAAAGTACTGGACCTGCTGCCGTTCATCGGCACCCTTGAAAAAGAAAACATCACCTACCGCGAGCGCCTGATGGACAACGCCTGGATCGTCATCCAGCGTAACCCGTTGTTCGGCTCGTTCGACTTTCGCAATACGCCGGAAATGCAGTCGATGATCCAGGGCGAAGGCATCATCGACATCGTCAATTCCTACATCAACCTGGCCCTGCATGTCGGGCTGGTAGGGCTTGGGTTGTTCGTGGCGTTCTTTGCCGTGGTCCTGCGCGGCATCTACAGGGCCATGCGCAGCTTCGAGAACAAGGACGACGAACGTCGCCAGCTGGGCCGGGTACTGCTGGCGACGCTGATCGGCATCCTGGTGATCATCTTCACCGTCAGCAGCATCACCTTCATCCCGGTGGTGTATTGGTCCCTGGCAGGGCTGGGCGTTGCCTACACCCACATGGTCCGCAGGCAGCATCAGCTCGCCACCCCCACCTACGACATCCCCTATGCGCAACCCAGGAACCTGTGATGACCTTGTCTGCCGTGCGTACCGTGCTGTGCCTCGCGTCCCTCCTGGGCCTGACCTTGCCCGCAAGCGCCTGGGCCGAGCCGTGGCAAGTCAGCGTCGATGAGCACAGTGGTTTGCCCATGGTGACGCAAGGCGGGGGGCCGGTGATGAGCGCCAAGTTCGATTTCTGGGCCCAGGACTGGAGCTGGACGGGTTTTCAGACCACCTTGAGTGTCGATGCCCCCGCTCGCTATACCTTGCAGGGCCAGAACAAGACTCTGGATTTCGATCTCAAGGCCGCGATTACCCATGCGCAGCCGCAAACCTTGGCCTGGGTGTTCGACCTCGATGCCCACAGCCGTCAAACCAATGTGATCGGCGGCGGCATGGTGTTCCAGTTCGACCCGGTGCAGATCGCCGGGGCCATGGGGCCCCCGCAGCTACTGGCTGGCAACCGCGGGTGGTCCTGGGGCAGTGCCGAACAGGGGCGACAGGTGCAGATGCGTTTCGACCCGCCGTTGGCCAGCGTCTACTTCGAGCGCGGCAACCCCTCGGAGCTGCGCGCGTTCTTCTACAAGGACGCCATCGCTGTCGGTAAGCAGCAGGTCAAGGCAGTGCTGAACGTGACCGGAGACATCGCGCTTGGTCCTACGCCAACCGAACGCTTCGGCCTGGTGGACCCGACCACCTGGCCCACGGACGCGCTGGACTGGCGCACATCGCCTGTGGACCTGTCGTTTCTCAATGCGCAGCAAAAGCCCGCCGGCAAGCACGGTTTCGTGAAGGCGTCCGGTGATCAACTGAGGTTCGAGGACAACACCCCAGTGCGTTTCTGGGGTACCAACCTGTCGGCCTATGCCCTGTTCAAGAGCCCGGACGAAGAGATTCGCCAGCAGGCCAAGCGCCTGTCGGCACTGGGTTTCAACCTGGTGCGCCTGCACCACCACGATTCACCCTGGGTCAGCCCCAACGTGTTCGGTGACGGCACGCTGGTGCGCAACACCCAGCAACTGGACGCAGCGTCCATGGCCAAGCTCGACCTGTGGATCAAGGCGCTGAAGGACGAAGGCATCTACATATGGCTGGACCTGCACGTGCAGCGCGCCTTGACCGCCCAGGATGGTATCGATGACTTCCGCGAACTGGCCAAGGGCGAAGACCGTGTCGACCTCAAGGGCTACGCCTACGTCAACGCCAGCATCCAGCAGGCGATGAAACGCTTCGCCGAGCAGTACCTAGGTCATGTGAACCCCCTGACAGGCCTGGCCTACAAGGATGACCCCGCTATCGCGGCCATCCTGCTCACCAACGAAAATGACATCACCCAGCACTACGGCAACGCCCTGCTGCCCGACAAAGGCGTACCCCGCCACAGCCAGCGCTACATGGCCGCTGCCAAGGCATTCGCCAATCAGCACGACCTGCCGGCTGACTTGACCTGGCGCGCGTGGCAGCATGGGCCTTCGAAACTGTTTCTCAACGACCTGGAGCAGCGCTTCAACGCCGACCTGATCGCGCACCTGCGCGGGTTGGGGGTGCGGGTACCAATTGCCACCACCAGCACCTGGGGTGGCAACGGCCTGAGCGCCCTGCCCGCTTTGGACGTGGGTGATGTCATCGATGCGCACAGCTACGGCGCCGGTGGCCAGCTGGAGAAGAATCCGTTGACCAGCGACGGCTTGATCGACTGGCTTGCCGCCGCGCAGGTCGTGGGCAAGCCGCTGACGGTCACGGAATGGAACGCCGAGCCGTTCCCGCTGCCCGACCGGCATTCCCTGCCGCTGTATATCGCTGGCACTGCCAGTCATCAAGGCTGGGATGCCATGCTGCAGTACGCCTACAGCCAGCAGGCATTTAACCCTGGCTGGCGCACGGCAGATAACTGGCATGCCTACAACGACCCAGCCTTGCTCGCCACGATGCCCGCCGCCGGCCTGATGTACCGGCGCGGCGACATCCAACCGGCCAGTACCCACTACGTATTCGCCCCGTCCCCCGATACCTTGTTCAACCAGGAAATCACCCCGCGGACCTCGGCGCTGTTGCGCACTGCAGTGGGCCTGGGCCAGTTGCAGATCGCCTTGCCTCTCACCCCAGAGCTGCCATGGCTCAAGCCCGCAGCCATTCCAGACGGCGCGACTGTGCTGCGCGATCCTGCCCAGTCGTTGTTGCCAGCCGATGCGATCGAGACCGTGAGTGATACCGGCGAGCTCAAGCGCAATTGGCAATCGGGCCTGTATACGATCGACACGCCGTTGACCCAGGCTGCCACGGGCTGGCTGGGCGGGCGCACGGTCAGCTTGAGCGAGGTCGAGGTGCAGGCCAGCACACCGTACGCGAGCGTCGTCGTGCAGAGCCTGGACGGGGTCGCGCTGGGTCAGTCGCGCAGCATGTTCGTGTCCTTGGGCACACGAGCGGTGCCCCAGCCCGAGGAGAAGACGCCCTTCTATGTAGAACCGCTCAAGGCGCAAATGAGCATCAAGGCGCCTGCGGGGCTGAAACTGTTCGCACGCGATGCAACGGCGCAGCTCAAACCCCTGCCCGCCAGCTACCAGCAAGGGCGTTATCACATCACCCTGGACGGCACCTTCATGTCCAATTGGCTGTTCTTGAAATAGGGCACATGGCCATCTACGCTCATGGAACCTGTTAGCCGAGCATCCCACCTGCATGTTCCAGGGACGGTTCACGGTGTCTGTCGACAGCAGCTTCGTGGAGGTGGGTATGAAGTACCTGGTGGTGGGGGGCGCGGGCTACATCGGCTCGCACATGGTCGGCTACCTACTGGCTGCCGGCCATGAAGTCGTGGTGGCGGACCTGGTTTCGCCAGGCCCGGGCATCCAGTGGGCCAGGCTGGATATCGCTGACGAAGCGGCGCTGAACGTGCTGTTCGGTATGTGCAGGTTCGATGCGGTGTTTCACTTTGCCTCGTTCATCCAGGTGGGCGAATCGGTCAGCGCGCCGGGCAAGTATTACCAGAACAATGTCGCGGCCACCCTGTCGCTGCTACAGGCGATGGTCAGCGCTGGGATCAAGCACCTGATTTTTTCTTCTACGGCGGCCGTCTATGGCAATCCGCAGTACGTGCCGATCGACGAAGCCCACCCCAAGGCGCCGATCAACCCGTACGGGTTGAGCAAGTGGATGGTGGAACAGATTCTCGAGGACTTTGATCGGGCCTACGGGCTCAAGTCGGTGTGCCTGCGTTATTTCAACGCGGCAGGCGCCGACCCGGCCGGATTGCTCGGCGAGCGGCATGAGCCAGAGACGCACCTGATACCCCTGGTGCTCCAGGCCGCTTCGGGCCGCCGAGAGGCCGTGACGGTGTTCGGCCGGGATTACCCCACGCCCGATGGCACGTGCATCCGCGACTATGTTCACGTGAACGATCTGGCCTCGGCCCATGCGCTGGCCGTGGACTACCTGCTTGGGGGCGGCGAGCGTACGGTATTGAACCTGGGCAATGGCCTCGGGTTCTCGGTACAGGAAGTCATCGATGCGGCCAGGGCGATCACCGGCCGGCCAATCGCAACGCTGGACGCGCCGCGTCGTGCAGGGGACCCGCCGCGGCTGGTGGCCGATGCCCGCAAGGCCATGCAGGTGCTGGGGTGGCGGCCCGTTCATGCAGAACTGGATGTAATCGTGGCGCACGCCTGGCAATGGGAGTGCCGGTACCCTTGGCCGGCGATGACATGGTGCTGAGCCTCCTCGCAGCCGCCTGATGGCGGCCCCGCCCATGCTCAGTAGTAGGGCCGCGGTTTTTCGTCAGCCTTGTTCAGTACGGTGCCAATCAGATTCGCCGTGCCCAGGTGGTGCAGGCAGTCTTCGATTTCCTTCTTGGTATTCATGCCATTGGCAACGACCAGCAGCACGCAGTCGAACTTGGGCAGCACCGTAATCGCATCGTCTGAGCTGAGCAAAGGCGGCAGATCGAAAATGCAGATGCGCGAGGCATAGCGGTTACGCAAGTCGCTGACCAAGTGGGTGACTTTGGGTGAGCTGAGCACTTCTGTGGACATCGGCACTGGCACCCGCGTCGGGAGCACGACGAAACGGGGCAACGTGGGGTTGACCAGACAGTCTTGCAGGGGTGCCTGGTCATCGAGAAACTCGTTCAACGAACAGTCCATGGGCAGCCCGAGGCTTCTGCCGACGCGGGGGCGGCGCAGGTCGAAATCCACCAGCAAGGCCGTGCGGGTTGTGTAGTGGGCAATGCTCATGGCCAGGTTGATCGCCAACACGGTCTTGCCCGCTTCGGGCGTAGGGGAGGTGATGGCCAGGGTGCGCCAGCCGTTTTCCTCCATGGTCCTGAGGACCTGGGTGCGCAGCAGGTCGATGGGCCCGTTCAGGCTGGAGTTCTTGTTGTAGGCCACGATGCGATGACGCTCCAGATGGTCGGCACGCAGTGCAACCACCTTGGTATTGACGTAATCGAACTGTCCTGGCACTTCGGCAAGCGCCGTACCTGGCGCGGGCGAAACCGCCTGAGGCGTACCCGGGGTTACCGGGTGCAGGGTGTTGCCATAAGCCGGTGTGTTCCTGTCCATCACTGCGTTCCTATGCAAACCTGGACGTGAGCTTGAGCAACAGCACATCAAGCGGCATGTAGAAGAGGTGTACCAGCACTACCATGATAGCCGCCAGGCACAACGCTGCCAGAATCAGGCCGTTGCGCCAGCGCTTGCGCCTGGCCACATCGGCACGGGTGTCGATGTAGGGCAGTGCCACCAGCACCCGCCTGCCCAACAGGTTTTCGAGCGCGCCCACGCCGCGCACGCGCTGGTTCAACATCTCCAGCAGCATCACCAGCGCGCCGCCCCCTGCAGGCGCCAGCACCAGGCCCAATGCCGCGATTTTCTTGCGGTTGGGCTTGATGGGTTTTTCGGGCATCAAGGGTGGCTCCAGCAGTACGAAACGCTCAGCCTTGTTTTCCTGCTCCAGGCTCTCGGTGATCTTGGCGCCCATTTCCTTGGCACGGATCTCTTCGTACTTCTTGCGGGCATTGTCGTGATCGCGCATCAACGTCACCAGCCCGCGCTCGACTTGCGGCGCTTCGAGGATCTCGGCCTCGTAGCCTTCCATCTTGCGGGTCAGCTCGCGCTTCTGCTCGGCCAGCGAGGCGATGCGCACCTGTGCGGCGCTCATTTTCGCCCGCACGCGGGCTGCGTCCAGGCTCACCGTCGAGGCGACGGCGCCGGTCTCGCCACTGGCTTCGAGGGCTTGGATCTTGCGTTTTACCGCTGCCACGTCAGGGTGGGCCTCTTTGTAACGGGTCAGCAGGCGGGCATATTCGGCCTTCAGGCTCGCCAGATCCTGTGGCTGATCCGCAGCCGCCGGGCGCGTGCCCTCCCCGGTCTTGGTGGCAAGGCCTGCATTGGCGGCAGACAGTTCGAGTTCGAGGTAGCGCAGCTCTTCCTGGGCCGCCTTGTAGTCGCGGTCCACTTCTCGAAACTCGAGCTCGGCGCGCGAAAGCATGTTCATGCGCAGGGTCTGATGTTCGGGCAAGGCGTTGGCGTGGGCCTGCTTGAAGTCGGCCAGCTGGTTTTCCAGGCTGGCCAGTTCTGCCCCCAGCTTGTTCGCCTCCTGAGTCAGGAACTCGGTGGTTTCATTGGCCCGTTCGGTGCGCTGCTTGAGGTTTTCGTTCAGAAACAGTGTCACCAGCTCGTCGGCGACCTCCTTGGCCACCTCTGGCTGGCGGTGCTCGAAGGACACATTGAAGGCGACGGTGGCCTCACCGCGCCCGCGCACGAAGGTGGTCAGCGTCTCGACTGCGATGGCACCGCGCATCTGCTCGATCTTGTCGCTTTCGCTCAGGCGTTTATCGGCGAACAGGCCGTACTTGTCGATGATGCGCAGCAGGTTGTCGCGCGTCATCACGCGCTGGCGGATGACCTCGATGCGTTCGTCGGCAAAGCTGGTGGTATTGGTCGATACCAGCTCGGGCGAGATCTGCTGGGACTCCACCAGAATCGTGCCGGTGGACTGGTAAATAGGTGGCACCATCAGCGCCACCGCGACGGTGGCAGCCAGAATGACCGCGGCGCTGATCCCCAGGACCAGGGCCCTGTCCTTGATAATGGCGATGTAATCTCTGATGGACAGCTCGTAATCGGACTTCATGGGGCCACCTGCAAGCGGTTCAGATGTCGGGATAGCGGTACGTCAGGGTCAGGCCAACGATCGTGGCGGTCGCATTACCGTCGAAGTCCTGCTTGCGCTCCTTGTGCGTCAGCATCAGGCGCAAGTCCCAGTAAGGCGACAGTTGTCGGCTGGCCCACAGGCTGTAGATCTGCAAGGTATTGGGAATCTGGCCTTTGCTGTCTTGCCAGGCAGCGTCCGCGCCCACTCGGGTCAACGGGTCGATCGCATAGCTCCAGATGCCGCGTACCTGATCAAGCTGGGCAAACCCGCCCTGGGCGCTGGCCACCGTGCTGCGCTCGACCGTCAGGCTGGCATCGCTGCGCGAGCCGGTGTACAGCAGGGCGACGCCACCCTCCCCGCGTCGCCCACCCTGGCTGCCCGAGACCTTGTTCACACCCAGATGCGCATCTGCACTGAGGGACTCGGAAAACTGGTACTTGATGCCCACCGCCGGGCTGTAGCTGTTGGAGGCGGTGGCGGTCAGGTCATCTTCGGGTTCATAACGCCGGGCCCCGAAGCGGGTGTACAAATCGGCGCGCTCGCTCCAGGCGTAGGTCCAGGTCAGGGTGTTGGCCAACTCGTCGTAACCGGTCAGGCTGGTGATGTCGTAGCGGGCTCGGTTGTAGGTGGTCTCGTTGCTCAAGGTGCTGCGTTCGGTGATTGCCTGGCGCCAGTTACCCGTCAGGGTGTAGAGCTTCTGCGTGCCATCGGTCGTGACCACGCCAGTGTCGAGCACGGTGCCAGACAGCGTCGATGTCTCGTTATAGCGTGCCAGGAGGCCGAACTGACCGCGTTCGGTGGTGCGCTGCCAGCCCAGGCTGAGGTCGGGGTCTTCGCGGTTGTCGACGACGTTGGTGTCCGAGGAACGCAGAATGTCCAGACCCAGCCCCAGGCGAAGTTCATCCTGGCCGAACGTGCCGATCAGGGTGTAGTCGGGCGCAATCAGGGTGCGCGTCACTCCTTTCTCCCCAGACGACAGCAACAGCGGATTGCTGTCGTATTCAACCGAAGTAGGCACGACGACGGTCGACTGCCAAGTCGCGGCATGGGTGGAATGCGCAAGCGGCAATGCCACAATTGCCGCTGCAATGCGTGTTGTTCTTAGAAGAGGCATCAAGTCTACTTAATAAAAGGCATGATCAAGGAACGACCAGCGTATCGCCGGCCTGGAGTTGGATATTGGTCGACATGTCGCGGCCCGTCACCAGGTCCTTGTATCGCACGGGCAGGATTCGTTGGGAAGTACCTGTGCCACGCACGACCATTATTTCGCTTTCGTCAGCAAACTTGTCCAGCCCGCCCGACATGCTCAATGCCTGCAATACAGCCGTGGGGCCTGACATTTGCACGGGGCCTGGCTTGATGACTTTGCCTTGCACATACACCAAGTTGCCGGCATTACTCTTGACCACCACGCTCACGTTCGGGTCGGGCAAGTACTGTTCGAGTTTGGCGGCTACTTGTTTTTCAACCGAGGCGACATCCAGCCCGGCGACGTCGATGCGGCCAGCCAGCGGGAAGGTGATACTGCCGTCAGGCAGCACGGTGGCTTCCTGTTTGAGGCTGTCTTCCTGCCAGACCGAGACCATGACCACATCGCCCGGATTGAGGCGGTACGCCGATTCGGAGGGCGCAGCCGCGCAATGACCCGACCACACCGCAAGCATGCCGACGACGGCGAACAATGAACGCACCATGAGGGTCCCTCCGGCCAAATGGCCCGACTAGAGCACTGAAGAGAACAACACACCAACTCTCGCTCCACTTCGCATTCACCACCGCGAGCGCCATGCTCTGCCGGCCGCCTGGGCGACACGTCGAAACCTGCAAACAGGCCTCGAGAGGGTAATGGCAATATAGCAATGGTTGACGAATTCACAAGCCAACTCAGGCAGCTTCGCCGGGGTGACCGTAACAGCGCTGATTCAAATCTTCCTTCTATTGGCGACTGCAACGAAACCGACCACTGCAAATGCGAAGAACCAACCAGCGGTTGCAACAGGAATGATACTGGTCTGATTGATATAGGAATCAGCCGCACGGGCCGCGCCGCTCAACAGCACCAACAAAAAGATCGATTTCACAATCAGAGTCGTGCGCATACGCCGTCCTTTCAAACAGGATAATCAATGAGTTATTGGCGCGATGGTGCGGGGTGTGTTGCGGTGTTGACTTGAGCTTATGGGCACTGTGACATTACGTCAATGAACCGACACCATAATAAATCTCAATGGGCTTGGACGTAATTAGTCAAAATACCGTCGTACGGTTTGCGCAGGGGCGAACGCTGAAACAGAAGGGTTTTCCGACAGCGCGAGGCGGGCGGCCGTTGGCTTTCAGCCCCAGGGCTGGCCGAGGTAAAACGTTATGGTCAGAGACCTGCACCTTGTACCCCTGCTCAAGGGCGAGGTCTCTGGCCATCAAGCGATCAAGGCATCACGGGAGGCACATACTGCAACGTCGTGCCCAGCGCCCATAGCAGGAACAGCACCAGCGGCACATGCACCAGCAACTGCACGAAGGAAAAGCCAATCAGGTCACGTGCCTTCAAGCCCAGAACACCCAGCAACGGCAACATGTAGAACGGGTTGATCAGGTTGGGCAAAGCCTCGGCCGCGTTGTAGATCTGCACGGCCCAGCCGAGGTGGTACTGCAGGTCGTTGGCCACCAGCATCACGTAGGGTGCCTCGATGATCCACTTGCCGCCACCTGAGGGGATGAAGAAGCCCAGTACCGCCGAGTACACCCCCATCAACAAGGCATAGGTGTCGTGGGTGGCAATCTGGGTGAAGAACAGCGAGATATGGTGGGCAAGAGTCTGCTCATCGACGCCCTTGACCTGAGTCAGGATCGCGGCGATCGAGCCGTACAGCGGGAACTGGATCAGGACCCCGGTGGTAGTAGGCACAGCGCGGGCCACGGCGTCCAGAAAGCTGCGCGGACGCCAGTGCAGCAACGCGCCGAGCATGATGAACAGCAGGTTGTAGGTGTTCAGGCCGGAGATCGCCGTGATCGCAGGCTTGCTGGCGAACTCCTGGTACAGCCAGCCTGCGGCCAGCGCCACGAGCATCAGAATCAGCACAGGGCTGTGCTCCAGCCACTCGCCAGGACGCGTACGTGCTGGTGCCGGTGGGGCGCTGAAGCTTGGGTCCACCCCACACTCTTCGGCACTGCGTGCGCTATTGGGCCCCGGTGCGGTGGCATAAGCGATGACCAGTGAGACTACGACCAATGCGGCCAGCATGACGCCTGACTGCCAGAGGAAGATGGTCTCGGTGAACGGGATGACGCCGGTGATCGACAGGATCGAGGGCGGCAGACTGGCCGGGTTGGCCTGCAACTGAGCCGCTGAAGATGACAGCCCCAGTGCCCACACCGCGCCCAAGCCCAGGTAAGCCGCCGCACCGGCAGCCCGATAGTCCATTTTCAGGTCCGCGCGACGCGCCAGCGCCCGCACCAGCAAACCGCCGAAGACCAGGGACAAGCCCCAATTGAGCAACGAAGCCAGCATCGATATCAGCGCTACCCAGCACACGGCCGAGCGCCCGTTGCGCGGGATGCGCGCCAGGCGATCGATCAGCCGCGCAGCTGGGGGCGAGCTGGCCACCACATAGCCGCCGATGACCACGAACGCCATCTGCATGGTGAACGGGATCAGGCTCCAGAATCCATCCCCGAAGGCCTTGGCGGTGTCGAGCGGCTTGGCACCCATGGCCAATGCGCCGATGCAGACCAACAGCACCGCCAGTGCGGCGAAGACCCAGGAATCGGGGAACCAGCGTTCGGCCCAGTTGGAGCAGCGCAGGGCAAAGCGTGCAGAGCGGCTGTCTTGGAGTTCAGCGGCCACGGTAGCGTCCTTTTATTGATTTTGTAGGTAGAGGATGGGCAGAGGGTAGCAACGTACAACCCTGACCCCACAAGCAGGCCCGCCAAAGCACCGTGTGTGAACGGGCCTTGGCGGGCGGGTTCGCCGCAGCGGCGGCGACGTCGCAGGCAGCGTTAGAAGGTCATTTCCTTGACGTCATCAGCCACGATGAGCTTGCCGGCCGTCTTGGCGACGATCTCTTCGATGCTCACACCGGGCGCGGTTTCGCGCAGGATGAACGCGCCGTTCTCGATTTCGAGGTAAGCCAGGTCGGTGAGCACCTTGCGAATGCAGCCGGCGCCGGTGAGCGGCAAGCTGCACTGGGGCAACAGCTTCGACTCGCCGTCCTTGGAGGCATGGGTCATGGTCACGATGATGTTTTCGGCACCGGCCACCAGGTCCATGGCGCCGCCCATGCCCTTGACCAGCTTGCCAGGAATCATCCAGGAGGCGATGTTGCCTTGCACGTCCACTTCAAACGCGCCGAGCACGGTCAGGTCGACATGACCACCGCGGATCATGGCGAACGACTGGGCCGAATCGAAGATCGATGCGCCGATGCGCGCGGTAACCGTCTGTTTGCCTGCATTGATCATGTCGGCATCGAGGGTGGCCTCGGTGGGAAACTCGCCCATGCCCAGCAGGCCGTTTTCCGACTGAAGCATCACATCCATGTCGGCCGGCACGTAGTTGGCCACCAAGGTGGGAATGCCGATACCCAGGTTGACGTAATAGCCATCCTTGAGTTCACGTGCGACGCGTTGCGCCATCTGTTCGCGGGTCAGTGCCATGGTCGGTATCTCTTTGTTGTTCTGTGGGTTGGCGGTCAGGCCTTGACGGTGCGCTTTTCGATGCGCTTCTCGAAGGTGCCGACGATGACGCGGTCGACGAAAATGCCAGGCGTATGGATTTCACTGGGCAGCAGCACGCCGGGTTCGACTATTTCTTCGACTTCGACCACGGTGATCTTGCCGGCAGTGGCGGCCAGCGGGTTGAAGTTTTGTGCGGTGTTGCGGTAGACAACATTGCCGTAGTGGTCGGCCTTCCAGCCCTTGACGATGGCAAAGTCGCCCGTGATGGCTTCTTCGAGGATGTACTGGCGACCGTTGAATTCACGTACCTCCTTGCCCTCGGCCACCGGCGTACCATAGCCGGTGGCGGTGAAGAACGCGGGGATGCCCGCACCACCGGCACGCATTTTTTCTGCCAGAGTACCTTGCGGGGTCAGCTCGACCTCCAGTTCGCCGCTGAGCAGCTGGCGTTCGAACTCAGCGTTCTCCCCGACGTAGGAAGCCACCATCTTGCGGATCTGGTGGTCCTCGAGCAGCACGCCAAGCCCGAAGCCATCGACGCCACAGTTATTGGAAACCACGGTCAAACCCTTGACGCCGCGACGCTTGATTTCCTTGATCAGGTTTTCGGGGATACCGCACAGGCCGAACCCCCCCGCCAAAACGGTCATGCCGTCACTGAGCCCTTCGAGGGCCTGTTCGTAGGAAGCTACACGTTTGTCCAATCCGGCCATGCTGATTCGCCTTTTGTAGTTGTAGAGCCGACGGGTGTCGGTGAGCGTATGGGGGTATCTTCTCCCTTGCCCACTGATTTGTTAATTTTGTTTTCCAGATCGATTGATAACTTCTTCAAATCAAAGAATAGGCGATCTCCATGAATGTCAAGCAATTGCGCGCCTTCGTTGCCGTCGCCAAGTATCAGAGCTTTGCTCAGGCCGGCGAACACCTGCACATTTCGCAGCCTGCGTTGAGCCTGACCATCAAGGCGCTGGAAGAAAATCTGGGAGGCGCCTTGCTCAGTCGAACCACACGCAGTGTCAGCCTGACGGCAGAAGGCGAGGTGCTTCTCCCCCTGGCACGCCGCCTGCTGGCCGACTGGGATGACACCGAGGAGATGCTGCGCCAGCGTTTTACCTTGCAGCTGGGCCGGGTTGCCATCGCCGCAATGCCCTCCTTTGCCGGCAATCTGCTGCCAGGTTCCCTCAAGGTGTTTCGCCAGCGCTACCCCAAGGTCAACGTGACTGTGCATGACGTGATCAATGAACACGTGCAGGAACTGGTCAGGCATCGGCGCGTCGAACTGGGCATCGGCTTTGAGCCTGACAATGTCGAGGGGCTGCATTTCCATCCGCTGTATCTGGACAGGTTCGTTGCGGTCGTGCCGGCTGAATCGCCACTGGCTCAGCTTGCCCAGATCAGTTGGGCGCAGCTGCTGGCTGAAGATTTCGTTGCACTGCAACGCCCATCGGCCGTGCGGCTGCTGCTGGAGCAGAACGTGGCGGCGCAGCACGGCAAGCTGGCCGTTGCCTTCGAGAGCCATCAACTTGCAACCGTGGGCCGAATGGTGGCGAGCGGTTTGGGGGTCAGTGCGGTGCCAGCGCTGTGCATCACGCAGATGCAAGAACTGGGGGCTCGCTGCATTCCTTTGGTCGAGCCCACCGTCGAGCGGCGCATTGGCGTTATCGCACTGAGCGAGCACAAGTTGTCTACTGCAGCCCAGGCGCTGCTGGATGTCCTACTCAGCAATACCAACCCACCGGAGGTGACATGCGTGACGTAAGACTGGCAGGTGCCAAGGTGCCGACCATCGGCCAAGGCACGTGGTACATGGGCGAAGACCCCAATCGCCGGGCAGCTGAAGTGGCGGCCCTGCAACAAGGTATCGACCTGGGGCTGACCCTGATCGACACGGCTGAGATGTACGCCGAAGGCGGTGCCGAACAGGTTGTGGGCCAAGCCATCGCCGGGCGGCGGGACCAGGTGTTTCTGGTCAGCAAGGTTTACCCGCACAATGCCAGCCAGCGCGGCACGGCGGCGGCCTGCGAGCGCAGCCTCAAGCGACTGGGCACCGATTGCATCGACCTGTACCTGCTGCACTGGCGCGGCCAGTACCCGTTGCAAGAGACGGTGGAGGCCTTCGAGCGTTTGCGCGAGGCAGGCAAGATCAAGCGTTGGGGCGTGTCCAACTTCGACGTGGATGATTTGCGCGAACTGGACAACCCTGATTGCGCGACCAATCAGGTGCTCTACAACCCTGCACAAAGAGGCATCGAGTTCGACCTGCTGCCCTGGTCGATGGAGCATGCACTGCCCATCATGGCTTATTGCCCCTTGGCCCAGGCTGGGCGCTTGTTGCAGCATCCGGTGCTCGAGCAAATCGCCCAAGGCCACGGCGCCACCCCGGCCCAGGTCTGCCTGGCCTGGGTAACGCGCCATGACGGTGTGATCGCGATTCCGAAAGCCGTGAGTCCCGAGCACGTCAGGCTCAATGCCGAGGCGGCCCGCTTGAGCTTGACCGCCGATGACCTGCACGCCATCGACCAGATGTTCCCAGCGCCTACCCGCAAGCATCGCCTGGCAATGGTGTAAGGGCGGCGTGGCTGCAGGGGTTTAGTGGAAGTCACGGCTACGTACGTCCAGCCCCTGCAGCAGCACGCTCACATCTTCCAGACGCCTGGCTACCAAGTGGCGCACACCGTTTTCCTGTTCCAGACGGCCACTGACCTTCATCAACCGCGCGCCGACCAAGGCCCGACGCTGCTTTTCGGCCAGGTCACGCCACACCACCACGTTGACCATGCCGAATTCGTCTTCCAGTGTCACGAAGGTCACACCGCTGGCCGTCTGTGGCCGCTGCCTGCCCACCACCAGCCCAGCCATGGCAATGGCGTCGCCATGCTCGACGCCTTGCAATTCGCTGGAGCTGCGACACCCCAAGGCACGCAGCCGGGGTCGCAACAAGGTCAGTGGATGTGGCCCCAAGGTCGTGCCCAGCGCCTGATAGTCGGCTACCAGGTCCTCGCCCACGGTAGGCGCCGGCAGGTCGATCGGCGCTTCGGGTGCAGCCTGGACATCGGCGAACAAGGGCAACTGCGACTGTACCGCCGCCACCTCCCAGCGTGCCTGGTGGCGATGCCTTGCCAGCCCGGCCAGGGCGCCTGCGTCGGCCAGGCGAGCACGGGCCCGCCCATCCAGCGCCGAGCGCAGGCACAGGTCCTCGACGTCTCGCCAGGGCTGCATGGCCCGGGCCTGTTCGAGGCGGCGCACATCGGCCTCGGCCAGGCCACGCACCAGACGCAAGCCCATGCGAATGGCCAGTTCGCCCTGGGGCCCAGGTTCCAGGGTGCAATCCCACTGGCTGTGACGCACATCCACCGGCCTGACCTCGATGCCCTGACGGCGGGCTTCCTGGAGCAACTGGTCGGGGCTGTAGAACCCCATCGGCCAACTGTTGACCAGTGCGCACGTGAAAATGGCCGGTTCATGGCATTTCAACCAACTGCTGGCGTAGCACAACAAGGCGAAGCTGGCGGCGTGGGACTCGGGGAATCCGTAGCTGCCAAAGCCCTTGATCTGCTCGAAGATGCGCTCGGCGAACGCCAGTTCGTAACCATTGCGTTGCATGCCCTGCAGCAACCGCTGGCGATGAGGCTCAAGCCCACCGTGGCGCTTCCAGGCCGCCATGCTGCGGCGCAGCTGATCGGCTTCCCCCGGGCTGTAGTCTGCAGCGACCATGGCCAGTTCCATGACCTGCTCCTGGAACAGGGGCACGCCGAGCGTGCGTTCGAAGACGGCCTTGAGCTTGGGCGAGGGATAGGTCACCGGCTCCTGCTTGAGCCGCCGTCGCAGGTAGGGATGAACCATGTCGCCCTGGATGGGGCCTGGACGGACGATGGCCACCTCGATGACCAGGTCGTAGAAGGTTCTGGGTTGCAGGCGGGGCAACATCGCCATCTGCGCCCGTGACTCGATCTGGAACACGCCGATGGTTTCGGCGCGGCTGATCATGGCGTAGGTGGCTGGATCTTCCGCCGGGATGGTGGCC
>CAURYQ010000037.1:0-37544 GCA_963529135.1 uncultured Pseudomonas sp. | reverse complement strand
GTGTTGTAGCCCCAGTAGTTGTTCAGGCCTTTGTCCAGCAGGTGATGGTCGTTGACGTAGGCGTGGATGGGCAGCAGCTCGATGCTGGAAACCCCCAGGTCCTTGATGTGCTTGAGCAACTCGTCGTTGGCAAGGCCGGCAAAGGTGCCTTGCAGGTTTTCAGGCACGGCCGGGTGGCGCTTGCTGATGCCCTTGGTATGGGCCTCGTACACGATGGTCTGGTCCCACGGCGTTTGCACACGGTTGTCGCGACCCCAGGTGAAGGCCGGGTCGATCACCTTGCATTTGGGCACGAAGGGCGCGCTGTCGCGCTCGTCGAACGACAGGTCGCCGTCAGGGTGGCCAATGGTGTAGCCGAACAGCGCTTCGGACCACTTCAGCTCACCGACCAGTTGCTTGGCATAGGGGTCGATCAGCAGTTTGTTGGGGTTGAAGCGATGGCCGTTCTCTGGCTCGTAAGGGCCATGCACACGGTAGCCATAGATCAGGCCTGGGTGAGCGTCAGGCAGGTAACCGTGGTAGATCTCGTCAGTGTATTCAGGCAGCTCGATGCGCTCGAGTTCCTTCTCGCCGGTGGCGTCGAATACGCACAGCTCGACCTTGGTGGCGTTCGCCGAGAAGATGGCGAAGTTCACGCCCAGGCCGTCCCAGGTGGCGCCGAGGGGGTAGGGTAAGCCTTCGCGAATGCGCGACGGTGCAACGGAGCGGGTTTTCTTTGCGGTGCGCGGGCTCATGGCAATCCTCGAATGGCCGTATCTGGAAAAAAGGTTGGATGTTGCAACGTCCCTGTCGCCACCAGGCCTGACGCCCGAGGGGCTCGGTGCCAGTGCGGCGCTGATGGCGGCAGGGCCGTGGATGGTTCAGCTAGCGGTCGGTTTCTTTGGCGCGCGCGGTTTCTTCGCAGCCGCAGGCTTCACCCCCGGCAGTGCAGCGACCTTGGGGTCGGTCGGGGGCTTGGGTGCAGCAGCGGCCTTGGGCTTTGCAGGCGCCTTGGGCTTGGCGGGTGACTTGGCTTTGGCCCCAGGTGCCTTGGCTTCGGCTTCGGCCAGCTTGCGAGCCATGTCCCAGTGACGTTCTTCTTCACCGTGCGGCTTGCCTTCCGACTCCCAGATCTGGTAGGCAAACTCGCGTATGCGTTTATCATCGACACTCATATGACGCTCCTGAATGCTAGTTTTCTTCGATCAACAGATTGACTGGAAAGTCCGACAGCACAGCGCAAACCATCAACTCTCTTACAGGGCTGACAACGGCCCCGCCGAAAAGTCCAGTCGAATTGGCAGGTGAGAGGTCGAACGGCAGCACGATCCGGGTATCTTCCCAGTGCTGAGGCGGCACCAGAGGGCTCTGGGCAGCGCCCAACAGGCCGCTGGCCAGGCGCGGCGCGACGATCACGGCGCGTTGGGTATCCCCCAGGCGGGCAAAGGCCACGACCTTGTCGGCATGCCGTCCTTTGACGGTCAGAGGCAGGTAGCTGCCCCGGCGGAAGAGCTCGGGGTTGGCCATGCGGCAGTCCAGCACGCGGGCCACCAGTGCTTGCTTGACTTGCCCGTCCTGCCAACGGCCCAGCAATTCGTCGAGCGGCGCGGCATCGGCAAGGGACGCACGTCGCGCGGGGTAGTCGACTGGGCGACGGTTGTCCGGGTCGACCAGGCTGAAGTCCCAGTATTCATTGCCTTGGTACAGGTCCGGCACCCCTGGCACGGTCATGCGCATGAACGCCTGCACCAGGCTGTTGAGTGCCCCAGGGCAGCTGATCAGCTGAGCAGCCTCGGCAACGGAGGTGCGCAAGGGCAGCGCATCGGCGCCTAGCAGCAGCTCTTCGAGGTAGCGGGCGCAGCCGTTTTCGTAGGCTTCGTTGGGGGCGTTCCAGCTGCTGCGCAGCTTGGCTTCGCGCAGCGCTTTCTGTTGCCATTGGCCGACTCGCTCGGCGTACTGCTTCAGGCCTTGGGCGTCATCGACGGCCAACCCCAGAGGCCAGGTCCCCAACAGCGTCTGGAGCAGCAGCATTTCATCGCCAGGGCTCGGCGCCAGGCCATCATCGAGCTGTGCACGCAAAGGCGCCGCCAGTTCGCGCCAGTGAGCCATGCGGCTTGCCAGCCACGGGCCGCGTTCGCTCAGCACGGCCAGGCGGGCGCGGGTGTCTTCGCCGCGCTTGTGGTCGTGGGTAGCGGTGGCCAGCAGGTTGTCCGGAAAGTCCCGCAGGCGGCGCTGGGCTTCGTTGTGGAAGTGCTCCAGCGGCGCGCTGAAGCGTTCAGCTTCGAAGCCCACGTCGTTGCGTGAAAGCAATCTGGCGCTGCGGTAGAACGCGGTGTCCTCGACCGCCTTGGCGGCGCTTGGGGCGGTCAACTGCTGGAAGCGCACGCAGGCATGGCGTAACTGCTTGCGCGTGCGGCCCGGTGAGAGCTGCCGCCAGCCTTCGCCGCCGAGCCATTTTTCCAGCTGATCGAGCAAAGGCCAGTCGGCTTCGCTCAGGTCCTGACGCGCATGGGTCAGGGCCTGCTGGAAGAACGCTTCGTCTTCGGCCGGGCGGCCACAGGCGTTGAAATAAGTACGGTATACCGGGTAGTGCGCGACCAGGGCCTGCAAGGCCCGGCGAATGGCACCCAGGGACAGGTCGCGGGTCATCAGGTCGTTGCGTGCGACCTGAAGCAGTGCCTGTGCTACCGATTCGCAATCACCCGCCAGGCTGGCATTGAGAACGAGGTGGCGTGCCAGGCGCACCTCCTCGGTGAATTCAGGGCGCTCGCTGACGGTCGACCACAGTTCGGTCAACGGGGCTTCGCCTGCCGGATCGTGCTGCAGCAGCGACACCTGGTTCATGAACTCATAACCGGTGGTGCCATCGGTCAGCCAGTCACGGTGAAGATGCTCATCGACGCCGAGGATTTTCTCGACGTAGATGGGGAAGTGCTCCACGGCAGCCTCCAGTGGGCGGGCTGCCATCAGGCTGTCCACACGGCGGCGCAGCTTGCGGCAGTAACCGCGCGGGTCTGCCAGGCCGTCAATGTGGTCGATGCGCACCCCATCCACCAGCCCGCGTTCGATCAACTCGAACAGTTTGGCGTGGGTGGCTTCGAACACCACGGGGCGTTCGACGCGCAGGCCGCCCAGCTCATTGATGTCGAAAAAGCGCCGCCAGTTGATGTCGTCGGCCGCCGTACGCCAGCTGGCCAGGCGGTAGGTCTGACGCTCCAGCAGCAGGTGCAAGCGCTTGAAACCAGCCTCGCTGCGGCTGTCGAATGCCACCAGGGCAGAGGCCAGGTCCGCGCCCTCGCGCACGCGCTGGGCCAGCTCTGCCTGCAACGGTGCGGCGTCCTCAAGCGGGGAGGCGGACTCGCCAAGGGCAGTGAAGCGTTCGGCCAGGCTGGTCAGCGTGGGGTCTTCGCTCAGTGCCAGCACCCAGCCGTAGTCGACCGGGCAAATCGGGAAACGGTGCTCGTAATGCGCAATTTGCAGCACCCCGTAATCCTTGTCGAATTCGAGCGGGATCTGCCCTTCCTTCAGGGCCGCGCCATAGTCGCTGCCCAGGAACGGCAGCAGCAACTGACCGGCCAGCAGTGGGTCTGTGGAGTGCCACTGGATATCGAAGAACTCCGCATACGGGCTGCGGCGCCCCCAGGCCAGCAGGCTCTGCCACCATGGGTTGTCAGCCCCACCGACGGCCATGTGGTTGGACACGGTGTCCACGATCAGACCCATGCCGTGTTGGCGCAGCGCGCCAACCAAACGCTCCAGGGCCGCTTCGCCGCCCAGCTCCGGGTTGACTTGTGTGGGGTCGACCACGTCATAGCCATGGCGCGAGCCGGCGCGGGCTTTGAGGATGGGCGAAGCGTACAGATGGCTGATGCCCAGTTGTGCGAAATAGGGCACCAAGGGCAAGGCATGATCCAGGGTAAAGTCGCTGTGGAACTGCAAGCGCAGGGTAGCGGTAAGCGGTTTCATCGGTCGCGCTCCCAGGCCTGTTCGCGCGCTTGCGCCAACACTTCAAGGCGACGAGCAGCATCTTCGTTATCGAGCATGTGCCCGGCGGCTTCGGCAAAGCGGCGGCGCCAGTTGGGGTGCCCTTCGGTGGTGCCGGGCAGATTCGGCTGTTCTTCCAGACCCAGCAGGTCTTCAAGCGGGACCAGCACCAGCGGGGCGCGGGTGTGGCCTACATAACCAATAGCGGCGTCGATCACGTCGGTGTCGTCCTTCAGCGGGCCATAGTGGGTTTCGAGCGTGCGGCGCAGACCATCGTGTTCTTTGCGGCGGTCATCGCGCCATTGTTGCTCGGTGGATTCATCGATAAGGTCCAGGCGCCTGCTCCAGTCGATATCGCGGTTTTTGAGCCAGCCAGCCACGGTCGCCAGGTCATGGGTGCCAGTGGTGGCCAGAGCGTCGTCGGGCCATTGCAACTGGGGCGTGAATTGGCCAGGGGCTGCCTGCTCGAAGGGCAGCACGCGCATGCCCAGGATGTTCTTCTGCGCCAATGCCTCGCGCAGCCCGTCCGGCACAGTGCCCAGGTCTTCACCCAGGATGATTGCACCGTGACGCATGGACTCCAGTGCCAGCAAGCGCAGCATGTCTTCGAGCGGGTAATACAGGTAGGCGCCCTCGCTGGGCTTGCAGCCACGCGGGATCAGCCAGAGCCGTTGCAAGCCCATTACATGGTCGATGCGCAACCCGCCGGCATGGGCCAGGTTGGCGCGCAGCATCTCGATGAACGCACGGTAGCCGTTGCGCTTGAGCCCTTCGGGGGAGAACCCGCAGATGCCCCAGTCCTGGCCTGAGCGGTTGAGGATGTCGGGTGGCGCGCCGACCGTGAGGTTGGCCAACAGTTCGTCCTGGCGGCTCCAGGCCTGGCTACCGGCGCCGTCAGCGCCCACTGCCAGGTCGGCGATCAAACCGACCACCATGCCACTGCCTTTGGCGGCTTCCTGAGCGCGCTGCAAGCTGCGCTCGGTCAGCCATTGGCAGAACGCGTGAAATTCCACCCTTGCCGGATAACTCGCTGCGAGGGCGCGGACCTCGGCGCCCGCTGGATCACGCCATGACGCTGGCCAATTGCGCCAATCAGCGCCATAGCCTTTGTCCACCGCCTCGGCTTGCATGACTTCGAAACGGCAGTGGTGCTCCAATGCTTCGCCCGCCTCCTGGCGATAGCTCTCGAAGTCGGCGCGTTGCGGGTGATCGGCCTGACTGAAGTGCTGGTACAGGGCATCGAGCAGTTTGTAACGGGCATCGGCCGCCCGCGGCCAGTCCACCAGCGGCTCTTCCTCGAGTGAGGTCAGGGTCTGCTCCAGGTTGCAGGCTTCAGCGGCAAGGCGTACGGTGCGCTCCCCGAGGATGGCCGCAGGGCTTGCATAAAGCGTATTGAGCAGCAGCCGGCTCGAAGGCGAGTACGGGCTGTAGTGCTGCTGGTCGAAGGCCGACAAAGCATGGATAGGGCTGATTGCCACCGCATCGGCACCCCGTTCGGCAGCACTGCGCACCAGATGCTCAAGGGCCAGGCAGTCGCCGTAGCCACCATCGCCCGGGCGGCGCAGGCTGTACAGCTGCGCAGACAATCCCCAGCAGCGCGCGGGCGCGGTTTCGACCAGGTCATGCAAGGACCGACAGCCGCCTGGTGCGACAGCGAGAGTGAAGCGGTGCTGGGCCACTTCCAAGTGGTGATAGCCGGCTGGCAAATCCCCTGGCAGTCGAGCGTGGGCATCGAGCGTCATGTCGATCCGACTGCCATCTTCCAGCGTGCCGTGCACCGTCGCCTGTTTCGGGAAATAGCGCGAAAGATCCAACGGCTTGCCCTGGTCGGCGGTAAGCAGCGGCGGAACGTGTTCGGCGTCATCGCTATGCTCGAGCCTGGCCAGGCTGTCTTGCAGTTGCTCGTCGTCGCCTGCCGGGTGGCCCAGGGCTTCGAGCAGTTTGCGCAGTACCTCGTCGGTCACTTGCTGCGGTTTGTTGTTGGCGTCCACCCAATCGCGGGCCAGGCCGGCTTGCTGCGCAAGCCGGTGAAGCAGGGATTCGCTCATTGCATCTCCTGGTCGGGGGGTAGCAGGGTGACCACGCAGCTATGGGAAGACAGGGTCGAGCCGGCGTGTGCCTTGTCGCCGCTGTCGAACAGGCACTTGCCGGCAGGCGCGGCCTCAAGTTGCTGCGCCTGGTCACCCAGGTTCAGGTCGATGCGCAACGTGCTGCCGTCGCCCAGCTGCCAGCGTGCAGTCAACGCCTTGTCGGCCAGCACCTCGGCGCCCAAGGCACGGGTGCCGGGCAGGTGCGGAACCAGGTGCTGGCGACGTACGGTCAGCAGCTGCTGGTACAGCCCGTGCCAGCCGGCAATGACATCCTGCGTGTCCGGCCTTGAGGCATGGAAAGTTTGCTCGGCATTGGGGTCTGGGATACGCGCGCGCTTTTCTGGGTCGGCGAAGGCGGCGAAATGCTCGAATTCACCGCGGCGGCCTTCGCGCACTGCGTCAGCCAGTTCATCGTGGAAATCGGTGAAGAACAGAAACGGTGCGCGGCTGCCATCGTCATCGCCCATGAACAGCAAAGGGATCATCGGGCTCAGCAGCAACAGCCCGGTGGCCGCACGCAGGGCCGCAGGGGAGGTGAGCCTGGTCAGCCGTTCACCCATGGCCCGGTTGCCGATCTGGTCGTGGTTCTGCAGGAACAACACGAAGGCGCTGGGCGCCAGGTGGCCGCTGGGCTCGCCACGTGGCTCGCCATGGCGGTTGAGCTGGCCCTGGAACACGAACCCTTCGCCCAGGCAGCGAGCCAGCTTGCTGATCGGGTCATCCTTGTAGTCTTCGTAGTAGCCTTCGGTTTCGTCGGTCAGCAATACGTGCAGCGCATTGTGTCCATCGTCGTTCCACTGGGCATCGAAGCCCTGCTCCAGCAGGAACGCCTGGTTATGTTCGTTCTCCAGGACCAGCCAGACCTGCCGCCCCGGCTCCACAGCTTCACGCACGCGCTGGGCCAGCTCCCTGAGGAAGTCAGGCTGGTCGATGGCGTGTACTGCATCGAGTCGCAAGCCATCTATCCGGTAGTCGCAGATCCACATCAGGGCATTTTGGATGAAGTACTCGCGCACCTCTGGGCGGCGGAAATCGATGGCAGCCCCCCAAGGGGTCTGGCGGTCTTCTCGAAAGAACGAATCGGCATAGGCATGCAGGAAGTTGCCGTCGGGGCCAAAGTGGTTGTAGACCACGTCGAGCATTACCATTAGGCCGTGACCGTGGGCCTGATCGATCAGGCTGCACAATTGCTCGGGCGTGCCATAGCTGTGCTGCGCCGCATAGGGCAGCACGCCGTCGTAGCCCCAGTTGCGGTCGCCCGGGAATTGGCCGATCGGCATCAGCTCGATGGCAGTGATGCCGGTCGAGGCAATGCGCGGCAACTGACGGGCGACACCTGCATACCCGCCCAGTACGCCGACATGCAGCTCCTGGATCACCGCTTCGTGCCAGGAGCGCCCCTGCCAGGCGTGCTGCCAGGCGTAGCCGGCCAGGTCGACGACCTGGCTTGGGCCGTGAACCCCTTCGGGTTGGAAGCGCGAGGCGGGGTCGGCGACGAGAAGTTCGCCATTGATACGGTAGTGGTACAAATCCCCCGCTTTGGCCGGGGTAGTGACGGTGAACCAGCCATCATCCTGGCGGACGAGTTCAATGGCGTCCTGATGCTGCAGTTCCAAACTCACGCTGCGCGCGTCGGGTGCCCAGAGGGCGAAGCGCGCCGACGTGGCGTCTTCCAAATGTGCGCCATGCCTGTGCATCTTCGACCTCTCTTCAGTAGTGAGCCAGCTGGGCTTGCTTGACCAGGTCTTCGTACAGGCGTGCATAGGGTTCCACCGCCTGGCACCAGTTGAAAGGCTGCGTCATGGACAAGCAGCGCATGGCGTTGAGCAACTCTTTCTTCTGGTAGATGTAGAAGGCTCGGCTAAGCGCCTCGCGGTAGCTCTCGACGGTCGATTCATTGAACAAGAAGCCCGTGACACCGTTCTCGATGGTGTCGGCAAGGCCGCCCGTATTGCGTGCGACCGGCAGAGAGCCGAAACGCTGGGCATACATCTGGCTGAGGCCGCAGGGCTCGTAGCGCGATGGCATCAACAGGAAGTCGCTCCCGGCGAACATGCGGCGTGCGTCGGTTTCATTGAAGCCGATGCGTACACCGATGCGGCCCGGATGACGCAGAGCCAGTTCACGCATGGCTTGCTCTTCTTCAGGCTCGCCGCGACCGATGATCGCAATCTGGCCACCTTGCTCGACGATGTATTCAGCAACGCCCAAGGTCAGGTCCAGGCCTTTCTGATAGACCAGGCGCGAGACCACGGCAAACAGCGGGCCTTCGGAGGGGTCCAGTTTGAACAGCTCGCGCACGGCGTCGGCGTTGCGAGCCTTGCCTTCCCAGTCGTTGATGCTGAAGTTGTGCTGCAGGTGCTTGTCGGTGGCCGCATCCCAGCTCTCGTCGATGCCATTCGGAATACCGCCCAACAGCCCTTGTTGCGCCTTGCTGGCCAGGAAACCGTCCAGGCCACAGCCGAATTCTGGGGTAGTGATTTCCTCGGCGTAGGTCGCGCTCACGGTGGTGATGTGGCTGGAGTAAGCCAGGCCAGCCTTCAGGAACGAGAGCTTGCCGTAGAACTCCATGCCTTCCTGCTGCATGGCATGGTCAGGGATGGCCAGTTCCGGGCTGCAGCCGCGGCTGTAAACGCCTTGATAAGCCAGGTTGTGAATGGTGAACAGAGTCGGCGTGCTCAGGCCGCGCCAGTGCATGTAGGCAGGGGCCAAACCGGCAGGCCAGTCATGGGCATGCACGATTTCGGGTTTCCAGTGGATCATGCCTTCGCCGGCTGCGATTTCCGCAGCGGCCAGGCCCAGACGGGCAAAACGAATATGGTTGTCAGGCCAGTCGCGACCGTTTTCGGCAGCATAGGGCGTACCGGGACGCTGATAAAGCTCGGGGCAGATCAACACGTAGATCACCAGGCCGTCGGGCAGGTCCATGCGGCCGATCTTGCACGGTGGCAAGGCTGCGTGGCCCCCCAGTTCGCCCACGATGTGGATGGGGTTATCGCTTTCCACCACCTGTGGGTAGCCTGGGATCAGCACGCGCACGTCGTGCAGGTGCGCCAGCGCGCGGGGGAGCGCAGCGGAGACGTCGCCCAAGCCCCCGGTCTTGACCAGGTCAGCGATTTCCGACGTGACGAACAGGATCTTACGTTTGTTCGGGTTGTTCTGACGCTGGGCGCCAGGTGCCTTGCCTGTCTTGGCGAGCTCCGGGATGAGCGGTTCGCGATTTTCCGAGGTGAATGTAGCTACTTGAGTCGCGACAGCGGCACTGATCATTCTTTTCTCCGTCCCTAAGCTTGGCCGGGCACTGTTAAACCGCGGCGGTATTTCGTGTTGATTCTCTCTTTTGCGAATTCTGCGTACTGCAATCCTTGCCCCCGAGTCGTGCGCACAGGCACAGCACATTCGGCATTCCGGCCAAAAGGCGATTGGACTGGTTGGGGTGGGTGGGCCGTGTGCGGGAATAACCCGCTTCATTTGGCCTACTTAGTTCCTGACCTGCCGTCTTTCCTTAAAGTTCGACTTTTTTTGCGTTGCTCTTCCAATGAGCAAATGGCGGGCCGAAACCTGAGTGTAGAACGAAAATATTACGAACGTGACTTGTCGGTCACACAAGGCAGACCGGCGGCCTAGACGCGACCATCGTGAGCGTCGCGTGTAGGGCTGTGAGAGGCAGTTGGGGAAAAAAGGGGGGCGAAAACCGACAGACGGATAGTGCAGGACTGATTTACGCACTGGAACAGTGCGTGTTGGGTGCTAAATGCTCAGGGCAAGAGCGAGGAATGGTGATGGGCAATCAGCCAAGTATCGCCATTCCACAGATAGGTGAACGTATAGCGTGCGCCAACCTGTTTACTGTCAGCCATGTTGAAAGTATAGAGGCCTGTCATGGTGGCGGTGTCGCAGCCGGTCTGCAGGAAATGGGTGTCCAGCGTGCCGTCTGGTCGACTGGCCAGGAAATGACGGAAGTAATCGACACGGGCTTCGCGGGTCAGGCGTGGTGTAGCCGATAGCGTAGGCAGCAGGACGGCCTGGTCGCTGTACAAATCGGCGACCCGCTCAGGCTGACCTGTCTGGAGCGATGCGTTCCAGCGATCAAACAAGGCCAGAGCGTCTTGCTCGGTCAGAGTCTTACAGGACACTGCCTCACCGGCGTAGGCATGGGCACTGCCAGCCAGGGCAAGGGTGATCAATAGATTGCGGGGCATAGGCATAAGTAGCTCCTGGTGTGCAGGCCAGGGAGCGGCCCGCTGCGCGAGCAAATTAGGCTGGGCGGGCAGGACCTATCGAGACGCAATAATCGTCACGGCTTGAGTGACATTTCCATATGCAGGCTGACCAAGTCCTGACGTTGACTGCCAATGCGCTCGGTCAGGTGTGGCGAAGTCTGGCTTAGCCATTGATTTATCGTGATGTAACCGTTGGTCGCTGAACCCTCATGCTGTCCGCTGGACTAACCTGAAAGACCCAAACGTCTTCATTCATTCGGCAAGGGAGCACCTGCTCATGCAATTGGGAATCGTCGGGCTGGGCCGCATGGGCGGCAATATCGCAAGGCGGCTTATGCTCGCCGGCCATCACACCGTTGTGCATGACCGCAATGAGCAAGCCATCACTGACTTGGAAGGCGAGGGCAGCATTGGGGCGCATGATCTGGCTGCATTGGTCCAGCAGCTCGAGGCACCCCGCGCGGTCTGGGTCATGCTCCCTGCCGGCGCGCCTACCGAACAGACCATTGCGCAGCTGGCGGACCTGCTGGAGCCAGGTGATTCGATCATCGACGGCGGCAATACCTTCTACAAGGACGACATGCGCCGCGCGGCCGAGCTGGCGCAGCGGGGGCTGCACTACCTGGATGTTGGTACCTCCGGCGGCGTGTGGGGGCTGGAGCGTGGCTACTGCATGATGATCGGCGGTGAAAAGGAGGTGTTCGAGCGCCTGGAGCCGTTGTTCGCGGCGCTGGCACCGGGTGTCGGGGACATTCCGCGTACCCACGGCCGTACCGGCGAGCATCAGCGTGCCGAGCACGGCTATATCCATGCCGGCCCACCCGGGGCGGGGCACTACGTGAAAATGGTCCACAACGGGATCGAGTACGGCTTGATGCAGGCCTATGCCGAAGGTTTCGACCTGCTGCGCAGCAAAGGCGGTGATGAGCTGCCCGAGGACCAGCGCTTCGACCTGAACGTGGCCGAAATTGCCGAGGTTTGGCGCCGTGGCAGTGTAGTGACCTCCTGGCTACTGGATCTGACCGCCGACGCACTGGTGGCCGACCCTCAGTTGGCGCAGTTCAACGGCTCGGTATCGGACAGCGGCGAAGGGCGCTGGACCATCGATGCAGCCGTCGAGCAGGCGGTGCCGGTGCCCGTACTGTCCAGTGCACTGTTCGCGCGCTTCCGCTCGCGTCAGCAGCAAGGTACCTATGGGGACAAGATTCTCTCGGCTATGCGCCTTGGGTTTGGTGGGCACGTCGAGAAGAAACCTGAATGAGCAAAAAACAGACGACACCCGCAGCACCTCCCTGCACGCTGTTCCTGTTCGGCGCCAATGGCGACCTGGTCAAGCGCTTGCTGATGCCCGCGCTGTACAACCTGAGCCGCGACGGCTTGCTTGATCGCAACCTGCGCATCGTCGGTGTCGATCACAACGCTGCCAGTGCCGATGAATTTGCCGAACGGCTGCACGCATTCATGGCCGAGCGGGACAAAGGGGGCGAGGGCGCCCCGGCGTGCCTGGACGAAAAGCTCTGGGCCAGCCTGGCCAAGCGCCTGGACTATCAGACCGGCGACTTTCTCGACGCGGCGACGTACGAAGCCATTGCTCAACGTATCGACAAGACCAGCCACGGCAACGCCATTTTCTACCTGGCGACGTCTCCCCGGTTCTTCCCGGAAGTGGCCAAGCGTCTTGGCGAGGCCGGCTTGCTCGACGAGTCCGGCGGCGGCTTTCGCCGCGTGGTGATCGAAAAGCCGTTCGGGCACGACCTGGCCAGCGCCGAGGCCCTCAACGCCTGCTTGCTGAAAGTGATGGGCGAACGCCAGATCTACCGAATCGATCACTACCTGGGCAAGGAAACCGTCCAGAACATTTTGGTGAGCCGTTTTTCCAACGGATTGTTCGAGTCGTTCTGGAACAACCACTACATCGACCATGTGCAGATCACAGCGGCTGAAACCGTGGGTGTCGAAACCCGTGGCGCTTTCTATGACAGCACCGGCGCCCTGCGCGACATGGTCCCCAATCACCTGTTCCAATTGCTGGCGATGGTGGCCATGGAGCCGCCTGCTGCATTTGCCGCGGACGCCGTGCGGGGTGAAAAGGCCAAAGTGATCGGCGCGATTCGCCCATGGTCGACGAAGATGGCGCTGAAGAACTCGGTCAGGGGCCAGTACGTGGCGGGAAGCCAAGGGCGCAAGCAGGTGCCGGGTTATCGCCAGGAAGGCAATGTCGAACCCGACAGCCAGACCGAAACGTTCGTGGCGCTCAAGGTGATGATCGACAACTGGCGCTGGGCCGGCGTGCCGTTCTACCTGCGCACTGGCAAACGCATGAGCGTACGCGACACGGAAATCGCCATCTGCTTCAAGCCTGCGCCTTATGCTCAGTTCCGCGAGTCCGAGCTGCAAAGGCCCAAGCCCAACTACCTGAAGATCCAGATCCAGCCCAACGAAGGCATGTGGTTCGACTTGCAGGCCAAGCGCCCTGGCCCGGAGTTGGTGATGGAGAATGTCGAGCTGGGGTTCGCCTACAAGGACTTCTTCAAGATGACTCCGGCCACCGGCTACGAGACCTTGATCTACGACTGCCTCACCGGTGACCAGACCCTGTTCCAGCGTGCCGACAACATCGAGAACGGCTGGCGCGCCGTTCAGCCGTTTCTCGATGCCTGGGCCGAGGGTGGCGAGGTGCATGAGTACGAGGCGGGGCAGGATGGCCCCGAGGCGGGCTTTGAGCTGTTGACGCGGGACAAGCGCGAGTGGCACCGGCTGGGGTGATAGCGCAGGGTTTCGAATCGAACCGTGTACTGCTGCGCATGCCTGCGCGATGCTGGCTGCAGCAGTACCGATGCAAAGACATTTCAGGAGTACCGATGCCCGCCCATATTGAAGACTATGCCCTGCTGGGCAACTGCCGCAGCGCAGCCCTGGTCAGCAGCGATGGCTCGCTCGACTGGCTGTGCCTGCCGCGTTTCGATGCGCCAGCCGTGTTCGCGGCTCTGTTGGGCAACGAGGAAAATGGTCGCTGGCGCCTGGCGCCATCCGACCCTGTGATCCAACGCAGCCGTCGCTACCTGGACGATACGTTGGTGTTGGAAACTGTCTGGGTCACGGCCTCGGGCACGGCACGGGTGCTGGACTTCATGCCCTTGGGCGACGAGAACGCCGTGGTGCGCATCGTCGAAGGCGTGTCGGGCCAGACCACCTTCGAAATGGACTTGGTAATGCGCTTCGACTACGGCCGCAGCGTGCCTTGGGTAGAACGGCTCGACCCACTCACCCTCAGTGCAGTGGCAGGCCCGGACCGCTTGATCCTGTCTTCGACTGTCGCGCCCCATGCCCGTGACCATCACACGGTGGCGCGTGTTCGCGTAGGGGAAGGCGAGCGGCACGTGTTCAGCCTGCGTCATCACCCCTCGCACCTGCCGGTGCCGCCTGAGCAGGACATCGACGCCTGCCTGAAGACAACCGTGGATCAGTGGCAAGCCTTTGCCGCCAAGTGCCCCGAGGTAGGCCCGTACACGGCCTTGGTTCGCCGTTCGCTGTTGGTGCTCAAGGCCATGACCTATGCGCCGACTGGTGGCATCGTCGCGGCAGTGACGACCTCGCTGCCCGAGCGCGTGGGCGGTGAGCGCAATTGGGACTACCGATTCTGCTGGCTGCGTGACGCGACCATGACGTTGCTCGCCTTCATGAACCTGGGCTACTTCGAAGAAGCCCAGGCCTGGCGCGAATGGTTGCTGCGCTCGGTGGCGGGCAACCCTGAACAGATGCAGATCATGTATGGCCTGGCAGGCGAGCGTGATCTTCAGGAATACACGTTGCCGTGGCTTGCCGGTTACGAGCATTCACAGCCGGTGCGCGTGGGCAACGCCGCGGCCGCGCAGACGCAATTGGACATCTACGGGGAACTGGCCGACGCCATGAGCCAGGCGATCCGCGGCGGTTTGCCCAGGCACCCACGCAGTGCCGCCATCAGCCGAGTGATCATGCCGTACCTGGAGAGCATCTGGCGCGAGCCTGACGAAGGCATCTGGGAAGTGCGCGGGGGGCGGCAGCACTTCGTGCATTCCAAGGTCATGGCGTGGGTGGCGTTCGACCGTGCTGCCGGGCTTGCCGAAACCACTGAAGAGGACCGCGAGCGGGGCCTTCATTACCGACAGGTTGCCGATCAGATCCGGCGGGAAGTGTGCGAGCACGGGCTGGACCCGCAGGGCCAGTACTTCGTACAGGCCTATGGTTCCGGCGAGATGGACGCCAGCTTGCTGCACATCGCGTTGACCGGCTTCCTGCCGGCCGAGGATCCGCGCTTTCTGCGTACCCTGGAGCAGATCGAGAAACGCCTGCTGCACAACGGGCTATTGCTGCGTTACGACACCGACAGCTGTACCGATGGCCTGACGGCGGGCGAGGGCACCTTCCTGGTGTGTTCCTTCTGGCTGGCCGATGTGTACGTGCTGCTGGGCCGCGAAGCCGAAGCAGATGCCTTGTACCAACGCTTGGCCGGCCTGTGCAACGACGTGGGCCTGCTCGCCGAACAGTACGACCCGGTTGGCCAGCGGATGCTGGGAAATTTCCCGCAGGCGTTCAGCCACATCGGCATCATCAATACCGCGCTCAACCTGCACCGCGCGCAGTGCCCGGCACGTGTACGTGCCAGCGCCTGACGCTTGACGGCCGGCGCATGCGCCGGCTCAAGGTTTGGCTGCGCAAGCAGGGTAGACTACGGGAAACTTCCAAGCGCACGGAGCGTTCATGGGCATTCGCGGTACAGATCGGCAGATCGACAACATCGAGTTCAACGTCAGCGACATCGCACGCAGCAAAGCCTTCTACGCAGCGGTGTTCGGCTGGACGTTCACTGATTACGGGCCTGCCTACACCGAGTTCAGCGACGGTCGCCTGACAGGGGGCTTCACGACAGGTGAGCCCGTGCGCCCAGGCGGGCCGTTGGTCATTCTCTATGCCGATGACTTGCAGGCAACCCAGCGGCGGCTCGAAGCGGCGGGCGGTACCGTCAGCCGGGCGGCGTTTGCTTTCCCGGGTGGGCGCCGCTTTCATTTCATCGATCCGGATGGCTACGAGCTGGCCGTGTGGACGGCCGACGCCTGATGGCCAACCACAAGATCGAAATCCGTCGTCGCAACATCGAGAAGATACTGCAGGCCGCCGAGCGCGTGTTTGCCGAACGAGGCTTCGCTGCCACCTCCATGGGCGACATTGCCGAGCAGGCGCAATTGCCGCGTTCGAACCTTCACTACTACTTCAAGACCAAGGACGAGTTATTTCGCGCGGTTTTGCAGGATTTGCTCGAAGTCTGGAAGCAGGATGCCCTCAGCTTCGAGCACTATGACGACCCGCGCGTGGTGCTGACCAGCTATATACGGGCGAAGATGGGGCATTCCCGTTCGCGCCCGCTGGGCTCGAAGATATGGGCCGAAGAGATGCTGCACGGCGCCCCTGTGCTCAGGGCCAACCTGGACGAAAGCCTGGTGCCTTGGGCTAGGCTAAAGGAAGCCAAGATTCGCCGTTGGGTGGAGGAAGGTCGCATCCTGCCGGTGCAGCCGTCGGCGTTGTTGTACATGATCTGGGCATCGACCCAGCACTATGCCGACTTCGGTTATCAAGTCGCCTTGCTCAACGACGGCGAGCCACTGTCCGACCGGGATTTCGAAAGCGCCGTGCAGACGGTGACCCGTGTGATCCTGAGGGGGATCGGGCTGGAGCCTTGACCTGAGACAGGTTTCAAAGGCGACGTGTTATGCAAGTACCAGGTTGCAGTTGCCGGAATAAGCAGTCCCAGCTCACCGCAGCCCCAGGAAACCCTGGGGCTGCTGCCGAAGTGCCGGGGTCAGCGCAGGGCGGCTCGGACTTCGGCTACATCCATGGCCCTACTGCCTCAGCTAGCCTCCCGATAAGGATTGCGCGGGTCCTGCGTCCAGTTCAGGTAAGGCTTGCCCGTGTCTTGCGTCACCATTTCGATGCAGTCCTCCACCGGGCAGGTGATCTGACACAGGTTGCAGCCCACGCACTCTTGCTCGATCACGCTGTACGCATGCGTGCCGTCGGCATTGAGCGTGCTGGCGATGGCCTGGTGGGAGGTGTCTTCGCAGGCGATATGACACCGGCCGCATCCAATGCAGGCTTGTTGATCGATACGCGCGATGGACTTGTAGTTGATGTCCAGGTACTTCCAGTCGGTGGTATGCCCCACTGCCTGGCCACGGAAGGCCTCTAGGCTGGCATGCCCATGCTGATCCATCCAGCGTGCCAGGCCGTCCTTCATGTCTTCGACGATGCGGAACCCATGCAACATCGCTGCTGTGCAGACCTGCACGGCGCCGCTGCCCAGGGCGACGAACTCGGCCGCGTCACGCCAGTTGCCAATACCGCCGATCCCACAGATCGGCAGCCCTTGGGTAGCCGGGTCTCGGGCGATTTCCGCGACCATGTTCAGCGCAATGGGTTTGACCGCCGAGCCGCAGTACCCGCCGTGGGTGCTCTGGTCCCCGACGATGGGGTGGGCCACCATGCGGTCCAGGTCCACGCTGGTGATGGAGTTGATGGTGTTGATCAGCGACACTGCATCGGCCCCACCGCGATGCGCTGCCCGGGCCGATTGGCGGATGTCGGTGATGTTTGGGGTGAGCTTGACGATCACCGGCAGCGAGCAGTAGGTCTTGCACCACCGGGTGACCATTTCCACATACTCGGGCACCTGGCCCACCGCCGCCCCCATGCCGCGTTCAGGCATGCCGTGTGGGCAACCGAAGTTCAGCTCTATGCCATCGGCCCCGGTGGCTTCGACCAGCGGCAGGATGAATTTCCACGACGCTTCTTCGCACGGCACCATCAGCGACACGATCAGCGCGCGGTCGGGCCAGTCCTTCTTCACCTGGGTGATCTCTCGCAGGTTGATCTCCAGCGACCGGTCGGTGATCAGCTCGATGTTGTTGATGCCCTGCACCAGGCGGTTGGCGCCGAAGTGGGCCGAATAGCGCGACGAGACGTTGACTGCCGCAGGGTCCTCCCCAAGGGTTTTCCAGACCACGCCACCCCAGCCCGCTTCGAAGGCGCGTACGACGTTGTAGGCCTTGTCAGTAGGTGGGGCGGAGGCGAGCCAGAAGGGATTGGGGGCGCGAATGCCGGCGAAGACGATAGACAGGTCAGCCATTTACGCGGCCTCCACATTGAGCATGAGTTGGGCATGGATGGCCTCGGCAGCCACCTTGCCATGTTGTACGGCCTGCACGGTGAGATCCTGGCCCAGTGCGGTGCAATCACCACCGGCATAGACGCCTGGCAGGCTGGTCTGCATGCGCGCGTCGACGCGGATGCGTTCACCTTCGCGCACCAACTGCGCGGCTACCGGGTCAGCAAGGGTCTGGTCTTCGAAGCGCTGCCCGATGGCCTTGAAAATCGCATCGGCTGCCAGCTCGAAGGTTTCTCCCGTGTCGCACAGACGGTCCTCCACCATTGCGGTGCGCGCGAAGCGCATGCCGCGTACCTTGCCGTCAGCACTCAGCAGCACGCTGTCGGGCCGCGCCCAGGTATGCAGACGCACTTGGTTGGCCTTGGCGATGGCTTGCTCATGGCCGGTGGCCCCCATGTCGGGAGCCCCACGCCGATACACCAGGTTGACATCGCGCGCGCCCAGGCGGCTCATCTGCACGGCCATGTCGATCGCCGTGTTGCCGGCGCCGATCACCAGGCAGCGGTCGGCCAGCGGCAGGCAGCCCAGGTCGTCAGCCTGGCGCAGCTCGCGAATGTAGTCGGTGGCGGCGAGCAGGCCGGGTGCCTGTTCATCGGGCAGGCCTAATTGACGCACTGCGCCGAGCCCAAGGCCGAGGAACACGGCATCGTACTGGTCGCGCAGTTCACCCAGGCTCAGGTTACTGCCCAGGCGCTGGCCATGGCGAATCTCGATGCCGCCGATGCCCAGTAGGAACGCAACCTCGCGCTGGGCATAGTCATCGACCAGCTTGTACCGTGCGATGCCATACTCATTGAGCCCGCCTGGCTTTTCACTGGCTTCGAAGACCACCACGTCGTGCCCATGCATGGCCAGGCGGTGCGCGCACGACAACCCGGCGGGGCCGGCGCCGACCACGGCGATGCGTTTGCCAGTGCTCGGAGAGCGCTGGAAAGGGTGCTCGCTGAAGTGGGCATTGTCCAAGGCATAACGCTGCAATTGGCCGATCAGCACTGGCGCGCACTCTTGGGCGTTATTGCGCACGCAGGCCTGCTCGCAGAGAATTTCGGTGGGGCAGACCCGGGCGCAGCTGCCGCCGAGGATATTGGCCGAGAGAATCCGCTCGGCGGCACCTTGCAGGTTTTCATCGCTGATGCGGTGGATGAACGAGGGGATGTCGATGTCACTGGGGCATGCGTTGATGCAGGGGGCATCGTAGCAGTACAGGCAGCGTGCGCTTTCCACGGCAGCCTGGCGCGCCGTCAGCGCTGGGACAAGGTCGCCAAACTGTTCGGCCAACTGGTCGGCACCGGCCCGGGGGCGCGGCAAATGGTTCAGGGCGTCGATCACGGTGATAGCCTCTCTTTCTTGTCGTGGGCTTGAAAGGGTGGGGCGCAGGCGCCCCTGATCACCGGCAAGCCGGGCCCTTGGCCACGGCATTGGCCTGGCGGGCTCGGTCCTGCGGTGAAAACCGGTCGTGCGGCATGGTCAGCCTGCCGTGCACCGAGAGGTGCGCCGACCTGCTCGGGCCGTTAGCGGGGCACGGGCGTGGGCCGCTGAAGCTCGGCCCGGCGCTCGAGCAGTTCGTAAACCGACGGGTAGGCCGGGCGCTCGACGTACCGTCCAGCCCCCATTTCAGCGCGCAAGTCGCCGTCGGCCCATACCACCTTGCCCTGGCTGATCGTATGGCTGGGCACGCCACGCACCGTACGGCCTTCGAAGATGTTGAAGTCCACCTGCTGGTGGTGGGTCTTGGCCGACAGGGTGCGCGTGCCCTGCGGGTCCCACAGCACAAGGTCGGCATCGGCACCCACACGGATGGCGCCTTTGCGTGGGAACAGGTTGAAGATCTTTGCCGTATTGGTGGAGGTCACGGCGACGAATTCGTGCATCGACAGGCGGCCACTGTTCACCCCGGCATCCCACAGAACCGCCATGCGGTCCTCGATACCCGCCGTGCCGTTGGGAATGCGGCTGAAGTTGTCGCGCCCCATCGCCTTCTGTTCGGCGCAGAAGCAGCAATGGTCAGTGGCCGTGGTGTGCAGGTTGCCCGACTGCAGGCCGCGCCACAGCGCCTCCTGATGCTCACGCGGCCGGAAGGGCGGGCTCATCACATACCCTGCAGCGGTGGCCCAGTCCGGGTCGCGGTAGACGCTGTCGTCGAGCAGCAAGTGACCCGGCAGGACCTCGCCGTACACCGGTTGCCCTTTGCCCCGTGCGTAGGCGATCTCATCGAGCGCTTCGCGGCTGGAGACATGCACCAGGTACAACGGCGTACCGAGCGTCTCGGCGATGCGAATGGCGCGGCTGGCCGCTTCGCCTTCGACCTGAGGTGGGCGTGACAACGGGTGGGCTTCTGGCCCTGTCATGCCTTGGGCCAGTAACTTGCGTTGCAAGTGATCCACCAGCTCGCCGTTTTCCGCATGCACCGTGGGCACGGCGCCCAGTTGCAGGCAGCGTTCGAAGCTGGCGACCAGGGTGTCGTCAGCGGCCATGATGGCGTTCTTGTAAGCCATGAAATGCTTGAAGCTGTTCACCCCATGCTGGGCAACCAGCTCGCCCATCTCCTGGGCCACCTTTTCGCTCCACCAGGTAATGGCCACGTGAAAGCCGTAATCACTGGCGCTCTTCTCTGCCCAGCCGCGCCAGGTGTGAAACGCCTCCATCAGGGACTGTTGGGGGTTGGGGATCACGAAGTCGATGATCGACGTGGTTCCACCCGCAAGCCCGGCAGCGGTACCGCTGAAAAAGTCCTCGCTGGCCACCGTGCCCATGAAGGGCAGCTGCATGTGCGTGTGCGGGTCGATCCCGCCGGGCATCAGGTATTGGCCGCTGCCATCGAGCACTTCGCAGCCGGCCGGTGGGTCGAGGTCCTGACCCACGGCCTGGATCAGGCCATTGGCACACAGGACGTCGGCGCTGAAGCTTTCTTCGTGGGTAACCACGGTGGCGCCACGGATCAACAGGGACATGCCGTTTTCCTCGCAGGCTGACCGGTCTTGGCCGGTTCTTGGAATTGTCTGTGTCAGCTGGGCAGGTGGTTAATCCTGTCATCGCTGACAAGATTCGAGGCTAGATGCAGATCATGGATTCGGCAAGAAATAAATCACACTGATTATGTGGTTTTTAAGTTATTGATTAATAAAAACTATATTTTCTTGACGGCTCTAGGATAGGCACTTCAGCCCAGGTTGACGAACTTGACAAGATTGAAATTTGGTCGAAATTTCTACCCACATTCTGCGTGTGTACTCCGGCCATCGGGCTGCCCTGATGAGCGAACAACTACAACAACATTCTGGAGAAGGCCTCATGCAACAGAGCAGATCGCAAGTGGTCGAGCGCAATGGCCTGGTGGAGCTGTGCGAAGGCACCGATGTGCTCGACAGCCCCCGCTACAACCCTGACATCGCCCCCACCAAGGTGCACCAGCGCACCTGGCACAGATGGCATATCACGGCGCTGTGGGTGGGCATGTCCATCTGCGTGCCGACCTACACCCTGGGCGGTGTGCTTACCGCGTATTTCGGCCTGAGCGTAGGTGAAGCGTTGCTGGCCATACTGCTGGCCAACCTCATCGTGCTGATTCCACTGACGCTCAATGCCTTTCCCGGTACCAAATACGGCATTCCGTTCCCGGTACTGCTGCGTGCATCCTTCGGCATCCTGGGCTCGAACGTGCCCTGCCTGGTGCGGGCCGTGGTGGCCTGCGGTTGGTTCGGTATCCAGACGCTGTTCGGCGGGCTGGCCATCCACCTCTTCCTGGGTTCGGTATTCGAAGGTTGGAAGGCTTTAGGCGGCACCGGCGAGGTGATCGGCTTCATGATCTTCTGGTGCCTGAACCTGTGGGTAGTGCTGCGCGGCGCCGAATCGATCAAGTGGCTGGAGACCTTGTCTGCGCCGTTGCTGGTGTCGGTGGGTATCGGGCTGCTGGTGTGGGCGCTGCCCCACATGTCCATGACCGAGCTGCTGGCCCAGCCACCGAAGCGCCCGGAAGGGGTCAGCGTGGTGGGTTACTTCTGCGCAGGGCTCACCGCCATGGTGGGCTTCTGGGCCACTCTCTCGCTGAACATTCCAGACTTCAGCCGTTACGCCCGCAGCCAGAAGGACCAGATTCTCGGCCAGATCTTCGGCCTGCCACTGACCATGTTCCTGTTCGCCTCACTGGGTGTGGTGCTGACGGCAGCCTCGGCCTCGCTGGTGGGCGAAACCGTTTCCGACCCGGTGACCCTGATCGGCAAGATCCAGAGCCCGTTCTGGGTGGCCCTGGCGATGGCGCTGATCGTGATCGCCACCTTGTCCACCAACACGGCGGCCAACATCGTCTCGCCCACCAACGATTTCCAGAACATCGCGCCGCGCCTGATCGGCCGCAGCCGCGCGGTGTGGTTGACCGGTCTCATCGGCCTGGCGTTGATGGGCCACGAGCTGCTCAAGAAGCTGGGTTGGATCGTCTCCGACATCAGCCTGGAAAGCGTCTATTCCAACTGGTTGCTGGGGTATTCCAGTCTGCTCGGGCCGATCGCCGGGATTATGGTGGTGGACTACTTCCTGGTGCGCCGTCAGCAACTGGACCTGGCGGGGCTGTACCGCGACGACGTTTACCCGGCATGGCACTGGCCGGGTTTCGCGGCCTTTGCCCTGCCGGTCGCGCTCACGGTGCTGGCCATCGGCAACAGCCGCTTCAGCTGGTTCTACGACTACGGCTGGTTCACGGGCTCGTTGCTAGGAGCTGGCTTGTACTACGTTTTCGCCGCAGTGGCGGCCCGTAGCCCGGCGCGCATGGCCAAACCCTTGCCCTGAGTTTCTGCTTGCCACGGGGCGGGCAGGCCCGCGCCGCGGCTTACACATCCGATAAGAAAAAGCCTGAGGAGAAACCTATGACCCGCGCTCAAGACGTTCTTCAATCGACCGCCCGGCATGTCGATGGCGCACGCCTGTGGCAATCACTCATGGACCTGGCACGACTGGGTGCCACGCCCAAGGGAGGCGTTTGTCGCCTTGCCTTGACGGACCTGGATCGCCAGGCACGCGATCTGTTCGTGCAGTGGTGCGAAGCGGCTGGCTGCACGGTCACGGTCGATGCGGTCGGCAACCTCTTCGCCCGCCGGCCGGGGCGCAATGCCGCGCTGCCTCCGGTGATGACCGGTAGCCATATCGACACCCAACCAACGGGGGGCAAGTTCGACGGTTGTTACGGGGTGATGGCCGGGCTGGAGGTCATCCGTACACTCAACGACCTGGGCGTGGAAACCGAGGCCCCGCTGGAGGTGGTGGTGTGGACCAACGAGGAAGGCTCGCGCTTTGCGCCGTGCATGATGGGCTCCGGTGTATTTGCCGGCAAGTTCAGCCTCGAGCAGACGCTGGCCAAACGCGATGCCCAGGGGGTAAGCGTTGGGGAGGCGTTGAATGAAATCGGCTATGCCGGGACGCGGGCGGTCACCGGCCATCCGGTGGGGGCGTATTTCGAGGCCCATATCGAGCAGGGCCCGATCCTGGAAGACCAGGCCAAGACCATCGGGGTGGTGCTCGGCGCCTTGGGCCAGAAATGGTTCGACCTGACCTTGAGTGGGGTCGAGGCTCATGCTGGCCCGACGCCGATGCACCTGCGCAAGGATGCGCTGGTCGGTGCCGCCGCTGTGGTCGAGGCAGTCAACCGCACTGCGCATGGGCACCAACCGCATGCCTGTGGCACGGTTGGTTGCCTGCAGGCTTATCCCGGCTCGCGCAACGTGATTCCAGGCCAAGTGCGCATGACCTTGGATTTTCGCCATCTCGAAGGGGAGCGGCTGGAGGGAATGATCGCCGAGGTCCGCAGCGTGATCGAGCAGACCTGTGAGCGGCATGGACTGACCTATGAGTGGGTGCCTACGGCGGACTTCCCGGCGCTGTATTTCGACAAAGGGTGCGTGGATGCGGTACGTGAATCGGCCAAGGCGCTGGGGTTGGCGCACATGGACATTGTCAGCGGGGCGGGTCACGACGCTATCTTCCTCGCCGAGCTAGGGCCGGCGGGCATGATTTTCGTGCCTTGTGAAAACGGTATCAGCCACAACGAAATCGAGAATGCCACGCCCGATGATCTGGCGGCCGGGTGTGCGGTGCTCTTGCGCGCCATGCTGGCGGCGTCCGAAGCAGTCGCGAAGGGGCGCTTGGCGGCGTAGGCTCGGGCTGATGGTACGGCATCGGGGGCGGGCAGATCACTGCCCGTCCGGCCCATTACTGTGGGAGCGGTCTTGTACCGCGATGGGGCGCGCAGCGGCCCCGACAATATAAAGTGCGAAGCTGATGAAGTACCCATAGGGCTTTTGTTCTCAGGAGTAATGTGGTCATCGCATAACCCCAAAGCAACCCAGGCCCATGCGGCTCGATCAGCCGACAGGCAACAGCAACCCATCGCGGCCCAGGTGATACCGCTGCAGGTCGGTGGCCAAGGTGAGGTTGCCGGTATAGTGCGCGGCAGCTTCCTGCCTCACGTCATCGATGGATGGGCTGCGCCGAGTGTCAGCCTGGTAGCGAGCACTGAAGTGGGTCAATACCAGGTTGCGCACGCCGGCCGCTTGGGCGAAGCAAGCCACCGACGCCGCGGTACTGTGGCCATAGGTCACTCCGGAACGCTCCACGGCAGGTTGCGTGAACGTTGCCTCATGTACCAGCACATCAGCGCCAGGGGCCACGTCAGCCAGCCGTTCGGGCGTGTCGTTGTCGCCGCAGACGATGACGCGTCGCGCAGCTCGACCGGGTAGCAGGTAATCCTTTGCCTGCAGTTCAAGGCCAGCATGGTTCACCGCCAAACCCCTCGCCAGTTCCCCCCACAGCGGACCACGGGGTATGCCTTCGGCCTCAAGCCGCACGCTGTCCAGCCGCGGTTCGGGGCAGCGTTCATCGAACACGTAACCCACGCACGGCACCCGGTGCGACAAGGTGACGGTGCGCACCGTCATGGCCGTGTTGCACCAGCCGCTGAAGTCTTCGACGGGTAACAGCCGCAGGTCGAAGGACAAATGACTGTCGGTAACTTCAAGGCTGGCCCGCAGCCAGTCGTGCAAGGCTTGAGGCAACACCACGTCCAGCGGTTGGCGCCGCCCGTTCATGCTTGCACTGGCCAGCAGGCCGGGAAGTCCCAGGCAATGATCACCGTGCACGTGCGTGATGAAAATACCGCCCAGGTCCTGGGTCGACAACGGCGTGTGCAACAGCCGGTGTTGGGTGCCTTCACCGCAATCGATCAGGTACCAGCGTTTGCCCGTCGCCTCCAGCAACGCCGTAGCGCTGACGTTGCGTGCCTTGGTCGGAGCACCGGCGCTGGTGCCCAGAAACAGCAGGTCCATGTCTTCTCCTTGTCCTGCGCCCTCGTGGACTTACTCGACGGCGTTGCTGTCAGCCTGGCGCCAGACCAGCTTGCTCGTGTCGTAGCCTTGCTCGCGCGCGATGTCCAGCAGCTGGTCACGGGTCTTGTCCGGGATGGCCGGGGTACGTGACAGCAACCACAGGTACTCCCGATTAGGGTGGCCGACCAGCGCTACGCGGTAATCCTTGTCGTGGTAAAGCACCCAGTACTCGCCCTTGGTCAGGTCAGGCGCCAGGCGGCTGAACCAGTTGTCGAAGCGCACCCAGAGCTTGTCGGTGCTGCCAGGCTGCTGAGCTTCGGCAATACCCTTGGCCTCGTTCCACTGCCCGTCCTTCTCCATGCAGCGGTTGGTCACATCGATGCGGCCATCGGTGCGCAGAGTGTAATGGGCTTCGGATTGTACGCAGTTGCGCTGGAAGAACATCGGCAGCCTCGCCAACTCGTACCAGGTGCCCTGGTAACGTTGCAGGTCCACCTGCTGCGTGCGCGGTGGGGCGGGGTGATCATTGCCGGCGCAGCCAACCAGGGCAAGGGCCATGCAGGAAAGCATCAATGCCTTGCGTATCGCCATTGTGTTTCTCCTGAGAGTGAGTGCTTACACAGGTTCGATGCCTGCCTTCGGCAAAAGTTGTACGGGCTTGGCGCGGGCGTGTCGGCGAACACAGCAACCATGCCGTTCCACAGTCCCGCTTTTGGCCGACGCACCGTCACCGGGCTGCGCTACCATCGGTGGCATTTCCGCCGCCACAGGAGTGTCGCCCATGAATGATTACAGCGCGTTCAACGTAGAGCTGAACGAGAACATCGCCCATGTTCAGATCAACCGCCCGGAAAAACTCAACGCCATGAACGCTGCATTCTGGGAGGAAATAATCGACATCTTCCAGTGGGTGGACGATACCGACGCAGTAAGGGCGGTGGTCATCAGCGGCGCCGGCAAGCATTTCTCGGCCGGTATCGACCTGGCCATGCTGGCCTCGGTCGCCGGGCAAATGGGCAAGGACCCTGCCCGCAATGCCCGTACCCTGCGCAAGACCATCCTCAGCCTGCAAGCCTCGTTCAACGCCGTTGACCGCTGCCGCAAGCCGGTACTCGCGGCGGTGCAGGGCTATTGCATCGGCGGTGCCATCGACCTGCTGTCGGCCTGCGACATGCGCTACTGCAGCGGCGACGCGCAGTTTTCCATCAAGGAAATCGACATGGGCATGGCCGCGGACGTTGGCACGCTGCAACGTTTGCCACGCATCATCAACGACGGCATCATGCGTGAGCTGGCCTACACAGGCCGCACCGTCGAGGCGCCTGAGGCGCTGCGCATCGGCCTGGTGAACCGGGTCTACGATGATAAGGCCGCCTTGCTCGAAGGCGTGTTCGCCATCGCTCGGGACATCGCTGCCAAATCACCGATCGCCGTGGCTGGTACCAAGCACATGTTGAGCTACATGCGCGATCACCGCATCGACGATGGCCTCGAGTACATCGCCACCTGGAACGCGGCGATGTTGCAATCTGAAGACATGCGCCTGGCCATGGCCGCGCACATGAACAAACACAAACCGTCGTTCGCCGACTGAAACAATCGACGGGCGCACCTCACAGGAACGCCCGTATGTCAGCACGCTGGACGACCGCAGTACTCGACCCGCTCACCCCCGCCGGACTGGCGGTCGCTCACGGCCCTGAGGGCTTTCTGGTCGGGGATGACGGCGCATTGTTCGAGCGCGATTGGCTCAAGGGCCAAGGGTTGGATGTGCTGTGCGAGCATGGCATCGGCCACTTCGATGGGCAGCCAGTGTTTCTGCTCGAGTTGGCCAATACCGCCCAGCTACCGGGTTGCAACTGGCGCGGCCTGCGGGCGTTCATGCTCGAAGGGGATGCCCTGACCTACACGATCCTGGGTTACGCCGCGCAGGTCGGCACCTGGGCGCGGGAGCATCGTTTCTGCGGCAGCTGCGGTCAGGCCATGACCCAGATTCGCTGGGAGCGTGCCATGCATTGCAGCGCGTGCGACCTGCGCAGCTACCCACGCATCTCGCCCAGCATGATCGTGCTGGTCACCCGGGGCGACGAAATCCTGTTGGCTCGCTCGCCGCGCTTCGTGACGGGCGTGTACAGCACCCTGGCAGGCTTCGCAGAGCCGGGGGAGTCCGCCGAGGACTGCTTGGTACGGGAAGTACGCGAGGAAGTGGCGGTGGAGGTCAAGAACATCCAGTACGTGGGGAGCCAGTGCTGGCCCTTCCCACATTCGATGATGCTGGGTTTCCACGCCGAATACGCTGGTGGTGACATCGTCATGCAGCCAGACGAAATCGAAGACGCCCGCTGGTTCGATGTGCATGACCTGCCGCCGCTACCGGCCGGGCGGTCGATTGCCCGTTACCTGATTGACCTGTATGTGGCCCGTCGACTGGGCCAGGTGGAGCCCGCTTTCCCCGGTTGATCACTGCTAGATCAGGCCGGCTCGACAAAGGCGCCGCGCGCGTTGTGCCCAGCGACGCCCTCGCGTGTCAGGCCTGGCCGAACCAATGCTGCCAGGCCAAGCGCACGGTCAAGGCCAGCACCACGGTGATGAACACCGGACGGATGAACTTGCTGCCGCCGCTGATGGCGGTGCGGGCGCCGAAGAACGCCCCGACCATGACCGACAAACCCATGCAAAAGCCTACGATGTAGTCTACCTGCCCGGAAATCACGAACACCGTCAGCGCTGCGATATTGCTGACGAAGTTCATGCTGCGGGCCACGCCACTGGCGCGGACGAGGTCGATGGGGTAAAGCAGCAGGGTACTGACCGTCCAGAAGGCGCCCGTGCCGGGCCCGGCCACGCCGTCGTAGAAGCCCAGGGTCAGGCCTTGGGGTAGCTGCCATTTCTTGCGAATCGGCGCGTCGGCGTCCAGAGGTGCCTTGGGCGTGCCGCCGAACAGCAGGTACAGGCCACAGGCGAACACGATCACCGGCAGCATCTTGTTCAGCCACTCGGCAGGCATGTAATGCGCGACCACCGCACCGAGCAATGCGCCGACCAAGGTGCCGACCAGGGCGCGACGCCACTGTGCCGGGTGGAAGAGCTTGCGCTTGTAGTATGTCAGGCCGGCGGTGGCCGAACCGAAGGTGGAGCTGAGCTTGTTGGTGCCCAGCACCAAGTGAGGTGGCATGCCGGCGGTCAGCAGGGCGGGCGTGGTCAGCAGGCCGCCGCCGCCAGCGATGGCATCGATGAAACCGGCGACGAAGGCGACCACTGCCAGGATCAGCAGGGTCAAGGGTTCTACGGTAAGTTCGAAGGGCATGGGAGTCTGGCAGGCAATGAGACGGTATGCGACAAAACGCCGCGTGATAAGCCGTAATACTGTTCATTTAGGGCCGCTTCGCGACCCATCGCGGCGCAAGGCCGCTCCCACATTGCCTGCGTGACGCTTGAGTTAGCGGGCTCACTGGGCATTTGTGGGAGCGGCCTTGTGCCGCGATGGGCCGTGAAACGGCCCCAACACGCTTAAGTGAACAGCATTACGCGATAAGCTGGACATGTTAATACCCCAATCGCGCAAGTGCCAATGCGCGACACCGGTTGAGGTGCCCGCGCCGGCCTGTCTTGCCTGCGATTACAAGAACCAGCGGTACTCTCGCGCTGTGATTTCTTGCAGGAACGCCAGATGGTCCTGGCGCTTGTTTTCGCAGTACACCCTGACGAATTCGGCACCCAGCCCCTCTATCACCGCAGGCGCCTGCGCCATGGCCGTGACGGCGCTGAGCATGTCCTTGGGGAAGTCGATGCCGCTGTTTCGGTCCTCGTTCAACGGCGCGATGGGCTCCTGTGCGGCATCGAGGCCCTGCTCCAGGCCGCACAATATGGCGGCCAGCACCAGATATGGGTTGGCATCGGCGCCCGCCAGGCGGTGCTCGATGCGCAGGTTGCGATCATCCGATTCGGGAATGCGAATACAGGCATCGCGATCTTCGAAGCCCCAGCTGGCCCGGCTGGCGGCGTTGACCATGGTGCCGTAACGGCGGAACGCGTTGTGGTTGGCGGCAAAGATCGGCATGCAGTGGGGTAGCAAAGCCAGCGACCCGGCCACTGCGTGCCGCAGCCGGCGCTGACCATCAGCAGCCAGCAGATTGCTGCCCCGCTCGTCATACAGGCTGACGTGCACGTGCATGCCGCTGCCCGGCGCGTGCAAGTAGGGCTTGCTCATGAACGAGGCACGATGGCCGTGCTTGAGTGCTACGCCACGCGTGCTGCGGGTGAACAGTGCCGCCCAGTCCGCCGCTTGCAGCCCGTCGTTGCAGTGGCCGAAGTTGATCTCGAACTGGCCTGGCCCCAGTTCGGCGGTGATGACGTTGGCATCCACCCCCTGGCTGTTGGCTGTCGCCGCCATGTCGCGCAGCACGTCGCCAAAGCGGCTCAAGCGCTCGATGTGCAAGTTGGGCTGGTCGTCCTCGTCGCCGGTGAAGGGGTCACGGGAAAACTGCGGGAGCCCCGCCTTGAGCGTGCGATCGAACAGGTAGAACTCCAGCTCGAATGCCACCACCGGATGAATGCCGCGATGTGTCAGGCGTTGCAGCACACGCGCCAGCACTTCGCGGGGCTCGAACGCAATAGGGGCGTGCGTACCGTCGCTACTGATCAGCATCTGCCCCAAGGGTTGCGCTTCCCATGTCACGGGTTTCAAGGTGCCAGGTACCAGCCTGCGCAGTGCATCGGGGTCGCCGTCGTTGAAGCAGTAGTCGCCGATGTCGAACAACCCGCCCTGGGTGCCGAGCAGCACGGCATTCTGCGGCAGTTTTAGCGGGCTGCCGGCTGCGACCTTTTCGAGCATGTCCACAGGGTAGCGTTTGCCATAGAAATGGCCTGGTATGTCGAGACTGATCAAGTCGACATAACGCACGGCCGGATAGCGGATGCGAAAGGCGCGAACCTCGCTGAGCACATCGGGAAAGATCGTCTGGGCGGGCGTGCGTTCCGAATCCAGGCTCATGGGAAGCTCCACAATGAAAGAGGTTCAGGAAATCTAGCAGATGCCGCCCGACCGGCCGGATGCGGTTCGCACCCTTGTGCTCATGGGGACTTCTTTCTCGGCTGCCTGGTCTTGCCAGCACCGGCTTTGCTCGCTGCGGGCTTGCCTGATGCCGACCGGGCCTTGGCGCTGCTTCTGCGCTTTTTCTTCCAGGGCGGGGCGGCGCCGGCGGCTGGGCCAGTGATGGTCATGCGCAGCCCGCTGCAACGTTCCACCAGCTTGCCCATCCAGGCCGATTGCCGGGCCACGAACTCCTCCAGGCTCATGTCACCGCTTTGCACCATGTCCAGCGCCTGCTCCCAGATCGCGGTGGTGCCAGGGTCGGCGATGGCGCGTGGTACCGCGTCTATCAGGCTGAACGCGGCCGGCGTCGCCGCCAGCGCCTTACCGTTCTTGACCAGGTAGCCGCGGTCTAGCAGACCCTGGATGATGCTGGCACGCGTGGCCTCGGTACCGATGCCCGTGGTTTCCTTGAGCTTCTGTTTGAGCCGGGGGTCGTCCACCAGCTTGGCCACGTTCTTCATGGCTTTGATCAGGTCGCCTTCGGTGAACGGTTTGGGTGGCTGGGTCCACAGGTCTTTGAGCTGAACGTGCTCGACGGTGCAGGCCTGGCCTTCGTGCAACGCCGGGAGGACCTGAGGCGGTGTGGCCTCGCGGCCCTTGGCCGGCGTCAGTGCCTCGGGCAGGGCGCGACGCCAGCCTGGCTCGACGATCTGTTTGCCTACCGCGCGCAGGGCATGGCCTGCGCAGTCGAAATCCGCCTGAGTCCGGTCGTACTCGTGATGGGGTAGGAACTGCGCCAGGTAGCGTGCGCGGATCAGTGTGTACACCGACTTGTGCTTGGGCGGCAGGCGTGTCGGGTCGCTGGCAGCGACCGTCGGAATGATGCCGTGGTGGGCGCTGACCTTGGCATCGTTCCAGGCGCGTGAGCGGCGCTTGGGGTCAAGGTAGGGGTGCAAGGGCGCCAGGGTAGCGTCGGCACGCTGCAGCGCGCCCAAAATGGCAGGCGCTTCGCCATGTTGGCTCAGCGGCAGGTAACCGCAGTCGCTGCGCGGGTAGGTGATCAACTTGTAGGTTTCGTAAAGGGCCTGGGCAATATCCAGGGTTTCCTGGGCGCCAAGGCCGAACTTCTTGGAGCATAGCTCTTGCAGGGTGCCCAGGTCGAAGGGCAGGGGCGCTGCTTCACGAACTCGCTCCGTGGCAACGTTCACGGCCTGGGCAACACCTGCCTGCTGTATGTCGGCCGCTGCCTGTTGAGCCAGTGCCTGGTTGAGGCAGCGGCCCTGGTCGTCGCAGGCATCCTCGGGCGCTCGCCATTGAGCAGTGAACGGCTGGTTTGCATGAGCCAACTGAACATCGATGGCCCAGAAGGGCACAGGTACGAACTGGGCGATGCTGCGGTCGCGGTCCACCACCAGTCGCAGGGTGGGTGTTTGCACGCGGCCCACCGGGAGCACCCCCTGATAGCCCGACTGGCGGCCAAGCAGGGTGAATAGCCGGCTCATGTTCATGCCGATCAGCCAGTCGGCACGTGAACGGCCCAAGGCGGAGTGGTACAGGTTGAAGGTTTCATGCCCCGGCAGCAGGCGAGCCAGGGCCTTGCGAATGGAGGCATCGTCGAGCGCTGACAACCATAGGCGTTGAACCGGGCCACGGTAGCGGCAGTGTTCCACCAATTCACGGGCGATCATTTCGCCTTCGCGGTCGGCGTCGGTGGCGATGACCAGTTCGCGGGCCTCGCCCAGCAACCGCTTGACCGCCTTGTACTGGCTGGCGGTCTTGGGCTTGACCAGCATCTTCCACTGCTGCGGGATGATCGGCAGGTCGGCCAGGTTCCAGCGCTTGTAGCGGTCGTCATAGCTGTCAGGCGGTGCAGTTTCCAGCAGGTGGCCAATGCACCAGGTCACGCACACGTCGGTGCCTTGCCAGCAGCCGTCGCCTTTGCGATTGGCGCCGAGTACTTTGGCGATGTCTTTTGCCTGGGAGGGTTTTTCACACAGAAACAGCCGCATGGCCACTGACGCTTCATCGATGGATATGAGCACTAGAATGCGGGGGCATTGCCAAGTAGGCAAGTTTTATGTGGATGGATGTACAGTGCGGGTGTATCAGGATGTGCTGTTGACGCGAATCGGGCCGAGCCCGCGCGGGTCAGATCGCCCCGGCTGCCGAAAACCGCGCCCTGTGGGTGGGTGCGGCATCCGGCCAGCGCGCGGGGGTGCATCAAGGCTGGGCTCGGCTGGCCTCAGACGGACTGGTGCGAGTCCCGCACCATGTCTACGTGAGGGATGCCAGCTTCCAGAAACTCTTCGCTCACCACCACGAACCCGAGCCGCTCGTAGAACGGGGTGGCGTGTACTTGGGCGCTGAGACGTTGCTGCCTGAGGTCACGGCCTTGTGCTTCGGCGATGACGGCGTTTACCAGCGCATCGCCTACTTTCAAGCCGCGCCAGTCCTTGAGCACCGATATCCGGCCGATGGTGCCATCGGCTAGCAGGCGCGCGGTGCCGATCGGGTAGTCCCCCTCCAGGGCCAGGAAGTGCAACGCGTCCTGGTCCTCGGAGTCGAACTCCAGTTCGACCGGGATGTGCTGCTCGGCAACGAACACCGCCTCACGAATGCGGCGAATGTCGGCGTTGTCCTTGACCCAGTCGGCCAGGCGCACACGAACCTTATTCATCGGCAAAACCCAGGCTGCCTTGCTTGACCAACTGCTGGATCAGCATGACGGCGTCTTCGTCGCGCAGCCACTCACCGAGGTTCTCGATGTGCAGGGCGTCGGCAGCGCACACCCGCTTGAGCAATTCGCGCAGCTTGCCAGGCAGTGGGCAGCTACGGCCACTGGCGAACAGCAGAAGGTCGCTTTCGAATTCGGACCAGGCCATGCGCGCGCTCGGGTTGCGAATCAGGATCGCACCCTGGTGCAAGACGTCGAGCAACTCCTGCTCGGTCAGCTCTTCGCCGACGATCTGCTCAGGGTAACGCGGCTCGGTCATGAATTGGCCAAACCATGTCAGCAGCAGATCCTTGTCACCCATGTGCTTGTCCAGCAGCGCCTTGAGGCGGTCAAGCGCGTCATGCTGGATCTGATGCGGGTCGCTGGCCGGCTGGGCATCGGCGTCGCTGTAGCGCTCTTCATCGGGCAGGAACTGGCCGAGGAAGTCGGTGAAGTGGGTAAGCACTTCGGCGGCGCTTGGCGCGCGGAAACCGACCGAGTAGGTCAGGCAGTCGTCAACGGCCACGCCGTAGTGGGCCAGGCGCGGTGGCAGGTACAGCATGTCGCCAGGTTCAAGGGTCCATTCGCCGCTTTGCTCGAAGTCGGCCAGGATGCGCAGGTCGCTATGCTCGAGCAGCGCGCTGTCGCTGTCGCACATCTGCCCGATCTTCCAGTTGCGCTGGCCGTGGCCTTGCAGCAAGAAAACGTCGTAATTGTCGAAGTGCGGCCCGACGCTGCCGCCGGGGGTCGCGAAGCTGATCATGACGTCGTCGATGCGCCAGCTTGGCAGAAAACGGAAATTCTCCAGCAGCTCTGCCACCTCTGGCACGAACTGGTCTACAGCCTGCACCAGCAGTGTCCAGTCCTTTTCCGGCAGTTCGGCGAAGGTGTCCTCGTTGAACGGGCCACGGCGCATTTCCCACGGATGGGCACCATGCTCAAGCACGATACGGGACTCGACTTCCTCCTCCAGTGCCAGGCCGGCCAGCTCGTCCGGGTCGATGGGGCTGATGAAGTCAGGAAATGCCTGGCGCACCAGCAGCGGCTTTTTCTGCCAGTAGTCGCGCATGAATTCACGGGCCGTAATGCCGCCCAGCAGCTGCAGTGGAGTATCAGGATTCATCTTCAACCTATTGAAAAAACGTAATTTTCAGACGGGAATAAAAACGCCCGGCAGGCCGGGCGTTGGGCGCAGGGTTCGCGTTAGACGCGTTTGGCCTGGGCTGCCGCGTTACCGATGTAGGTAGCGGGGGTCAGTTGCTTGAGTTCTGCCTTGGCTTCGGCTGGCATGTCCAGCCCATCGATGAAGCTCAGCAGGGCGTCTGGGGTGATGCCCTTGCCACGGGTCAACTCCTTGAGCTTCTCGTAGGGGTTCTCGATGTTGAAGCGGCGCATGACGGTCTGGATCGGTTCGGCCAACACTTCCCAGCAAGCATCTAGGTCGGCAGCGATACGGGCTTGGTTGACTTCGAGCTTGCCGATGCCCTTGAGGCTGGCTTCGTAAGCGATGACGCTGTGAGCGAAGCCCACGCCCAAGTTGCGCAACACGGTCGAATCGGTCAAGTCGCGCTGCCAGCGTGAAATCGGCAGCTTGCTGGCCAGGTGCTGGAACAGGGCGTTGGCAATGCCCAGGTTACCTTCGGAATTTTCGAAATCGATCGGGTTGACCTTGTGCGGCATGGTCGAGGAGCCGATTTCACCGGCAACGGTCTTCTGCTTGAAGTAACCCAGGGAGATGTAGCCCCACACGTCACGATCGAAATCGATGAGGATGGTGTTGAAACGCGCGATGGCATCGAACAGCTCGGCGATGTAGTCGTGCGGCTCGATCTGCGTGGTGTAGGGGTTGAACTGCAGGCCCAGCTCGTCTTCGATGAAGGCGCGGGCGTTCTGCTCCCAGTCGACCTGCGAATAAGCCGAAAGGTGGGCGTTGTAATTGCCCACGGCGCCGTTGATCTTGCCCAGCAGCGGCACGGCAGCCACCTGGGCGATCTGGCGCTCCAGACGGTAGACGACGTTGGCCAGCTCCTTGCCGAGCGTGGTCGGCGAGGCGGGCTGACCGTGGGTGCGCGAGAGCATTGGCACGTCGGCATGAGCGTGAGCCAGGGCCCGAATGGCGTCGGCGATCTGGCGCATCAGTGGCAGCAGCACGTCATCACGGCCGGCGCGCAGCATCAGGGCGTGGGACAGGTTGTTGATGTCCTCGCTGGTGCAGGCGAAGTGGATGAATTCGCTGACCTTGGCGAGTTCAGGCAGCTGGGCAGCCTGCTCCTTGAGGAGGTACTCGATGGCCTTGACGTCGTGGTTGGTGGTGCGCTCGATTTCCTTGACCCGCTCGGCATGCTCGAGCTTGAAATCGGTGGCCAGGTTGTCCAGCAGCGCGTTTGCCTCGGCGGAGAACGCCGGCACTTCGCTGATCTGCGGGTGGGCGGCCAGGCGCTGCAGCCAGCGCACTTCGACCAGGGCGCGGAAACGGATCAGGCCGAATTCGCTGAAGATGGGGCGCAAGGCCTGGGTTTTGCCGGCGTAACGGCCGTCTACAGGGGAAACCGCAGTGAGCGAAGAAAGCTGCATGGGGTGTTCTCGGACAGTCAGGCTTTTGGAGGGCGCATATCATACATGAAAAACGCGCTGGAGTCGGGAGGCTGACCAAAGGTCGCTGAAAGCGCTCTGGTTCCTGGGCGGGGAGGGCGCCTCGTTGACGGGGTAACTGCCGTCTTGCCGCCTCGCCTGCCCGAGCGTTGATTTCAGGGCGATGTACGCATCATGTCATACAGTTCGTTCAGCAATTTGCGCCGGCTGAACACCAGCTGCCAGCGATGACCGCCCAGCTGACGCCATAGCCTTGCAGCACGGATGCCGGCCAGCAGCAGGGCGCGAATCTTGGAGGCGTTGTTGGGTTGCTGCAGGAAACGCATGTCGCCGTGCACCTGGATGCGCTGACGCAGGGTGCTCAGGGTGTCCTGGTACAGCGCGCCGCTGGAGGCGATGACGTTCTCGTGAACCAGGCCGAAGTGATCGGCCTGAGACTGGATCTGCGGCAGACGGTTGCCGATGGTCTCGAGCAGGTCGCCGCGCTTGTTCAAGTGCCGTTCCAGCCCCAGCATCGACAGGGCATAACGAAGGGGTTCGCGCTGCAGGCTGCTGGGATCACGCTCGAGTGCCCCGACCAGTGCACGGTAACCGTCGCGCAGGTTCAGGTCGTCACCGCCGAAGACTTCCAGCGTGTCCTTGGGGTCACGCACCAGCAAACTGCCCAGCATGCAGCCGATATCGGCTTCGCTGGCCTGCCCGGTCCGGGCGATGCGGTCCACCAGCACCGCTGCCTGGAACACGCCGCCCAGCGCCACCAGCTGTTCCTGCACTCGGTTCATGAGCGCGGGCTCCACGGCTCTGCGGCTTCGATCACGCCACCACCCAGGCATACCTCACCGTCATAGAACACCACGGACTGGCCGGGCGTAACGGCGCGCTGTGGCTCGTCGAAGACAGCGCGATAACCGCTGGCCGTGCGTTCCAGGGTGCATTGCTGGTCATGCTGGCGATAGCGAACCTTGGCAGTCAGCTGGCGCGGGCTGTCAAGGTCGATCGGGTTGACCCAGAAGATGTCCGAGGCCAGCAGGGCGCGGGAGAACAGCCAAGGGTGCTCGTTGCCTTGGCCGACCACCAGCACGTTGCGGGTCAGGTCCTTGTGCAACACGTACCACGGCTCGTCACCGGCATCCTTCAAGCCGCCGATGCCCAGGCCCTGGCGTTGACCGATGGTGTGGTACATCAAACCATGATGGCGGCCGATCACTTCGCCGTCCGTGGTTTCGATATTACCGGGCTGAGCCGGAAGGTATTGCTTGAGGAAGTCGCTGAAACGGCGCTCACCGATGAAGCAAATACCGGTGGAGTCTTTTTTCTTGGCTGTCGCCAGGCCGTGTTTTTCGGCAATGGCGCGTACTTCGGGTTTTTCCAGTTCGCCGACCGGGAACAGGGTGCGGGCGATTTCCTTGCCGCCGACGGCGTGCAGGAAGTAGCTCTGGTCCTTGTTCGGGTCCAGGCCCTTGAGCAATTGGGTCTGCTCGCCGGTATCGCGGCGGCGCACATAGTGACCGGTGGCGATGAGGTCTGCGCCCAGGGACAAGGCGTAGTCGAGAAATGCCTTGAACTTGATTTCGCGGTTGCAGAGGATGTCGGGGTTCGGCGTGCGGCCAGCCTTGTATTCCTCAAGGAAGTGCTCGAACACGTTGTCCCAGTACTCGGCCGCGAAGTTGGCGGTGTGCAGGGTGATGCCGATGCGGTCGCACACGGCCTGTGCATCTGCCAGGTCTTCGCGGGCAGTGCAGTATTCGGTGCCGTCGTCTTCTTCCCAGTTCTTCATGAACAGGCCTTCCACCTGGTAGCCCTGCTCCATGAGCAGAAGGGCGGAGACGGAAGAGTCCACGCCGCCGGACATGCCGACGATGACGCGGGTCTTGGCGGGGTCTTTGAGTGCTGGGCTGGTCATGGTTACCGGTGTAGATCAAGGAGGAAAAACGCCGATACTATCAAACCCGCAGCGGCGCGTCAGTCGCGCAGCAGATCGAGGCTGTGCAAGGGGCCCTGCAGGTAGTCATCCAGGCAGCGTGGCACCAGCTCGCTGCGCCAGCGCGTCGGGTCGGCGAGCAGCTCGTCGCGAGTCAGCCACAAGGCGCGTTCGATATCGCTGTCCAGGGGGCTGTCAGGGCGATGGCGTACGGGGCGGGCGGCAAAACAGATGCGCTGATAGGTCACCCCATTACTCGGGGCCGTGTAGAGGTAGATGCCGACCAGCCCGGTCAGCTCGACTTCCCAGGCGGTTTCTTCCAGGGTCTCGCGCAGGGCGGCCTGGGCCAGGGTTTCCTCGGGCTCCAGGTGGCCGGCAGGCTGGTTGAAGACGTGCCTGCCTGCCTTGAACTCTTCGACGAACAGAAATTTGCCCCCGTCCTCGACAACGGTGGCCACAGTGATAGGGGTTTGCCTGGTCACGAATGGCTCCATCG
>CAURYQ010000036.1:0-37564 GCA_963529135.1 uncultured Pseudomonas sp. | reverse complement strand
CGATGATCACCCGGGTCGAGCCCTGGTTGGAGCTGCTGGTCAAGGTGGTGACCCCAGCGATGCTGCCCAGCTTGCGCTCCAGCGGCGTTGCGACGGTCGAGGCCATGACCTCGGGGCTTGCGCCTGGCAGGTTGGCCGATACCACGATCACCGGGAAATCCATCTGCGGCAACGGCGATACGGGTAACAGGCCAAAGCTGACGGCGCCCAGCAGCATGATGGCCAGGCTCAACAGCATGGTCGCCACGGGCCTGCGGATGAAGGGGGCGGACAGGTTCATCGGGCCGTCCTTGTCCACGAGCTGCGACAGTTCATACCGGCTCCTGCGCCATGTCGCGCTTGCCGAAACGACGGCCCAGTCGGTCGAAGTACAGGTAGATGACCGGGGTGGTGAACAACGTCAGCACCTGGCTTACCAGCAACCCGCCCACCATCACCAGGCCCAGCGGTTGGCGCAGTTCGGCGCCGGACCCTGTGGCCAGCATCAAGGGCACTGCACCGAACAGGGCCGCGAGCGTGGTCATCAGGATCGGCCGGAACCGCAGCAGTGCGGCCTGGTAGATGGCATCGCGCGGGCTCATGCCCTGGTGGCGCTCGGCTTCGAGCGCGAAGTCGATCATCATGATGGCGTTTTTCTTGACGATACCGATCAGCAGGATGATGCCGATGATGGCGATCATGCCCAGGTCATTGCCACTGATCAGTAGCGCCAGCAAGGCCCCCACCGCGGCCGACGGTAGGGTCGAGAGGATGGTCACCGGATGGATGTAACTCTCGTAGAGCACCCCCAACACGATGTACATGGTCACCACTGCCGCCAAGATCAGCAGCAAGGTACTGGACAGCGATGCCTGGAAAGCCTGGGCCGCACCTTGGAAACGGGTCTGGATGCCCAACGGCATGCCGATGTCCTGCTGCACGTGCTCGATCACCTGCACGGCCTTGCCGAGCGAAGCGCCCTGCCCCAGGTTGAATGACAAGGTCACCGCGGGGAACTGACCGATGTGGGAAATGGCCAACTGCGCCTGACGCTGCTCGATGCGCGCCAGCGCGGAAAGCCGCACCTGCCCACCATCACTGGCCTTCACATGGATCGACTCAAGCGCCTGCGGGCCAATCACGGCCGCGTCTCGCGACTGCAATACCACCCGGTACTGGCTGGCCTGGGTGTAGATGGTCGAGATCTGCCTTTGCCCGAAGGCATCGTAGAGCGCGTTGGTGATCTGCGACACACTGATGCCCAGCCGGCTGGCCATGTCTCGATCGATCAGCAGGTACACCTGCAGGCCATTCTCCTGCAGGTCACTGGCCACATCCGCAAGCTCGGGGCGCAGGTTCAGTGCCTGGACCAACTTGCCACTCCATTGCCCCAGCAGTTCGGCATCCGGTGATGACAACGTGAACTGGTACTGCGTACGGCTGACCCGGTCCTCGATGCTCAGGTCCTGCACCGGCTGCATGAACAGGCGAATACCCACCAGCTTGTCGAGCTGAGGCTGCAGGCGCTTGATCACCTCGCTTGCGGTCACATCGCGCTCGCCGTGGGGCTTGAGGTTGATGAGCATGCGCCCGCTGTTGAGCGTGGCATTGTCGCCGTCCACGCCGATGTACGATGAAAGGCTCTGCACGGCGGGGTCTTGCAGAATGACCCGGCTCAAGGCCTGCTGCCGGTCGCTCATGGCCGCGAACGAGGTGGACTGAGGCGCCTCGGAGATGCCCTGGATGACGCCTGTGTCCTGCACGGGGAAGAACCCCTTGGGCACCACCATGTACAAGAGCACCGTCAACACCAGGCTTGCCACGGCCACCAGCAAGGTCAGCGGCTGGCGCTTGAGCACCCATTGCAGGGCATTGCCGTAATGCTTGATCAGCCAGTCGATCCAGGCGCCGCTGGCGCGGTAGAAACGGCCTTGCTCATCGGGGGTTGGCTCGCGTTTGAGCAGGCGGGCGCACATCATCGGCGTGAGCGTCAGCGACACCACCAGCGAGATCAGGATGGCCACGGCCAGCGTGATGGCGAACTCCCGGAACAGGCGCCCCACCACATCGGCCATGAACAGCAGCGGAATCAGTACCGCGATCAACGAGAAGGTCAGCGATATCAAGGTGAAGCCGATCTGCCTGGCGCCCTTGAGCGCTGCCTGCAGGGGCGTTTCGCCCTCCTCGATGTGGCGTGAAATGTTCTCCAGCATCACGATCGCATCGTCCACCACGAAACCGGTGGCGATGGTCAGGGCCATCAGGGTCAGGTTGTTGATGGAAAACCCTGCCAGGTACATCACGGCGAAGGTGCCGACCAGCGACAACGGTACGGCGATGGACGGAATCAGGGTGGCGCTGACACGCCGCAGGAACAGGAACGTAACCATCACCACCAAGGCGATGGCGATCAACAATTCATGCTGGACGTCGCGCACGGCCGCACGGATGGTTTGCGTACGGTCGGTGAGTACGGAGACATTCAGGCCGGTCGGCAGGTTGTCGGTGATCGAGGGCAGCATCTCCTTGATGCGGTCCACGACCTCGATCACGTTGGCACCTGGCTGGCGCTGGATATTCAGCAATACTGCATGGTTCTGGTTGGCCCAGGCCGCCAGGCGTTCGTTCTCGGCGCCGTCGACGATTTCGGCGACATCCTTCAGACGCAGCGGGGCGCCGTTGCTGTAGGCCAGGATGAGGTTGGCGTATTCCTCCGGCGAGCGCAGTTGGTCGTTGGCGTCGAGCATGGAAACACGGGTAGGCCCATCGAAGTTGCCCTTGGGCTGATTGACGTTGGAGGCGCCAATCAGCGTACGCACGTCTTCAAGGTTCAACCCGTTGGCCGCCAGCGCATCGACGTTGACCTTGATGCGCACGGCCTGACGCTGCCCCCCGGCGATGCTGACCATGCCTACCCCGCTGGTCTGCGCCAGCTTCTGCGCCACGCGGGTATCCACCAGGTCATTGAGCTTGGGCAGCGGCATGGTCTTGCTGGAGATGGCCAGGGTCAGCACCGGGGTGTCGGCCGGGTTGACCTTGTTGTACACGGGGGGTGCCGGCAGGTCGCTTGGCAGCAAATTGCTGGCGGCGTTGATCGCGGCCTGCACCTGCTGCTCGGCAACATCCATGTTCATGTCGAGGTTGAAGCGCAGCGTCAGGACCGACGCCCCGCCGGAGCTGGTGGACGCCATCTGTTCCAGCCCCGGCATCTGGCCGAACTGCCGCTCCAGCGGCGCGGTCACGGCGCTGGTCATGACCTGCGGACTGGCGCCGGGATACAGGGTCATGACGCGGATGGTGGGATAGTCGACCTGCGGCAGCGCTGCAACGGGCAGCATCCGGTACGCGATCAAACCGGCCAGCACCAAGGCCAGCATGGTCAAGGTCGTTGCGACTGGCCGCAGGATGAACAGGCGCGAAAGATTCATGCGCCCGCCTTGCCTGCGGTGCTGTCGGCCTGGCTCGGCTCCTTGCTTTCCTGGCCCTGCAAATGCTGGCCGGGCGTGGACGGTACTTGAGAGCTGTCATCGACCACATCTACCTTGGTACCTTCACGCAGGCGGTCGGTGCCTTCCAGCACCAGGCGATCTCCGGCAGCCAGGCCTTCGAGAATCACGCTGTTTTCCCCGTCGCTGGGGCCCACCTTGAGCTTGCGCACGTTGACGGTGTTCTCGCCGTTGATCACATAGGCGAATGTGCCGTCGTTACCGAACTGGATGGCAGCGGCAGGCGCCAGCACCACCTGTTTGAGCGTGTCGGCGAGCAGGCGCACGTTGACGAACTGGTTGGGTAACAGCGCCAGGTCCTTGTTCTCGAAGCGGCCTTTGATCTTGAGCGTGCCGGTAGCAGTGTCGATCTGGTTGTCGATGCTGCCCAGCACACCGGTGGCCTGCAGCTTGGTGTCGCCACGGTCCCACGCTTCGACGGGCAGGCTGGCCCCGGTGCGATAACGCTGCAGGACAGTACCGAGTTCAGTTTCCGGGAGCGTGAAGGCCACGTTGATCGGCTCGGTCTGGGTGATCACCACCAAGGCCGTGGTGTCGTTGGCGGCAACCAGGTTACCGAGATCGAGCTGGCGCAAGCCAACCCGGCCACTGATGGGCGCTCGAATCTGGGTGAACTCGAGGTTAAGCCGCGCATCGTTCACCTGCGCCTGGTTGGTCTTGACCAGCCCCTGGAACTGCGCCACCTGTGCCTGGGCGGTGTCCAGGGTTTGCTTGGCGATACTGTCCTCGGCATACAAACCCTTGTAGCGGGCGACATCGACCTGAGCATTGTTCAGCTGAGCCTGGTTCTGGGCCAGCGTGCCCTCGGCCTGTTGCAGGGCAATACGGTAGGCGCGCGGGTCGATCTCGGCCAGCAGGTCACCGGCCTTGACCTGCTGCCCTTCCTTGAAATGAATCTTGACCAGCTCGCCGCCCACACGGCTGCGTACGTTGACGGTGTTGGTCGCGGTAACCGTGCCCAGTGCCTTGTAGTACAAGGGGAAGTCACCCACACGGGCAGGCTCGACCCGAACCGGCACCGGGTCGGTGGAACCGCCAAAACCGGGGCGCCCGCTCTTGCCGCCCTGCCCGCCTGCAGCTTTGTCGGTGGCCGTGGTGGCAGGCCATAACCACCAGGCGAGCGCCGCGACCAGCAGCACGATCAGCAGCACGAAGAGCCAGCGACGGGGGGAACGGGATTTGGACGCTTGCATGGGTTGAACGAACCTTGTTCGAAATGGCGATTCGGAGGGTGAACGATAAGCACTGGCGACGGACAAGCAAAGCGCCTTTACCAGAGGTTTACCTTTGCCTGACGCTGCCAAGACCCTGAACTTTAAACGAAAACGGCCCGGAAAAACGTTCCGGGCCGTTACAGGGTGTAGCTTGGAGCCATGGGCAGGGGGAAGGTTCGATCCCTGCCCGGCTGCGTCACTTCAACGCGGCAAGGGCTGCATCGTAGTTGGGCTCTTCGGCGATTTCGCTCACCAGCTCGCTGTGCAGCACCTTGTCGTTTTCGTCCAGCACCACGACAGCGCGGGCAGCCAGACCAGCCAGCGGGCCATCGGCAATGGCCACGCCGTATTGTTCGAGGAACTCGCGGCCACGCAGGGTGGACAGGTTCTTCACGTTTTCCAGGCCTTCGGCACCACAGAAGCGTGCCTGGGCGAACGGCAGGTCGGCAGAAACGCACAACACCACGGTGTTGGCCAGTTCGTTGGCCTGGGCATTGAACTTGCGCACGGAGGTGGCGCAGGTGGGGGTGTCGACGCTTGGGAAGATGTTCAGCACCTTGCGCTTGCCCGCGAAGTCCTTGAGCGACTTGTCGGCCAGCCCCTCGCCTACCAGGGAGAACGCCGGCGCCTGAGCACCGACCTGTGGCAGCGTGCCGTTGACCTGGACAGGGTTGCCTTTGAGAGTCACTTGAGCCATGACGAAATCCTTGATCTTGGGTTTGGAAAGGATCAAGAGTTAACCATGAAGGCCAGCATGTGCCTATGGGGCAACGTGAATTTGTTGCCCCCGGCAGAGCCCCTGCCAGCGCCGCACGAAGCGAGCCCTGGCCTGGGCCTTGCGCGCAGGCCTTACGCCAACAGGCCGTAGACGACCGACGTCAACGCGACCAGGCCGATCACGGTGACGAACACGTTCGACGGTGCCCCGCTGTATTTGCGCATGGCCGGTACGCGGCGAATCGCATACATGGGCATCAGGAACAGCAGCACCGCGATGATCGGGCCGCCAAGGGACTCGATCATGCCAAGAATGCTGGGGTTGAGCGTGGCAACGATCCAGCACACCACCAGCATCAACGCCGCCACGACGCGATCCAGCGCCTTGGCGCCCGGGCGCACGCCCGTCTTGGCGATGATGCCCTTGAGCCCTTCGCTGGCGCCGATGTAGTGGCCCAGGAACGACTTGGCGATGGCGATGAACGCGATCAAGGGCGCGGCAAAGGCGATGGTCGGGTTGCTGAAGTGGTTGGCCAGGTAGGACAGGATCGACAGGTTCTGTGCCTTGGCCTCGGCCAGCTGCACGCTGTCGAGCGTGAGCACGCAACTGAACACGAAGAACAGCACCATGGCCACCATCAGCAGATGCGCGCGCGCCAGGATCTGCCCGCTGCGAGCGTCGGCATGGTCGCCATGACGGCGTTTCTGGTCGACCGCAAAGGCCGAGATGATCGGCGAATGGTTGAACGAGAACACCATCACTGGAATGGCCAGCCATACCGTGTGCAGGAAAGCCGAACCGCTGGGCACCGTGTGAGCACTGTCCAGAATGCCACCTGTCCAGTGCGGTACCAGATAGAGGCCTAGCAGCGCCAGGGCCACGATAAACGGATAGACCAGCAAGCTCATGACCTTCACGGTGGCCTGCTCGCCGCAGCGCACGATCGCCAGCAAGCCGAGGATCAGCACGAACGAGAGCAGCGCCCGCGGCGGCGGCGTCATGTGCAATTGATGCTCCATGAAGCTGCTGACGGTGTTGGTCAGGGCCACGCTGTAGATGAGCAGGATCGGGAAGATGGCGAAAAAGTACAACACCGTGATCAAGGCGCCCGCCTTGATGCCGAAATGCTGTTCGACCACGTCGGTGATGTCGGCCCCTTCGCGCCCCGAAAGAACGAAGCGGGTCAGCCCGCGGTGGGCATAGTAGGTCATCGGGAATGCCAGCATCGCCAGCACCAGCAATGGCCAGAAGCCACCGAGCCCTGCATTGATCGGCAGGAAAAGCGTACCTGCGCCAATGGCAGTGCCAAACAGACCGAGCATCCAGGTGGTGTCCTGACGGGACCATTTGCCAGGGGCGGCGGTCGATTCTTCGTAACGCTGTTCTACGCTTGAGGCCTGCTCATTCATCCGGGTGACGCTCCACTCGCAAGACTGCAACAGGCTGAGAATGGCGAAGCGTTGGCTGCGCCCTACTCAACCGGAAAAAGAGGGGCGCGATTGTGCACGGAAAGGTTGCACTTGCGAAGCCTTTTTCGGAGGGGCGGTTGCACTTGTCTGTACAAGCGGTGACTGGAACGGGTTTGCTGTAGGGAATGCGGGACGCTGGCGTCCGGCCACTGGCACGGCCTGCCTGGCGGAGAAATAAGGACATTGCGGTAAGAACGCCAGGGCCGCACAGCGGCCCCGGCGATATTCAGCTACGAAGCTTCAAACCCTCGAGGCCGTTTATCCATGAACCGCCGCAAACGCCTGGGCTACGCGCTGCAGGTTCGCCGGCCGCAGGCCCGACATGCACACCCGCCCGCTGTCGATCAGGTAGACGCCGAACTCGTCGCGCAAACGGCGTACCTGCTCCACACTGAAGCCGGTGTAGCTGAACATGCCGCGCTGGCGAAGCAGGAACTGGAAATCCCGGCCTGGCAGCAGGACGCCCAGCGCGTCGACCAGCGCCTGACGCATCGCCAGGATACGGGTGCGCATCGCCTCCACTTCTGCAGCCCACTGTGCATTGAGGGCGGGGTCGTTGAGCACGCCTGCTACCAGTTGGGCACCGAAGTTGGGTGGGCTGGAATAGTTGCGGCGCACGGTGGCCTTGAGCTGACCAAGCACGCTCTGCGCCGTGGCCGCATCGTCGCACACCACTGACAAGCCGCCTACGCGCTCGCCGTACAAGGAGAAAATCTTGGAGAACGAGTTGCTGACCAGGCATGGCACCCCTGCACTGGCCATCTCGCGAATGGCGTACACATCCTCGACCAGCCCCTCGGCGAAGCCTTGGTAGGCGATATCGAGGAAGGCGATCAACTGACGCGCCTTGACGGTTTCCACCACCTGTTGCCACTGCCCCTGATCCAGGTCGGCCCCTGTGGGGTTATGGCAGCAAGGATGCAGCAGCACCACGCTGTTGGCGGGCAATGTCTGCAGCGTGGCCAACATACCCTCGAAGTCCACCCCACGGGTGGCCTGATCGAAGTACGGGTAGGTATGTACCTTGAAGCCCGCACCCTCGAAGATGGCGCGGTGGTTGTCCCAAGTGGGGTTGCTGACCCAGACTTCAGCCTGCGGGAAGTAGCGCTTGAGGAAGTCGGCACCGACTTTCAGTGCGCCAGAACCACCAACGGTCTGCACCGTTGCCACGCGGCCGCTGACCACCGCCGGATGCTCGGCTCCGAACAGCAAGGCCTGGATGGCCTGGCGATAGCTGGCAAGGCCCTCCATGGGCAGGTACAGCGAAGCATCGTGGTCCTGACCTGCGATGCGCTTTTCGACCGCATCCACTGCAGCCAGTTGCGGCACTACCCCGGCTTCGTCGTAGTAGAGACCGATGCTCAGGTTGACCTTGTCGGCGCGCGGATCGGCCTTGAAGGTTTCCATCAACGAGAGGATCGGGTCGCCGGCGTAGGCTTCGACATGTTTGAACACAGCGGACAGCTCCTTGAATCAGCACAGTTCGGAAAAGCTTGAGCGAGGATACCCGGAGTCGGGGCAGAGAAACATCACCTTGCTGCAACGGGTCTGTGCAAGGTTGCACGGCCCAGGTATTTCAACCCATGCAACATGACGATCAGCCGAGCAATTGGCGCAGGCCCTGCAGCTCGGTTTCGCTCAGTGCGACACCTTCGCGCTCGGCCGTGGCACGCCCACGATAGCGCCGCTCGCCGGGCATGCGTGACAGGCCGGCCGCCTGCATCTGCTCCAGCAAATGGCGGCTGCGCTGCGCAAAACGCTCGCCTTCGGCCTTGCTCGGGTCGATGACGATCAGCAGTTGCCCGGTCCATGGCGTCTTCGCCCCGGGATGCGCCGACCAGTCGAACTCCCAGGAGAAGTTACCGCCGGTCAGCGCCGCCGCGAGCAACTCGACCATCATCGACAGCGCGGAACCTTTGTGGTCGCCGAACGGCAACAGCGCGCCGCCGTCGAGAATCGCCTGCGGGTCGGTGGTCGGCTGGCCCTTGGCGTCTACCCCCATGCCCAGCGGCAGTTGCCGCCCTTCGCGGGCCGCGATCTGGATATCGCCATGGGCCATGGCGCTGGTGGCCATGTCGAACACGATCGGGTCATGCTCGGCGCAGGGCGCGGCAAACGCAATCGGGTTGGTGCCGAACAACGGCTGGCGCGCACCGTGCGGGACTACACAGGTCATGCTGTTGACCACGCTCAAGGCCACCAGGCCTTCATCGGCGAACGGTTCGACGTCCGGCCACAGCGCCGCGAAGTGATGCGAGTTATGGATCGCCAACACCGCGATCCCGGCACTGCGCACCTTGGCCAGCAGCAACGGCCGCGCCGCCGCCAGCGCGGGCTGGGCGAAGCCACCGCCGGCATCGACGCGAACATAGCCGGAGGCGACGTCGGTCACCGCGGGCAGCGCCTTGCCGTCAACCCAGCCACTGGCCAGCGTCGACACGTAGCCCGGGATACGAAACACCCCATGGCTATGAGCGCCGTCGCGTTGGGCACTGGCACAGTTGAATGCCAGCGCTGCCGCCACCGGCTCACTGCAACCGTGCTGTTCAAGGATCGCCTGCAATAACGTCTGCAGTTCGGCAAAGGGCATGCGCACGGTACCGCTGGTCGAAGATGCAGACATCTGGAGCTCCTTGTTGAAATTGTTTGGCTCGGGAGTGTGCCACGGGTGAAAACTGTCAGCTACATGACAGCTATCTGTCAATTGTTGACTTGATGACAGAAAACATTCATTTTCTATTCCACGCCCTACCCGACCGGAGTCCGACATGAGTCAATCGATCAAGCAACGCCTGGAGAACAGTTTGCACGGCGCAGCTGCCTCAGGCCGCACGATCGCCAGCTACATGCTCGGCAACCTGCATGAAGTGCCGTTTCAGACCTCGGCCAGCATCGCGGAAAAGCTCGGCGTCAGCGAATCCAGCGTAGGCCGCTTCTGCCGCTCGCTCGGCTACGCCCACCTCAAGGCGCTCAAGCAGGACCTGCAGATCGTCCTCGTCGTCGGGCCGTGGCTGGTCGGTGAACGCTTGCAGGATTACCGCCAGCAGCACGACGACAGCCAGAGCGCCGGCAGCCTGGAGCTGGAAATCGCCGCACTGGTGCGCGTCCATGAATACAGCCGTAGCGAGGCCTGGCACCGGGTTGCTCAGCGCCTGGCGCAGCGGCCACGGGTATTTGTCGCAGGGTTTCAGACCGAACGCGGCGTCGCCCAGTGCATGACCCATTTGCTGCACTACCTGCGCGATGGCGTACAGGCTGTGGATGGCAGCGCCGGGCACTTTGGCGACGTGCTGCTGACCCGCCCCGAACACTGCGCGCTGGTGGTGTTCGAGGCCCGCCGTTATTCGCGCCATGCCCTGCTGCTGTGCCAGAAGGCACGCCAGGCAGGCATCCCGGTCACGCTGGTGACCGACACCTTCTGTGACTGGGCCGATGCCAACGCCGATGAGGTGTTCCGCATCCCCACCGAATTCAATCTGTTCTGGGAATCCACCTCGGCGATGCTGTCGTGGGTGCACCTGATGGTCAACGAGGTCTGCAAGAAGCTCGGGCCGGATGTTGAAAAACGCTTGGAAGCGACTGCCGCTCTACATAACGAGTTCGTCGGCTACACCTCGTGGCCCGCGGACAAACAACAATAGCAAGAGTGCAACCCAGAGGTGCGAGATGAACAAGACGATGGCTATGGTGGGTGCGTGTGCCCTGCTGCTGGCGGGTGCGGCCAGCGCCGAGACCCTGCGTTTCGCCACAGAGGGCGCTTATCCGCCCTTCAACTATGTCGATGCCGATAACAAGCTGCATGGCTTTGACATCGACATCACCCACGCCCTGTGCGAGCAGATGAAAGTCGAGTGCACGCTGGTGGCGCAAGACTGGGAAGGCATCATCCCGGCACTGATGGCGAAAAAGTACGATGCCGTAGTCGCCTCGATGATCGACACCGAAGAACGGCGCAAGAAGATCGCTTTCACCGACCATTACTACCGCACACCACTGTCCGTGGCGGTCGCCAAGGACAGCCCGATCACCGATGCCCAGACCGACTTCAAGGGCTACACGGTCGGCGCCCAGTCGTCCTCGACCCAGGCTATCTATGCCGAGGACGTGTATGGCCCGGCGGGCGCCAACGTCAAGCTCTACCCGACCATGGATGAGGCCAATGCCGACCTGGCTGCCGGCCGCCTGGACGGAGTCATCGCCGACAAGTTTCCGCTGCTCGACTGGCAGCAGAAAAACGGCAAGGACTGCTGCAAGGTGCTCGGTGACGTCAACCAGACCAAGGCCAATGCGGCAATTGCCGTACGCAAGGACGATCAGCAACTGCGCGAGCGGCTGAACAAGGCGCTGAGCGAGATTGTCGCCAACGGCACCTATCAGAAGATCGCCAGCAAGTACTTCGCCTTCGACATCTATAACTGATCGGTCAGCGCAAGGCAGGCTTCGCGCCGTGGGCGCCCTGCCTTGCGCGCCGCCACGTTCACCTGGCTGGGGAAACACCCATGCTCGATCAATTGTCTTTGTTGTCTTTTGCCAGCGGTGGTTGGGGCCCGGCGTTGCTGGCCGGCGCGCTGGTCACGGTGTCACTGGCGCTGGCCTGCCTGCCGATCGGCTTGCCGCTGGGACTGCTGGTGGCAATGGCCGCGCGCTCACGCAAGCGCCTGCCGCGGGCCTGGGCTACCACCTTTTCTACGGTGTTTCGCGGCCTGCCTGAACTGCTCACGCTGCTGATCATTTATTACGGCTGCCAGATCGCGGCACAAAAGCTGCTGGCGGCGATGGGCTATGAAGGTGAGGTACTGATCAATACCTTCCTGGCCGCCATGATCGCCTTCAGCCTGGTGTTTGCTGCGTTTTCCAGCGAAATCTGGCTGGCGGCGTTCAAGACCCTGCCCAAGGGCCAGCTCGAAGCCTGCTCGGCCCTGGGGCTGAGCAAACGCACCGGTTTTTTCAAGGTGGTACTGCCGCAACTGACCCGGATCGCCCTGCCCGGCCTGTCCAACAACTGGCTGTCGCTGCTAAAGGACACGTCGTTGGTCTCGACTATCTCGCTGGTCGACCTGATGCGCCAGACCAACCTCGCCGTCAGCGTGACCAAGGAGCCGATGTTCTTCTATGGCGTCGCCTGCCTGGGCTATCTGCTGTTCTCGGCGTTGTCCGGGCGCGTGTTTGCCTTCATCGAACGGCGCTATAGCCGCCACCTGCAAGGAGCGCGGGCATGAACTTCGAACAATTACTGGCGCTGGTGGTCGACCCCGACCTGCTGCAGCGCTACGGGCCGCGCTTCATCGATGGTCTGCTGGTGACTGCCAAGCTGGTGGCCATTTCCTTCACCCTCGGCGCCGTGCTTGGCCTGCTGCTGGCGCTGGCGCGGATCTCCAACAAGACCGTGCTCAATCGCATGGCGGCTGGCTATATCTACTTCTTCCGCGGTTCACCACTGCTCGCGCAGCTGTTTCTGCTGTATTACGGCCTTGGCTCGTTCAAGAGCTTTTGGCAGGACGTCGGGCTGTGGTGGTTCTTCCGTGAGGCCTGGTACTGCGCGCTGCTGGCATTCACCCTGAACACGGCCGCCTATCAGGCCGAGATCTTCCGCGGCAGCCTGCTGGCAATCGCCCCAGGCCAGTTCGAGGCCGCCCGCGCGCTCAACCTCAAGCGCTCGACCACGTTCTTCAAGGTGGTCATGCCGCAATCGCTGCTGGTCGCCATCGGCCCGCTGGGCAATGAGCTGATCCTGATGATCAAGGCCAGTGCGATTGCCTCGCTGGTCACCATCTACGACCTGATGGGCGTGACCAAGCTGGCGTTCTCGCGCAGCTTCGACTTCCAGATCTACCTGTGGGCCGCCGTGCTCTACCTGCTGATCGTGGAAATCGTCCGGCGCACCCTGAAATACCTGGAAGGCCGCCTCGGCCGCCACCTGAACTGACCCAAGGATACGCTCCATGCATTGCCAAACCATTGTTCTGGGCGCCGGGATCGTCGGTGTCAGTACCGCGCTGCAGTTGCAAGCGCGCGGCCGCCAGGTCGTTCTGATCGACCGTGACCAGCCCGGCAGCGGCACCAGCCATGGCAACGCCGGCCTGATCGAACGCTCCAGCGTCATCCCCTATGCCTTCCCGCGCAACGTCGGCGCACTGCTGCGCTATGGCCTGAACCGCCAGCCGGATGTGCGCTACAGCCTGTTGCACCTGCCCAAGGCGGCGCCCTGGCTGCTGCGTTACTGGTGCCAGTCAGCACCCGGCCGGCTGGCCGGCGCCGCCGCCGATATGCTGCCGCTGGTGCAGCGCAGCGTCGAGGAACACGACGCGCTGATTGCCGCTGCCGGGCTCAGCGAACTGGTCCAGGCCAAAGGCTGGATCGAAGTGTTTCGCGACCCGAGGCTGTTCGTTCAGGCCAAGGAGGACGTAAAAAACCTGGCGCGCTATGGCCTGCAGTACGAAATCCTCGAACGTAACCAACTGCAGGCCCGCGAGCAGCAACTGCACGGCGGCGTGGTAGGCGGCATTCACTGGCTCGACCCGAAGACCGTGCGCAACCCTGGCGGCCTGACCCGCGGCTATGCCGCGCTGTTCGTCGAGCGCGGCGGGCAGTTCCTCCATGGTGATGCGCGCAGCCTGCGCCAGCTTGACGGTCAGTGGCAGGTGCAGAGCCAGCGTGGCGCGGTCACGGCCGACGAGGTCGTGATCTGCCTGGGGCCGCAATCGGCCGAGCTGTTCGGCCCGCTGGGCTATCGGTTCCCGCTGGGCATCAAGCGCGGCTATCACATGCACTATGGCACCCGCGGCGACGCGCAACTGCAGCATTCGATCTGCGACACACAGGGTGGTTATGTGCTGGCGCCGATGGCGCAGGGCATCCGCCTGACTACCGGCATCGAGTTTGCGGCCAGCGACGCCCCGGCCAACGAGATCCAGTTGCAGCGCTGCGAAGCCCTGGCTCGTCGGCTGTTCCCCGCGCTCGGCGAACGCCTGGATGAGCAGCCCTGGCTGGGCCTGCGTCCCTGCCTGCCGGACATGCGCCCGATAATCGGCCCCGCACCGCGGCACAAGGGCCTGTGGTTCAACTTTGGCCACGCCCATCACGGCCTGACCCTGGGCCCGGTGACTGGCCGCCTGCTCGCCGAGATGATGACCGGCGAGCAGCCGTTCACCGACCCTGCGCCTTACCGCGCAGCGCGCTTTGACTAAACCAGCGGGAGAACAACAACATGACCGCACCTTTGAACCTTGCCAGCCTTGCCCCTGAAGCCGATAGCCGCCCAGTGCTGATCGACATAGAAGGCTTGAACAAACACTACGGCGCCTTCCACGTGCTGCGCGATATCAACCTGCAGGTCCGCGAAGGCGAGCGTATCGTCCTCTGCGGACCCTCCGGTTCAGGCAAATCGACCTTGATCCGCTGCATCAACCGCTTGGAGATCGCCGAGCAAGGCAGCGTTCATGTCGACGGCATCGACCTGGCCAAGCCCTCGCGTCAGGCCGCTCAGGTGCGCAGCGAAATCGGCATGGTGTTCCAGCACTTCAATCTGTTTCCACACATGAGCGTGCTCGACAACTGCCTGCTGGCCCCAACCAGCGTGCGCGGGCTGTCGCGCAAGGACGCCGAAGAGCGGGCGCGGATGTACCTGAGCAAGGTCGGCATCGCCAGTCAGGCCGACAAATACCCCAGCCAGCTCTCCGGCGGCCAGCAGCAGCGCGTAGCGATTGCCCGTGCCCTGTGCATGAAGCCGCGGATCATGCTGTTCGATGAACCGACCTCGGCGCTCGATCCGGAGATGGTCGCCGAAGTCCTGGATGTGCTGGTGAAGCTCGCCGGCACCGGCATGACCATGCTCTGCGTCACCCATGAAATGGGCTTTGCCCGCCAGGTGGCAGAGCGTGTGCTGTTTCTTGAGGGTGGCCAGATCATCGAAGACAGCCCGCCACAAACGTTTTTTGGGCAACCCAAAACTGCCAGGGCCCAGGCATTTCTCAAGCAGATTCTGCACTGATAAGCCGCAGTGCAAGGGCTGGATCATTGCAGCGCTGCAATGATCCAACTGCGTCGTTAATTATATTTACCAAAACCCCTGCCAAACCCTTGCCAGCCAAGGCTCCGCTTCCCTCAAGCGCCCTGAAACCGGCGCCAAAACGCTCACGCCTCGTTTGACATATCGAACGGCTCTGGCAAGCTAGAGACAAGCCCCGACCGGCATCGTCTCCTTCAGCGAGCCGGCAGTGCTCGGGGCTCCAGGCCGCACACAAGGCCCAGGCCGTGCGCCTGCACAATATCGACAGGAAGCCCCTGTCCCAAGGTGACATATGTCCAACAGCAACATTGGCAACAAGCAAACTTCCCTGCGCAAACCCGTCGTCCTGATGACCATGGGCACCCAAGAGCGCAAAGGCCATGACTACCAGGTCATGACCCACAAGTACATCACCCCGCTGGTCGAGTTCGCCGATTGCGTCCCAGTACTGGTGCCCACCTGCTGTGGGACCGAGGCACTGGAGACCTACCTGGACATGGCCGACGGTGTCTACCTGACCGGCGCAGGCAGCAACATCGACCCGGCGCTGTATGGCCAGGAAAACGAAACGCCGGGCAAAGGCCAGGACCCGAACCGTGACTTGTTCGACATTCCGCTGGTCAAGGCTGCCATCAAGCGCGGCCTGCCGATCTTCGGGGTATGCCGTGGCATGCAGGAAATCAACGTGGCGCTGGGCGGCGACATCTACCAGAAGGTCTACGCCGAGCCTGGTTTCAACGACCACCGCGAGAACCCAGAAGCCCCTGTCGAGGTACAGTACGCGCAGGTCCACAGCGTGACGATCAAGCCGGGCTCCTGGCTTCGCGACACCCTCGGTACCGATGAAATCCGCGTCAACTCGCTGCATGGTCAGGGCCTGCGCAACCTTGGCAAGGGCATCGAAGCCATCGCTCATGCCGAAGACGGACTGGTCGAGGCTATTCATGCTCCAAGCCTTTCGCCCTTCCTCTTTGCCGTGCAGTGGCACCCGGAGTGGCAAGCGGCGAAAAATCCTGACTCGATCAAGATTTTCCGGGCGTTCGGCGATGCCTGCCGTGCTCAGGTGCGCAAGGCACAGGCCAAGCCGCAGCAGGCTGCCTGATCACCCTCGTTGCCCAGGCAATGAAAGACGGGGCGGCGCAAGGCCGCCCCTCTCAGTTATAGTCCGACCATCCCCAGGGTAGACATACGATGACCTGACGGCTATCAGCCGCTGGGTTGCCCTCTCTTTACTGCCCCGTACCCGCCTAGACGTCGCCAGCGCCCGCAGAGTCATCTCTTCCGATCAGAAATTACACCAGTGGGGCTAGTCATCGCTTTAGTTGTACGATAACTTACCTCCAACAAACAGCACCACTCCCACCCAAGCGTCTGGATGCCTATAACAATGAACCCACAAGAGCTGAAATCCATCCTCTCCCACGGCTTGCTGTCGTTTCCTGTCACCGACTTCAATGCGCAGGGCGACTTCCATCAGGCCGGTTATGTAAAACGGCTGGAATGGTTGGCACCCTATGGCGCGAGCGCGCTATTCGCCGCCGGCGGCACGGGCGAGTTCTTTTCCTTGGCTGCCAGTGAGTACAGCCAGGTCATCAAGACCGCCGTAGACACCTGCGCCACGTCGGTGCCCATATTGGCGGGCGTGGGGGGTGCAACCCGCCAGGCCATCGAATATGCGCAGGAAGCCGAACGCCTTGGGGCCAAGGGCCTGCTGTTGCTGCCGCACTACCTCACCGAAGCCAGCCAGGATGGCGTAGCGGCCCACGTGGAGGCAGTGTGCAAATCGGTCGACATCGGGGTGGTGGTCTACAACCGCAACGTCTGCCGCCTCAACGCCACCTTGCTCGAACGACTGGCCGAGCGCTGCCCCAACCTGATCGGCTACAAGGATGGCCTGGGCGATATCGAGTTGATGGTATCGATCCGTCGGCGCCTGGGTGAGCGCTTCAGCTACCTAGGCGGGCTGCCAACCGCCGAAGTGTATGCTGCCGCTTACAAGGCGCTTGGCGTGCCGGTGTATTCATCGGCGGTGTTCAACTTCATCCCCAAGACCGCCATGGACTTCTACCACGCCATTGCCCGTGATGATCACGCCACGGTGGCCAAGCTGATCGATGATTTCTTCCTGCCCTATCTGGAGATTCGCAACCGTAAGGCCGGTTACGCCGTGAGCATCGTCAAGGCAGGTGCGCGCATTGCTGGTCATGACGCAGGCCCGGTCCGCACACCGCTGACCGAGCTGAGCCCCGAGGAATATGAAATGCTTGCCGCCTTGATGGACAGGATGGGGCCCCAGTAACCCCTCGAAGCGGCCTGCCGATGCCGCATCCGGAGTGGGCACGCCTCATTCCGGCCACAATTGAAGACCCCGCACAACAATAACTAGTGGGAGTACTACCAGCATGCAAGCGACGAAGAAAACGCATGTGCGCTACCTGATCCTGTTCATGCTGTTCGTGGTGACCACGATCAACTACGCCGACCGCGCAACCATCGCCATCGCAGGCTCGAGCCTGCAGAAAGACCTTGGCATCGATGCCGTCACCCTGGGCTATATATTCTCCGCGTTCGGCTGGGCCTATGTGGCCGGGCAAATCCCCGGCGGTTGGCTGCTGGACCGCTTCGGCTCGAAGAACGTCTACGCGTTCAGCATCTTCACCTGGTCACTGTTCACCCTGCTGCAAGGCTTCGTTGGGGGCCTGCCGGTGGCCTGGGCGGTGGTCACCCTGTTCACCTTGCGCTTTCTGGTCGGTTTCGCCGAGGCGCCGTCGTTCCCCGGCAACGCGCGCATCGTCGCCGCCTGGTTCCCGACCCAGGAACGTGGCACCGCCTCGGCGATCTTCAACTCGGCGCAGTACTTCGCCACCGCACTGTTCGCACCGCTGATGGGCTGGATCGTCTTCAGTTTCGGCTGGGAACACGTGTTCGTGGTCATGGGGGTGCTGGGTATCGTCTTTTCGATGGTATGGCTCAAGACCATCTACAACCCGCGTCAACACCCGCGTATCAGCCCGGCCGAACTGGAGCACATCGAGCACAACGGCGGCTTGGTGGACATGGACCACAAGCGCGGCAACGAAGGGCCGAAATGGGGTTACATCAAGCAGTTGCTGACCAGCCGCATGCTGCTTGGCGTCTACCTTGGCCAGTACTGCATCAACGCGATCACCTACTTCTTCCTGACCTGGTTCCCGGTGTACCTGGTGCAGGAACGCGGCATGACCATCCTCAAGGCGGGCTTCATCGCGTCATTGCCTGCCATCTGTGGCTTCATCGGTGGGGTACTGGGCGGCGTGATCTCGGACTGGCTGCTGCGCCGGGGCAACTCCCTGACGTTCTCGCGCAAGCTGCCCATCGTGTGCGGCCTGATGCTATCGACCACCATGGTGTTCTGCAACTACGTCGATGCCGAGTGGATGGTGGTGGGCTTCATGACCCTCGCGTTCTTCGGCAAGGGCATCGGTGCGTTGGGCTGGGCCGTGGTGGCCGATACTTCGCCCAAGCAGATCGCGGGGTTGTCCGGCGGGCTGTTCAATACCTTCGGCAACATCGCCTCGATCACCACGCCGATCGTGATCGGCTACATCATCAGCGCCACCGGCTCGTTCAAATGGGCGCTGGTCTATGTGGGCGCCAATGCGTTGGTGGCGGTGTTGAGCTACCTGGTGATCGTCGGCCCGATCAAGCGAATCGAGCTGCGCGAAGAAGCGCCCAAGCCGCAACCAGCACCGGTCGCCGAAACGCAACTGGTCAGCCCGCGTCACTGAGCGAACACGCGCGCGTCGGTCAAGCCCGGCGCGCGCGGATGTACAAAAGCCTGAGAACCTGAACAGTAGGGCCCGAACATGCAGCTGATCGAACATTCCGAATCGCCCCGCTATGTGCGCCTGCACGACGACGATAACGTCGTGGTGGTGGTCAACGACGGAGGCCTGGGCGAAGGCGCCCGTTTCGCCGACGGCCTGACCTTGGTCGAAGGCGTACCACAAAGCCACAAGGTAGCCACCGCCCCGATCGCCCGGGGCGAAGCCGTGCGGCGTTACGGCCAGGTCATCGGTTATGCCCTGGGAGACCTGCGCCAAGGCAGTTGGGTGCAGGAATGCCAACTGGCCATGCCGGCTGCGCCCGAGCTGGACAGCTTGCCACGCTGCGATGCCGTGCCCCTGCCGCAACCGCCACTGCAAGGCTATACCTTCGAAGGCTACCGCAATGCCGACGGTACGGTCGGAACCCGTAACATCCTCGGCATCACCACCACCGTGCAATGCGTCACCGGGGTGCTGGAGCACGCAGTCAAGCGCATCCGCAACGAGCTGCTGCCGCGCTACCCCAACGTGGACGACGTCGTCGCCCTCACCCACAGTTACGGCTGTGGCGTGGCGATCAATGCCCGTGATGCCTACATCCCCATTCGCACCGTGCGCAACCTCGCGCGCAACCCCAACCTGGGTGGCCAGGCGCTGGTCATCGGCCTTGGCTGTGAAAAACTCCAGGCCGACCAGGTGATGCATGAAGACGATCCCTCGGTCGATCTCAGCGAGCCCTGGCTGTACCGACTGCAGGACGCGCGCCTGGGGTTCGTCGAAATGATCGAGCAGATCATGGCGCTGGCCGAAACCCGTCTGCAGAAACTCGACCAGCGCAGGCGCGAAACCGTGCCTGCCAGTGAGTTGATCCTGGGTATGCAGTGCGGCGGCAGCGATGCCTTCTCGGGCATCACCGCCAACCCGGCGCTTGGCTATGCCGCCGACCTGCTCGTGCGGGCAGGCGCAACGGTGCTGTTCTCGGAAGTGACCGAAGTGCGCGACGCCATCTACATGCTCACCTCCCGCGCCCAAGACTCGCAGGTTGCCGAGGCGCTGGTGCGTGAAATGGACTGGTACGACCGCTACCTGCACCAAGGCGCCGCCGACCGCAGCGCCAACACCACGCCAGGCAACAAGAAAGGTGGCCTGTCGAACATCGTCGAGAAGGCCCTGGGCTCCATCGTCAAGTCGGGCAGCGGCGCCATCCAGGGGGTGCTGGGGCCAGGTGAGCGGGTCACAGGCAAGGGGTTGATCTTCTGTGCTACCCCAGCCAGCGACTTCGTCTGCGGCACCTTGCAATTGGCAGCCGGCATGAACCTGCACGTGTTCACGACCGGGCGCGGTACGCCCTACGGCCTGGCAATGGCGCCGGTGGTAAAGGTGTGCACCCGTACCGAGCTTGCACAGCGCTGGCCGGACCTGATCGACATCGATGCAGGGCGCATCGCCACTGGCCGCAGCACCATCGAGGAACTGGGCTGGGAGCTGTTCCACTACTACCTCGACGTGGCCAGCGGGCGCAAGCGCACCTGGGCCGAGCAGCACCGCCTGCACAATGACATCACCCTGTTCAATCCTGCACCGATCACCTGACCGTTCATTTCTAAGGAGTTCCACATGCCAGAGATCCTTGGCCACAACTTCATCGCCGGCCAGCGCAGCGCCGCCGGTCTGCAGCGCCTGCACAGCGTGGACGCCACCACCGGTGAGCCCCTGCCCTACAGTTTTGCCCAAGCCACCGACGATGAAGTGGACCAGGCAGCCAAGGCTGCACAAGCCGCCTTCGCAACCTTCCGCCAGCTGGCACCGGCGCACCGCGCCGACTTCCTTGATGCCATTGCCGCCGAACTCGATGATCTCGATGATGCCTTCGTTGCGATTGTGTGTCGTGAAACCGCTTTACCGGCAGCGCGCATCCAGGGCGAGCGAGGAAGGACCAGCGGGCAGATGCGCCTGTTTGCCCAGGTGCTGCGCCGGGGGGATTATCTGGGTGCGCGCATCGACCTGGCACTACCGGAGCGTCAGCCGCTGCCGCGCGTGGACTTGCGTCAGATGCGCATCGGGGTGGGGCCTGTAGCGGTGTTCGGCGCCAGCAACTTCCCATTGGCCTTTTCCACCGCTGGGGGCGATACCGCCGCTGCGCTCGCTGCCGGCTGCCCGGTGGTGTTCAAGGCGCACAGCGGTCATATGGCCACGGCCGACCTGGTCGGCTGCGCCATCGAGCGCGCCGCCGCCCGTACCGGCATGCCCAAGGGTGTGTTCAACATGGTGTTCGGGGCCGGCGTGGGTGAGCCGCTGGTCAAGCACCCGGCCATCCAGGCCGTGGGCTTCACAGGTTCGCTCAAAGGTGGCGACGCGCTCTGCCGCATGGCCGCCGAGCGAGCGCAACCGATCCCGGTCTTTGCCGAGATGTCCAGCATCAACCCGGTGATCGTCCTGCCAGGCGCCCTGGCCAAGCGTGGCGAAGCCATCGCCCGCGAGCTGGCAGGCTCCGTGTGCTTGGGGGCAGGACAGTTCTGTACCAACCCAGGGTTGGTGATAGGCCTAGCATCGCCGGCCTACAGCCAACTACTCGAAGCACTGGGTATCCTGCTGGAGCAACAGGCCGGCCAGACCATGCTCAATGCCGCGGGGCTGCGCAGCTACGTCAGCGGCCTGCAACACCTTCATGCCCATGACGGCATCGTGCACCAGGCCGGGCAACCTCAGACAGGCCATCAGGCACACGCGCAGCTGTTCAAGGCCGATGCACGCCTGCTGACGGAGTCGGACCCGCTGCTGCAGGAGGAAGTCTTCGGCCCGACAACCGTGGCGGTAGAAGCGCGTGACAATGAGCAACTGCGCAGCGCCTTGCAAGGGCTGCGGGGCCAGTTGACCGCAACGCTGATCGGCGAGCCCGAGGATTTCGCAGCGTTTGCCTGGTTGGTGCCGTTGCTGGAGGAAAAGGTCGGCCGCATTCTGGTCAATGGCTATCCCACCGGTGTCGAGGTATGCGATGCCATGGTCCACGGCGGGCCGTACCCGGCCACCTCGGACGCCCGGGGTACGTCGGTAGGCACGTTGGCCATCGATCGATTCCTGCGGCCGGTGTGCTATCAGAACTACCCACAAGCCTTGCTGCCCGAGCCGCTGCGTGACAGCAATCCGCTGGGGTTACGTCGGCTGGTGAATGGTCGTTGGAGCGAGGAAGCGCTCGGCGGTGAAGCGTGAGCAATGAGTAGGGTTGGAGGGCATTGGGCCGGGGTAACGTCTTTGAGCCTGTGGGCCTCGCCTGCCCGTGCGCGAATAGGCGTTTAACCGGGGAATAGTCGATAGCCTTCAGGGGCGGTGCAAGGGAGCTGCCGCCGCCCTGCGATTAGCAGAGACCAAGGGCTTGTACCGCACGTTGCGCGTTCGCAGGTGCGAAAGACAGTTGCCTCCACAGGCACCGCGGCAGCTCAGGTTCCTGCGACGGTCAGCTCATGCCCCGCTCACCTGCGCCCGTTCGTGCGCCTGGCGCAGCCGTTCCCGGCTGTTGCTCAAGTGCATGCGCATGGCCATCTTAGCCCCTTCGCTGTCCTGACGTGCAATCGCCTCATAGATCGCTTCGTGCTCGTGCATGAGCCTGCTCATGTAATGGGGCTGGTCATCGTGGGCCAAGCGTGCGGAATTGAGGCGAGTTCGCGGGATGATGCTCGTGCCCAGGTGATTGATGATGTCAGCGAAATAATGGTTGCCACTGGCCTGGGCGATGCGCAGGTGAAACTGAAAGTCTGCTGACACGGCATCGGTGGCGTGCGCCGCCCCTTCGTTCAACTCATCCAGCGCCGCGCGCATGCCGGCCAGTTCTTCATCGCTGCGCCGCTGCGCGGCAAGGCTGGCCGACTCGATCTCCAGGGCGATGCGCAGCTCCAGCACCGCGAGCACTTCGCGCAGCGTCACCACCGTGGCCGGGTCGATGCGCAGCCCCCCGACAGGTGACGCGTCGAGCACGAAGGTGCCGATACCGTGACGAGTCTCGACCTGCCCAGCAGCCTGCAAGCGCGAAATCGCTTCACGCACGACGGTGCGGCTAACACCCTCCTCGGCCATGATCTGCGATTCGGTCGGCAGCTTGTCACCTCGCTTGAGTTGGCCGCTGCGGATGCGCTCGGTCAGCACCGTGACGAGTTCCTGAGCCAGGCTGCGCGGCTTGCGCCTGGCCCGTACCTGTGGCTGTTGCTCTGACATGCCTTGTGCTTCACCTTGAATGACAGACGCCATGATAGCGCAGGCAGTTGTACGATCACATACGTCTACTACGCGATTGGTGCTGGCGCCATCCGGGCGCATCTTGCTAGTGTGCAGGCTTTTCCACGGATGGACATACCTCGCATGAAACTGCTCGACCGAACACTGCTCACCTGCGGCCTGCTCATTCCACTGTGGCTGGCACTGGGCGTATGGCTGACCGCCAAGGCCTATCCCGGCTACGATCATCTGCAAATGGCGATGAGCCAACTTGGCGCCGTCGGCGCACCCACCCATCAGTGGTCTGCGCTGATGAACAATTTCCCCCTGGCCCTGTTGTTCGCCCTGTTCGCCTGGGGCATCGCCCGGCGCTGGCGCGGCTCGAAACTGGCCATGGCAAGTGCCGCGCTGTTGCTGTTGCACGCCGTAGGCAGCTTCGGCACAGGATGGTTTTCATGCGATCAGGGTTGCGCGCCGGAACACCCTTCCACCTCGCAACAGCTGCACAACCTGGCCGGGCTGCTGATGTTCATGACCCTCACCCTTGCCAGCGCCTTGTGGGCCTGGCTCGGCACGCGCATCGCAGGCTCACGCGCGCTGGCCGGGTTTTCCCTTGGTTGTACGCTGGTGGCAATCGTGACAGTGGTATGCATGGGCCAGGCAGTGGAGCGCGGCGAGTCGTTCGGGCTCTATCAGCGTCTCAATTACGGCGTAGGCGTGGTGTGGGTGGCAGTGATGGCTTGGTACAGCTTGCGCGGGCGGGCCAGCGAATATGTTGAGGGGGCAGTCGCCTGAGGGCAAACTGCTGGCCCCTGGCGAATTGAGGAGAAGGCAAACTTCCTTCTCCTTCAAAAGCTTAGGACAGCAACATGCGAGTAATTCTAGCAATCACGGCGGGCTGCCTGTTGGCCACGGTGGGTTCCCCCGCCAGCGCCAGGCCATTGACTCAGAACGATCGCCAAACCTGTACCTGGGGTGCCCAGATAGCGGCCCAGGCACAGCAGGCCAAGCTGTCTGGGGTAACCCTTTACACGGCGCGCAAGAAACTGCAGGCGCGCAAGTTTCCCAAGCCGTGGATGCGCATGACAGCCTTCGGTATTACCGAGCAGACGTATAACAGTCGTTCGCGGCTCCCACCTGCCGCTATCAAACAGACCTACCATGAGCAATGCGTGCGGCATGCAGTAGCACGAAAATAATCATACTGCTCAACGTCTTACAGCAGGTATTTCATCTAACTTAGTACAGTGACCCAACGCGCTCTGGCATAGTCTGGATCAATGGCCGGCCCGGCCATGTCAACACCGGGCCAGCCTGATGGCATCAACAACCCGTCAAGGTCGCCGCGCGGCGCTCGCCCGCGAAGAACAGGGGGCGTAGACGAACCCCGATTACGTTCCCCGTGTAAGCGGCGACCAGCCAAAGCCAGCCGTGCAGGCTCCCAGAGGCGATGCCGCTGAAGTAGGCGCCGATATTGCACCCATAGGCCAGGCGCGAGCCATAACCGAGCAGCAGCCCGCCGATGACGGCAGCAATCAGTGATGGCAGGGGGATTTTAAGGTTTGGGGCAAAACGGCCGGCCAGGCCAGCAGCCAGCAAGGCACCGAGCACGATCCCCAAGTCCATCACGGTGGTAACGTCCTGCCAGACTGGCGATGCCAGGGCCTTGGCGTTTGCAGGCGCTTGCCAGAACACCCAGCTGCTGACCTGTACGCCCAGCCCATCCAGCACCTTGGCGCCCCACAAGGCAAACGCCGAGGTGATACCCCAGGGCCGCCCTGCCAATGCCAGCGTGGCATAGTTGAGCACTGCCAGCGCCACGGCGCCCCAAAGCAACGGCCACGGGCCGCGCACGAAACGCTGCAGCCCCGTGCGGTCACTGTGCGCGGGCTGCTCAAGCCCACCATGGCGGCGCCTTTCCAGGTGCACGGTGGCCCAGCCGATCAGGCCGAACACGGCCAGGCTGACCAGCAGGGCCGGGGTCAGTCCCCACGCCTGCACGATCGAGGTGGCCGGCAATGCTGGCAGGGCAAACCACCAGTCGGCGTGATGCGTGGCGGTGACTGAGCCGATGATGAAGAACAGCAGGGTCACCAGCATGCGAGCGTTACCGCCGCCAACGGTGAACAAGGTGCCCGAGGCGCATCCGCCTCCCAACTGCATGCCGATGCCGAAGATAAAGGCGCCGAATACGACCGACACACCAGCCGGCGCCACCAGCCCCGTCACGGGGTTGCCGAACAGGTTACCCGCCGCCAGCGCCGGGAAGAATAGCAGCACGGCCAGCGCAAGCATGACCATCTGCGCGCGCAAGCCGGCACCACGGCGCTCATTGATGAATACACGCCAGGCCGAGGTGAAGCCGAACGCCGCGTGATACAACGTCAGCCCCAACGCGGCCCCCAGCACCAGCAGCAGCACCTGCCTGAGCCCTGCGTTGACATCCAGGAACCAGGCACCAGCCGCCAGCAGGGCGAGTGCGACAAAGGGTGCGCCCAGGCGGCGCGGTTCGGGTGAAGCGGTAGCAGAAAGACCCATCGAAATACTCGGAAAAGAACTGTACAGGCGCGCAGTATAACGACAACCGCCGGCAAGGTCGCCGTGTCGTGCTCCGCGGGCATCGAGGCGCATTTGTCAGGTTCCGCACGAAAAGCCTAGGCTTGTGTCCCTGCCCTCCTCTGGATCAAGACGCTCGAACCATGGATCAACTGCGCAGAATCGACCTGAACCTGCTTTTGACGTTGCACGCACTGCTCAGCGAGCGGCATGTCACGCGCGCGGCCGTACGGCTGCACCGCAGTCAACCGGCAGTCAGTCATGCACTGGCGCAGTTGCGCGAGCACTTCGATGATCCGTTGCTGGTGCGTCAGCAGGGCAAGATGACCCTCACCGCCCGAGCCCAGGCATTGGCCCAGCCTCTGGAGCAAGCCTTGGCCAATCTCGACGGGCTGCTGTCCACGCCGCAGTTCGATCCCGCTCAGGCCCGGCGGTGCTTTCGGCTCTCGCTTTCGGACTATGCCGCACGCATCGTGCTGCCACCCTTGCTGCGCCATCTGCGGCGCGTCGCCCCCGGCATCGACTTGGCGATCAGCCAGGGAAGCCGCGAGGCGATGGTGGCCCAGTTGCTCGACGGCGAGCTGGACTTGGCCCTTGGGGTGTTCCCCTCGCTGCCGCAGAGCATCACCGCTCAGTCGCTTTTCGCCGATCGTTTCGTGAGCGTGGCTGACCAGCAGACGCTGCCGCCCGCAAGCGGGTTGAGCCTTGACCGGTGGCTGGAGCGCCCCCATGTGCTGGTCGCCATGCGCCCTGACGCCTACGACGAAATCGATCGCACCCTCGCCGCGCAAGGCCTGCGCCGCCACATCGCCCTGGCGCTGCCCCACTGGAGCGCGGCCGTACAGGTGTTGCAGGGTACGGACCTGATCCTGACCGTCGCGCAGCGTGCCATCGCCCCGCTGAACCAGTATGCGGGGCTGTGTGAGTTCGTACCGCCCGTGACACTCGACAGTATCGATTATCAGCAGGCCTGGCACTGCCGCAAGGAGGGTGACGCCGGGCATCGCTGGCTGCGCGAGACGGTGCTGGAGTGCTGTCAGCCAACCCCTTTATCGTGACGTGATTGCTGCACGCTAGGCTCGCTTTGGCCCAGCGCGCCGGTCGCCCATTGGCTTTGCACCAGCCATACGCCGGCCAGGATCATCACCAGCCCTAGAACTCGCGTCATGCCCAATGCCCTACCGGGCAGCCCCATGACGGCGAAATGATCAGCGGCCACGGCCGTGACGATCTGCCCAGCCACCACCAGCACCAGAAAGCCGGCGGCGCCGAGCTTGGGCGTGAGTGCTGCCGCCCCTGCCACGTACAGGGCGCCCAGCACCCCGCCAATCCAGAGCCACCACGGCCCTTGCAGCGCCTTGCCGAGGTCGGGGGCAGGCACACGCAGCACCACCAACGTCGCCACAACCACCACGGTGCTGACAGTAAGCGAGGCCAACGCGCCCCACAACCAGTGCCCGAGCGCCTTTCCGGCGGCGGCATTCCCCGCCGCCTGAAACGGCAGCACTGCCCCGGCGATCAACGCCAGCACAACGGGTAACAGCATGAACAACAGCGATTTACTGAACATGGCCACTCTCGTAAAACAGAACGGTGTTCAGCATGAGGTGATCGACGTGTCGAATGGAAATCGAAAAACTAGATACGGGTTATTCGTGCAGCGAATGTTCAAGCGCCGCGCAACGGTTTAAGGGCCCGGCGGGCCATGACCGAGGAAGTCGGCGGCTAGCGTAATTGCAGTCCATCTGGAAACCAGCGTATTCCTGGACTGCACACTATCTGAGAGGCAGTCCATCCAAGTCTAAAATTGCACACCATCTCAGACCCAGCGCATTTCCCGGTAGGAGCACCTTGCGCTGCGATGGGGCGCGCAGCGGCCCCAGGATATTAGCTTCGCAGCTCAAGTTGCCGGGGCTGCTGCGCAGCCCATCGCGGCACAAGGCCGCTCCCACAGGGTGGACTGCACACCATCTCAGACCCAGCGCATTTCCCGGTGGGAGCGGCCTTGCGCCGCGATGGGGCGCGCAGCGGCCCCAGGCTGCCAGCTTCGCAGCTTAAGTTGCAGGGGCTGCTTTGCAGCCCATCGCGGCCGGTCCGGCGCTCCGGCCGCTCCCACAGGTCTGGAACTTCACACCATCTCAGACCCAGCGCATTCCCCGGTGGGAGCGGCCTTGCGCCGCGATGGGGCGCGCAGCGGCCCCAGGATGTTAGCTCCGCAGCTCCGCCGCTCATGTTGCCAGGGCTGCTGCGCAGCCCATCGCGGCCGGTCCGGCGAGGCCGCTCCCCCAGGTCTTGTGGGAGCACCCGCTACCCCTGCCGCTGCAGCATCACTTAGGCGTCACGCGCCATATCGTGTTGGCCAGGTCGTCGGCAATGATCAGCGCCCCGCGCGGATCGACGGTCACCCCGACCGGCCGCCCACGCGTCTTGCCGTCCTCGCCACGGAAACCGGTGGCGAAGTCGATCGGCTCGCCTGCCGGCTTGCCGTTGTTGAACGGCACGAAAATGACCTTGTAGCCGACTGAGTTGGGCCTGTTCCAGCTGCCGTGCTCGCCCACGAACACGCCCTCGGCGAAACCTTGCCCCATGGCTGCGGTGGAGAAGTCGACACCCAGTGCCGCCACATGCGAGCCCAGGCTGTAATCGGGCTTGATCGCCGCGGCCACTTTGTCAGGGTTCTGCGGCCGTACCCGGTCATCGACGTTCTGCCCCCAGTAACTGTAGGGCCAACCGTAGAAGCCGCCATCGCGTACCGACGTCAGGTAGTCGGGCACAAGGTCCGGCCCGAGTTCATCGCGCTCGTTGACCACGGCCCAGAGCTGCCCGCTGCCCGGCTGGATGGCCAAGGAGGTCGGGTTGCGCAGCCCGGTGGCATAGGGACGATGAGCGCCCGTCTGGGCATCGATCTCCCACACCATGGCACGGTCGATCTCAACCTCCAGGCCACGCTCGGTGATGTTGCTGTTCGAACCGATGCCGACGTACAGGAAGCGACCATCCGGGCTGATGGTCAGGGCCTTGGTCCAGTGATGATTGACCTCGGCCGGCAGGTCGGTGAGCTTGACGGGTGGGCCCTCTGCCTTGGTCTGGCCATCGCGGTAATCGAAACGCACCAGCGCGTCCTGATTGGCCACGTAGAGCTTGCCATCGGCAAAGGCCAGGCCATAGGGCGCGTTCAGGTTCTCGGCAAAAACGGTCTGCAACTCGTACTTGCCATCCCCGTCGGCGTCGCGCAGCAGGGTCAGGCGGTTGCCGCCCTTGACCTGGGTGTTGCCCTTGGCCTTGATCTGGCTGGCGATCACATCCTTGGGCTTGAGTTTGGCGGCACTGCCGCCTCGCCCTTCGGCTACCAGGATGTCGCCATTGGGCAGCACCAGGCTCTGACGCGGGATCTTCAAATCGGTGGCAATGGCCGTGACGTCGAAACCGTCGGGCACGGTCGGCTTTTGCTGCCCCCAGGCCACCGGTTCGGCAATCTTCATGCTCGGTAGCAGGCCCCGCTGCGGTTCGGGCAACTTGGGGTCCGGCCCACGCGCTTGGGTGGGGTCACCGTCACCGCCGCAAGCGGCCAGCAACAGTGAAAGCGACAGCAGGCTCAGTGCGTGCAAAGTTCTCATGCTTCACCCCCCGAGCGCAGATTGCTCAAGCCCAGCCACGCCGTCACGACAGCGAGCAGCGTCACGATGACCGACAGCACCAGCCCGGAAGGCATCACGGCCCAGGCGTCCTTGGCATGTTCGAAGGCATTGACCAACCCCAGCACCCAAGTCACCAACAGCAACACGAAGTAAAGGGTCGGCCGCCCGGCCTTGCGCCTGGCGCTGATCAGGTTGGCCAGAGCGAACAGCACCGCCAGCCCGCAGAACACCAGGCCCCCGGCGATCAACCAGGCGGCGAAGTTGCTCCATTGAATCTGATAACTGTTGTAGTACGCGATATCACTGATCATCGCCCCCAGGAACAGCGGCACGGTGCCCGCCAACAACAGTGCGTGCAGCGGGCCAGGTCTGCAGCGATACAGGGTAGGGTCGGATACGGTCACGGTGCCTCCTTTTCGTTCGGTGACCAGGGCCGACGTGAGACGGCCCACGGGGATACGCAGGGTGCGCCTAGCAAATGAGCACCCTGGCAAGCCGATAGTTCAGCCATCACCGATTGAAATATCCTGCAAGAGTTTCCGAGCGAATCCTCCTAAGGCATGCGCAGCCGAGCCGGCCCCGCATGCCTGTTGGCCGTCAGGCCAGCCGCGCCCGAGCAGCATGCAATTTCTTGTAGCTTTCGATCAGGCGCAGATGGCGATCCAGCCCTTCGAGCTTCATGCTGGTCGGCGTCAAGCCGTGGAAGCGAACGCTGCCATCGATCGAACCCAATACCGCGTCCATGCGCGGGTTGCCGAACATGCGTCGGAAGTTCACTTCGTAATCGGCCATGTCCAGCTCATCGTCCAACTGCACTTCCAGGGCCACGTTCAAGGCCTGGTAGAACAAGCCCCGCTCCACGGTGTTGTCGTTGAACTGCAGGAACGCCTCGACCAGTTCCTTGGCCTCGTCGAAGCGCTGAACGGCCAAGCAGATGAGCAGCTTGAGCTCAAGGATGGTCAGTTGCCCCCACACCGTGTTGTCGTCGAACTCGACGCCGATCAACGTGGTGATGGTGGTGTAGTCGTCCACATCGCAGTTATCCAGACGCTTGAGCAATAGCTTGAGCGAACGGCTGTCGAGGCGGTGCAGGTTGAGGATGTCGGCCCGGAACGACAACGCCCGATTGGTGTTGTCCCAGATCAGGTCCTCGACGGGGTAGATCTCCGAATAGCCTGGCACCAGGATTCGGCAGGCGGTCGCGCCAAGGTTGTCGTACACGGCCATGTACACCTCTTTGCCCAGGTCCTCGAGGATGCCGAACAGCGTGGCCGCCTCCTGCACGTTGGCATCCTCGCCCTGGGCACTGAAGTCCCAGTCGACGAACTCGAAATCGGCCTTGGCGCTGAAGAAGCGCCACGACACCACACCGCTCGAGTCGATGAAGTGCTCGACGAAATTGTTCGGCTCCGTCAGGGCATGGCTTTCGAAGGTGGGCTGCGGCAGGTCGTTCAAGCCCTCGAAGCTGCGGCCCTGAAGCAGTTCGGTCAAGCTGCGCTCCAAGGCGACCTCAAGGCTTGGGTGCGCGCCGAACGAGGCGAACACGCCGCCGGTGCGCGGGTTCATCAGGGTGACGCACATGACCGGGAATTCACCGCCCAGCGAAGCATCCTTGACCAACACCGGGAAGCCCTGCTCCTCCAGCCCCTCGATGCCAGCGACGATGGCAGGATAGCGGGCCAGCACCTGCGCAGGAACATCCGGCAGGCACAGCTCGCCCTCGAGGATTTCACGCTTGACCGCTCGCTCGAAGATTTCGGACAGGCACTGCACCTGCGCCTCGGCCAGCGTATTACCCGCGCTCATGCCATTGCTCAGGAACAGGTTTTCGATCAGGTTCGAGGGGAAGTACACCGTCTGCTGATCGGACTGACGCACGAACGGCAGCGAGCAAATCCCCCGGGCCGTGTTGCCGGAGTTGGTGTCGTACAGGTGCGACCCACGCAGTTCCCCGTCTGGGTTGTAGATGGCCAGGCAGTGCGGATCGAGGATCTCCACCGGCAGGGCATCCCGGGGACCGGGCTTGAACCACTGCTCGTCCGGATAATGCACGAACGCCGCGTTGGCCAGCTCCTCACCCCAGAACTGGTCGTTGTAGAAGAAGTTGCAATTGAGCCGCTCGATGAACTCGCCCAGGGCCGATGCCAGGGCAGCCTCTTTGGTGGCGCCCTTGCCATTGGTGAAGCACATGGGCGACTGCGCATCGCGCACGTGCAGCGACCAGACATTGGGCACGATATTGCGCCATGAGGCGATTTCGATCTTCATGCCGAGGTCGGCCAGAATGCCCGACATGTTGGCGATGGTCTGCTCCAGCGGCAGGTCCTTGCCGGGGATGCGGGTGCTGGTATCGGCCACCGGCATGAGGAGGCCTTGCGCATCGGCATCGAGGTTGTCGACCACCTCGATCAGGAATTGCGGCCCGGTCTGCACCACCTTCTTGACCGTGCAGCGGTCGATCGAGCGCAGGATGCCCTGTCGATCCTTGTCGCTGATGTCTTCGGGCAGCTCGACCTGGATCTTGAACACCTGGTTGTAGCGGTTCTCGGGATCGACGATGTTGTTCTGCGCCAGGCGAATGTTTTCGGTGGGAATACCCCGTGTCTGGCAGTACAGCTTGACGAAGTACGCCGCGCACAGCGCCGAGGAGGCCAGGAAATAGTCGAACGGCCCTGGGGCCGAACCATCGCCCTTGTAGCGGATCGGTTGATCGGCGATCACCGTGAAGTCGTCGAACTTGGCCTCGAGACGGAGATTGTCGAGAAAATTGACCTTGATTTCCATGCGGGTTTACCGTGATTTAAGCGTGCAAAACAGAATTGCCGGCATTATCCGGGTTTTCACCGCGGAAATCCTCCCCGATGGACCTACGCCCGTGCGCCCGCCCGACGCTTGCGCATTCCGGGGGAATCCTTGCCTGATCCTCTGCTTGTGCATACCTGTGCCGGTGCGCGGGTATGTGGCTGTGCTAGCGTTTCTCACGGGGGCAACGTACCCCCCATGACAAGAAAAGCGCAGACCGATGACTGGCAGGTGAACCATGGAATTACACATCAACGGCACGGCCTATCAGGTCGATGCGGATGCCGACACGCCCCTGTTGTGGGTGATCCGGGATGACTTGGGCATGACCGGCACCAAATATGGCTGCGGGCTGGCCCAGTGTGGGGCTTGCTCGGTACTGGTCGACGGCGTTGCAGTACGGGCGTGCGTTACCCCGGTGTCAGGCGTGGTCGGCCGAGAGGTGTCCACCATCGAGGCGATCGAAGCCGACCCTGTGGGCAAACGGGTGGTAGCGGCCTGGGTTGAACACCAGGTCGCGCAATGCGGGTATTGCCAGTCAGGCCAGGTGATGGCAGCCACGGCACTGCTCAAGCATACCCCTGCGCCCAGCGCCGAGCAGATCGATGCGGCGATGGTCAACCTGTGCCGTTGCGGTACCTACAATGCCATCCATGCAGCGATGCATGACCTGGCACAGGGAGCGAAGGCCTGATGAGCGCACATGATCCCATCGCCGACCTGCGCACCTTGCAAGCTGGCGAAACCGTCAATTTGTCACGCCGCCGTTTTCTTGCGGGTACGGCAGTGGGCGCATTGGTCCTGGGCTTCGGGCTGCCTGTGGGCGCGCCGCGTGTGTACGCCGCCGCTGATCCGCAGCGTGGCACCCAAGTACCGGCATTCCTGGAGATCCGCCCGGACGGTACGGTGCGCCTGCTCAGCCCGTTCATGGAGGGCGGCCAAGGCCCCTTCACCGCCATGGCGCAGATCGTTGGCGAGGAGCTGGACGTGGACCCTGCCCATTTCGTCGTGAACAGCGCCCCGCCCGGCGAAGCCTATGTAGTGATGGAAAACGGCATGCATATCACCGGCGGCAGTATGTCCGTGCGCATGAGCTACCCCACCATGCGCCGCCTCGGGGCGCTGGCACGGGCGATGTTGTTGCAGGCAGGGGCCCAGCAACTGGGCATCCCTGAAGGGGAGCTGACCACGACGCCCGGTAACGTAGTACATACCACGTCTGGCCGCTCGCTCAGTTATGGTGAACTGGCAAGTCGGGCCATGGACCTGCCTGTGCCCGACCCGGCCACCGTCAAGCTGCGCGACCCCGCTCAGTTCCGTTGGATCGGCAAGCCGGTTCGCCGCCTGGATGCGTATGACAAGTCCACCGGCAAGGCCCTGTACTGCATCGACATCAGCGTGCCTGGCATGCTCCACGCTGCCGTGCAGCACGCGCCTCGGCTGGGCATGACAGTAGGCGAGATACGCAATGAGGCTCAGGTGACAGCCATGAAGGGCGTGCATTCGGTGCATCGCCTGCCTGGAGCGGTCGCCGTGGTTGCGCCGCGTTGGTGGCATGCCAAGCGCGCCGTCGAGGCCCTTCAAGTGCAGTGGCAGGAAGCCGCGACCGACACCACCGCGCGGGCCATGCCGGCCGATTTCTCCAGTGACGGCTGGCTCGAGCATCTGGCCAGCACCCAGGGCCCGGCGCGTGACGAGGAGACAGCCGGAGACGTGACGGCGGCGCTGAACGAAGCCGTGACCACGGTCGAAGCCAGCTACCACAACCAGTACCTCAATCACGCGCAGCTGGAACCGCCCTCCGCCCTCGCCCGCTTCAACCCCGACGGCACGCTGGACGTCTGGCTGCCCAACCAGGCGCCGGACATGTTCCGCGACGACATTGCCAAGCGCACCGGGCTGACGCCTGCTCAGATCACGCTGCACTCGCCGCTGCTGGGCGGTTTCTTTGGCCGTCACTTCCTCTACGAGTCGGCCAACCCCTACCCGCAGGCCATCGCCCTGGCCAAGGCCGTGGGCCAACCGGTCAAGCTGATCTGGAGCCGTGAGGAAGAGTTCCTGCGCGACGTGTTGCGCCCAGTGGCGGCAGTCAAGTTTCGCGCAGGGCTCGATGGCGATGGCTTGCCGGTCGTACTGGAGGCGGTCAGTGCGACCGAAGGCCCCACAGAAGCCCTTGCCGGCAAGCAGGGGGACAAAGTCGATCCCACGGCGCTGGAAGGGCTGTCGGGCAAGGCCTATGCCATCCCCAACAAGCGCATCGCGCAGATCTACGTCAAGGGCCCGGCCATGCTCGGCTACTGGCGCTCGGTGGGCAACTCGCTCAACGATTTCTTCTATGAGTCGTTCCTGGATGAACTGGCCGACAAAGGCGGCAAGGACCCGCTGGCCCTGCGCCAGCATTTGTTGCGTGACAATGCGCGCCTGACCCAGTTGCTGCATGCGGTAGTGGAGCTATCCGGTGGCTGGAAGCCTGGCCCGTTCACCGCCGAAGACGGTACCCGGCGCGCGCGAGGCCTGGCGATGGCTTCTCCGTTCGGGTCAGAAGCGGCGGTAATTGCCGAGGTTTCCATTGAAAATGGAGAAGTGAAAGTCCACGACATCTGGCAGGCCATCGACCCCGGCAGCATCGTCAACCCAGCCATCATCGAGCACCAGGTCAACGGCGCCGTGGCCCTGGGGTTGTCGCAGACGCTGGTCGAAGAAGCGGTGTATGTCGACGGCATGCCGCGTGCGCGCAACTACGACCTCTACCCGATCCTGCCGCCAGCGCGCATGGCCCGTGTGCATGTGCGCATCGTGCAAAGCGGCGCGAAGATGGGCGGAATCGGCGAGCCACCCTTGCCCGCCGTTGCACCGGCGGTTGCCAATGCCGTGGCCCGGCTGACCGGCCAGCGGGTTCGCAGCCTGCCCATGAGCCGCCACACCTTCAGCTGACCGACAAGGACGCCGCAATGACCCATCGTTACGCTGCAAAGCTCGGCTGGCTGCTGCTGCCCTGCGCGGTCGCCGCCGGCTTGATCGGGTGGTATGTCACTCGGGAGCCTGCATCCCCCTTCACCGACGAGCACCTGCGCACGCCCGATGACCCGGCTCTGATCAGCCGGGGGGAATATGTTGCACGCCTGGGTGACTGCGTCGCCTGCCACAGCCTGCCCGATAGACCGCCCATGGCTGGCGGGCTCGAGATGGCCACGCCGCTTGGCACGATTCACGCCACCAACATCACGCCCGATCGTGAAACGGGTATCGGCGCCTACACCTTGGCCGACTTCGACCGGGCCGTGCGCAAAGGGGTGGCCCCTGGCGGGCGCCGCCTGTATCCAGCCATGCCCTACCCGTCCTACGCCAAGCTCAGCGATGACGATGTGCGGGCACTGTACGCATTCTTCATGCGCAGCGTGCAGCCTGTACGCCAGACCAATGCAGCCAGCGACATTCCATGGCCGTTGAACATGCGCTGGCCGATTGCCCTGTGGAACGGCCTGTTCGCCCCTACCAGCCCCTATGCCGACAAAGATGACAAGGACGCCTTGTGGAATCGCGGCGCCTACATCGTCCAAGGGCCGGGGCATTGTGGGAGCTGCCACACCCCAAGGGGGCTGGCCTTCAATGAAAAAGCCTTCGATGAATCAGGCGAGCCTTACCTCGCAGGCGCCTTGCTCGATGGCTGGTACGCCCCTAGTTTGCGCGATGACCACAACACCGGGCTTGGGCGCTGGAACGAGGCCGACGTCGTGCAGTTTCTCAAATCGGGCCGCAATCGACATGCCGTGGTATTCGGTTCGATGACCGAAGCGTTCAACAACTCTACCCAGTTCATGACCGATGAAGACCTTGCGGCCATCGCCCACTACCTCAAGTCGCTGCCAGGTGATGAAAACCGGGATGGCAAGCCTTGGCAGTATCAGGCCGAGCCTGCGCTCGCCCAACTGGACCGCCCAGGCGTGCGCACGTACATTGCGCGCTGTGCCTCGTGCCATGGCATGGATGGCAAGGGCCAGGGTGAGTGGATGCCGCCCCTGGCGGGCGCCACGTCGTTGCTGGCCAAAGAAGCCGCTTCTGCCATCAACCTCACCTTGAACGGCTCTCAGCGGGTAGTGGCCGCCGGCAAGCCCGACGCTTACCGCATGCCGGCGATGCGCGCTCAATTGAGTGATGAGGAAACTGCAGCGGTCTTGACCTTGATCCGTACCGCCTGGGGTAACCACGGCGGCGCCGTCGACGCTGCCGCGGTGGCCAAGTTGCGCGAGGACACGGACCCGGCCAGCAGCAGCCCGATCATCCTGCAGATGCGCTGACCGAAGCCCTCGGCAAATGCCTGCTCGATCGGGCGGAACAACCTCTGCTAGTGGCTGCGCTCCAGGTTCGACTGGAGCACCCGCTGCGGTACACCCTCTTCCTTGAGCTGCTGCATCGCCCGGCCCAATGCTTCGCGCAGCGCCGGTTGGTTGCACGGCGAGGCCTTGGAAAGGGCCAGGTACAGCCCCTCGCTGGACACCGGCGGCTGCAAGACCAGCACCTGCTGGTCAATCCCCAAGGTGCGCGCCAAGGCCATGCCGGGATACTGTTCATAGACCACATAGTCGCTACGACCGTGCATCAGTTTCTCGAAGGCCTGCCTGGCGCTGGGTACCGCTTCGAGGGTCAGCTGCTGCCTGGCATACGCATCGAATTGCTGGCCATGACTGTTGTTGACCAGCGTCCCACCCTTGAGCCCCTGAAGGTCCGACCACTGTCCGTAGGCGAAGCCATGCCCTTGTCGTGCCCAGATCACGCTGGCCGTGTAGAGGAATGGCGGCAGGATGAAGTCCATCTGCTGCTCGCGGGCGTCGGTGATGAAATAACCGGCCATCAGATCGATTCTGCCAGTGCGCACCTCTTCCTGTGCCCTGGGCCATGGACCGACATAGAGCACGTCGATTTCCAGGTTCAGGCTGCTGGCCAGGTGCTTGATCAGGTCCGCGTTGGCTCCAATCAGGCGGCCAGGGTCCTGGGGGTCATGCCACAGATAAGGCGGGTACTCCGGGTTTCCGGTCGCGGTCAGGTGTTTGCACGGTTCACCGGCAGCGGTAAACAGCGGCAAGAGCCCAAGGCACAGCAGGCCAACGCAACCTTTGATCATGCAAGACCCTCGGCAGATGACGCGGTACTGCTTCACTCACGGTGCTTGGCTGCCTCGGCGAGCCAAGCTCAGGCCTTGAGCTCCGAGCGTGCGCGCTCGCCTGCACGCTGGAAGACTTCACGCACCTCGTCAGCCTTGGCCTTGGTGACCGACCTTGCGCTCAGCAGATCATCGGCCACGCGCAAGCCTTGCTCCACTGCGGTGGCCAGTTGCTCGGCGTCGGAGGCGTCGGCGATATCACCCAGATAAGGAGCGATGAGGTAGACATAACGATCCTGCAGTTTGAGCGTTTCCAACGCATCGAGGGCGCGCTGGAAGCGGTCGGCAGCGGCAGGGCTCATGCTCAATTTATCGAAATGAATCAGGCTCACACGGTCAGTGGCCATGTTGACGAATCTCCGTTTCTGATGCGGCCCAGGCCACAAGGAGCTGCGTGTCCACGCTGCTCGGACAAGCAGGCCCAGGTTATGCCGTTCAGGTTAACAGAACACGACACAGAAAGGTTCATCCGCCCAGGAACTAAAAGTGACCCGTAGG
>CAURYQ010000035.1:0-37595 GCA_963529135.1 uncultured Pseudomonas sp. | reverse complement strand
GGCCCAGGTTGCGTAGGATCAATTGTCGAACGTGACTGAATTCGATGTCAGCGGGAAGGCTGGGCAGGCTCCCCACTCGCTCGCCCTCTACGCGCAATACATACTCATCGCGCTCCATATCGATGGTCTTACGCCGCCAAGCGCGACGGATCTGTGCAGACACCCGGCGCCGGCGGCGGCCATCGACCAGCCCGCTCCTCTGGTCTTCCCATGTGCCGAGGGCCTGTCGCAGGCGCGCCAATTGCCCCTCCAAGTCGCTCAGGTGATCCCAGAGGTTCACGTTACGCCCCACCATTTCCGCCAGATAGACGTCCATCTGGCCCTCGGTCAGTGTCGGGTAGATGCGGTGCATGCCCCTTCGCAGCGCTTGCCGGCTCCCATGCGCTCGCCCGCTGAGGCTGTACCCTACGCGACCGTCGTGGTGGCGCCGAGGCGCATTGAATCGCCCACCTAAAGGCGTCATGCCCAGCGCCCGTGCGACCTTGCTACGGTTCGCAGCCGCCTGGTTCAACAGGCTGCGCCCCAGGTCGCGGGCCGTGACATCGGGCCCGCCAAAGGCGGCCTTCTGGCTGTCGTCCAGCGTCAGCAGCAAGCACTCCAGCAGCCCTTGCTCCCCACCCGCGGCTGCGCCTGCCTGCAACCGATAACCTTCAGGGGTCTGAACGATGACGTCGGTACGCGCGGCGCCAGCTGGTCCACGCAAGGCCACTAGCTGGCCCTGCGCTTCCCCCAGGCGGACCTCGACTCGCACCGCAGCAGGCCACGGAGCTGCTTGATCGATCAACACAAACGCCAGGCGCAGTGTGTCCGGGTTGACGGCGTTCTTGTGCTCGAACCCCATCAGTGCACGATCGATACGGCCTTCGCGCAAGGCCCAACGTGCCCGCTCTGCCAGTGCCAGCGGAACCTTGCCGCCCGTCAGCGCTGCGAACTGCTCACCCGTCGCACAGGCTGCGATCTCCTGCGCGACCGGCGCCGGAAGACCGGGGAATGCGCGGCTCAGCACAAGCGCGCCCGCATCGGGCTCATCCACCGCGGCCGCCAACGCGCGTTCGACAGCCAGCAGATCCTGCGTCGGCTGCTGGTCATGCAGTTGCTGACGCGCCCGCGCAACCCTGAGCCGCGCAGGCGCTGATTGGGCGTGCAAGCTCAAACTGCGCAAATCGTCAGGTGCCAGGCCGGTGATTTGAATCAGCGCTTCGGCATCCAGGTCGGACACCTGCTCAAGCTCGGCACCGAAGCTGCGCATCAAGGCTGCAGGGTGCTCCAGGTAATGCGCAGACTCTTGCATTCGCTTGAGGCGTAATCGATTGCCACCGTCCATGACCGGCGTGAGGCCATCGACCAGTTCGACCCGCTCGAGTACTTCACCGAGCGCCGCCTGTCCCGCTCCCAACAGTGCCCCCGTGGCCACGACCTGCGCCACATTGAAGGCGTGGGCCAGAGCCTGTTGCCGGTCGCCGACTCGCCAAGCCTCGTAACCGTCGTAGACCTCGCGCATCACGTCTACCGCCAGAGGCACGAACAACAGCTCGCCCAGGCCTGGGACGAACAACGCAGCGAGGGTGAGCGCATCGAGCCCGGCCCCCTTCAACGCTTCAAGACGCTCATGCCGTTCTAGTTGGGTCAGGTCGTCGGTGGGTACGGCCAGTACCCTCGCATCATCGATCATCCGGTCGAACAGTCGCTTGCTCAGGCAGGCAAATACCGGACCTTCGATTGCGAAATGCCGGCCTTCCACATCGAGCGCTGCCGAGCCACTGTCAGCCTTCTTCAACTGTGCCAACTGCGCCAGAAACGAAGGAACCTCGCGCTGGGTGATGAGCCCGGCGACATAGTGCGTGTAACTGCGCTCGCGCAACCGCTGGCCGATGCCCTCGTACACCGCAGCCCACGTTGCATGACGCCTGATCGGTTGCACGGGGTCCCCTGGGAACCAGCTTATCAACCCTTCCACTGGCCCTTGCGTCGCGCTTCGCAACTCGATGACCATGCAGCCTTCGACACATTTGCCCAGTGCAAACAGCTCGAAGGCCTGCAGCGCTCCACTCACGGCTGGCACCATCGGCTTCACGGCGATCAGCGGCAGCAGGCGCAGGTAGTCGGTTTCTGTCAGGTGCCCTTTTAGCCGAGCCATTCGGACCGCGACGTCGAGCGCGGCGCGCAGACGCTCTTCGAACATCCGCTGGACGGCCAGCTGCGCAAAGTCGGCCGGTGCTGGAGGGCGCGCTTTGGGGCTCAGACAAGCGCGCAGCAGGCTCTGGTACTGGCCACCCAGATCCAGCTTTCGACACAGGCGGGCAAACGCCTCGAAGGAAAGCGCCAATACCGTGCCATCTGCCGCCCTTAGAGAGGCGCGCCGATGCAGGCTGGGAAGGGTTTCGCTTTCGTGAAAATTGTGCAGGGCAGCGGCCAGCAATGACTGGGCGCTGTACAACGTCCTCATGGGTATCTGCAGGCGCGGGGCGGCGCTGGGCAAAGGAACCTTGTCATGGATCACGACCCGGGCGGTGTCCACGTTCACGTCGGCCAGGCCGTCGGCTCGCAGGGCTGCCTGCAACAAGGGCCGGGCAAAGGCCTCCAACCTGGGCAACGTCTTCAGGCGCGCCTTGACCGCTTCGGCCGATGCCTGCTCAAGCTCGAGCGCACGGTGAAAGGTCGTCAGCAGGTCTGGGTGAGCCTCGCGCAGCCAAGCGGGCAATGATCGCGCCACGAGTGCATCCACGCTCGTCTGGGGTATCGCGTTATCTGCCACGGATCATCCTCTTGTTCGGAAATGATCGAGCAGAACACCGCACCGTCATGGAGAAGTGTTATATATCGCTGGATGCAGATTGGACCTATTCGTTCGGATAACCGAACGCAAATCAGCCGCTCATTCGAGTTTCCGACCAAGCCGAATCCGTCGAAAACGGTGAACAAGGCTAACGCCCGAGGTTTGAGCGGGGCTAACATCGTTCATGGACCTTGGCACGACTTCTGCTCAGATCAATTCAACCGGATGCAACAGCTGCCGTATCCGTTGAACGAAAGAGTCCGCCAACGGCTCCATAAAAAAAACAAACACGTCGAGGAAAATTTGATGCGCATCGTTCGTCAATTGCTGGGCGCCGCTATCGCGGCTGCTGTGATCGCTTCGCCGGCCATGGCCGAAGAACTCACCGGCACCCTGAAGAAGATCAAGGATTCAGGCACCATCACCCTGGGCCATCGCGACTCCTCCATCCCGTTTTCCTACCTGACAGGCAAGCCAGAACCGGTAGGCTACTCCCACGACATCCAGCTTGCCGTCGTCGACGCTCTGAAGAAACAACTGGGCACCGACATCAAGGTTCGTTACAACCTCGTCACGTCCCAGACCCGCATCCCGTTGGTGCAGAACGGCACCGTCGACCTTGAGTGCGGTTCCACCACCAACAACGTCGAGCGTCAGCAGCAAGTCGGCTTCACGGTGGGCATCTTCGAAGTCGGTACTCGCCTGCTGACCAAGGTGAAGGACGGCCAGCCGGCCTACAAGGACTTCCCGGACCTTGCCGGCAAGAACGTGGTGACCACCGCAGGCACCACTTCCGAGCGCCTCCTCAAGGCCATGAACGCTGACAAGCAGATGAAGATGAACGTGATCTCCGCCAAGGACCACGGTGAAGCCTTCAACATGCTCGAAAGCGGCCGGGCCGTTGCCTTCATGATGGATGACGCACTGCTCGCTGGTGAAATGGCCAAGGCTCGCAAGCCGTCGGACTGGGTGATCACCGGCACCCCGCAATCCTATGAAATCTATGGTTGCATGGTGCGCAAGGGTGACGAGCCCTTCAAGAAGGCCGTCGACGATGCAATCGTGGGCTATTTCAAGTCCGGCGAAGTCAACAAGAGCTACGACAAGTGGTTCCAGCAGCCTATCCCGCCCAAAGGCCTGAACCTGCAGTTCCCGATGAGCGACGAGCTCAAGAAGCTGATCGCCGAGCCGACCGACAAGGCGGCGGACGACAAGAAATCCTGACCCCCAGCCAGGAGCCTGTCGCGCTGCAAGGCGCGAATTAAACCGGCAGGCTCCCCGTTAGTGTCTAACCTTTCATCCGAGGGCATCGTGCCCTCGGATGCTGGAAGGTGCCCGTGAAACAATCGTCTGAGGGGAAATCCCGATGAATTACAACTGGGACTGGGGCGTATTCTTCAAGTCCACCGGCGTAGGCAGCGAAACCTATCTGGACTGGTATATCACCGGCCTGGGGTGGACCATCGCCATCGCCATTTCTGCCTGGATCATCGCCTTGCTGCTGGGGTCGGTCCTGGGCGTGATGCGTACCGTGCCCAATCGGCTCGTTTCCGGTATCGCCACCGCTTACGTCGAGCTGTTCCGCAACGTGCCGTTGCTGGTGCAGCTGTTCATTTGGTACTTCCTGGTGCCAGACCTGCTGCCCGAGGGGCTGCAGGAGTGGTTCAAGCAGGACCTCAACCCCACCACGTCGGCCTTGATCAGTGTGGTCGTGTGCCTGGGGCTGTTCACCGCCGCACGGGTGTGCGAGCAGGTGCGTACCGGCATCCAGGCACTGCCCCGTGGCCAGGAAGCGGCAGCGCGAGCGATGGGCTTCAGCTTGCCGCAGATCTACACCAACGTGCTGCTGCCTCAGGCTTACCGGATCATCATCCCGCCACTCACCTCCGAATTCCTGAACGTGTTCAAGAACTCCTCGGTAGCCTCGCTGATCGGCCTGATGGAACTGCTGGCCCAGACCAAGCAGACCGCCGAATTCTCGGCCAACCTGTTCGAGGCCTTCACCCTGGCCACCTTGATCTACTTCACCCTCAACATGGGCCTGATGCTGCTCATGCGCATGGTCGAGAAGAAAGTTTCCGTACCTGGCCTGATCTCCGTGGGGGGCAAGTAAATGGACCTGGATTTCAGCGAAATCATCCCCGCCCTGCCCGCCCTCTGGGATGGCATGGCCATGACCTTGCAACTGATGGTGATGGGCGTCATAGGCGGTATCGTCCTGGGCACCGTGCTGGCGCTGATGCGCCTGTCGTCGAACAAGTTGCTGTCCAGGCTGGCTGGCGCCTACGTCAACTATTTCCGTTCGATTCCGCTGCTGCTGGTGATCACCTGGTTCTACCTGGCGGTACCGTTCGTGCTGCGCTGGATCACCGGGCAAGACACGCCAGTCGGTGCCTTCACCTCCTGCGTGGTCGCCTTCATGATGTTCGAAGCGGCCTACTTCTGCGAAATCGTGCGCGCCGGGGTGCAGTCGATCTCCAAGGGCCAGATGGGCGCAGCTCAAGCGCTGGGCATGACCTACAGCCAGACCATGCGCCTGATCATCCTGCCCCAGGCTTTCCGCAAGATGACCCCGTTGCTGCTGCAGCAAAGCATCATCCTGTTCCAGGATACCTCCCTGGTCTACACGGTGGGCCTGGTCGACTTCCTCAACTCGGCACGCTCCAACGGCGACATCATCGGGCGCTCCCATGAGTTCCTGATCTTCGCCGGTATCGTGTACTTCATCATCAGCTTCTCCGCTTCCTGGCTGGTCAAGCGCCTGCAAAAAAGGATCACCGTATGATTTCCATCAAGAACGTCAACAAGTGGTACGGCGACTTCCAGGTGCTGACCGATTGCAGCACCGAGGTGAAGAAAGGCGAGGTGGTCGTGGTGTGCGGGCCTTCAGGTTCGGGCAAGTCCACCCTGATCAAGTGCGTGAACGCGCTGGAGCCCTTCCAGAAAGGTGACATCGTGGTCGATGGCACTTCGATCGCCGACTCCAAGACCAACCTGCCCAAGTTGCGCTCGCGCGTGGGCATGGTCTTCCAGCATTTCGAGTTGTTCCCGCACCTGACCATCACCGAAAACCTGACCATCGCCCAGCGCAAGGTGCTGGGCCGCAGTGAGGCCGAAGCTACCAAGAAGGGCCTGGCCCTGCTCGACCGGGTTGGCTTGAGTGCCCATGCCAAGAAGCACCCCGGCCAGCTATCCGGTGGCCAGCAGCAACGGGTCGCCATCGCGCGTGCGCTGTCCATGGACCCGATCGTCATGCTGTTCGACGAGCCCACGTCGGCACTGGACCCGGAGATGGTCAACGAAGTGCTGGACGTGATGGTCGAGCTGGCCCACGAAGGCATGACCATGATGTGCGTGACCCACGAAATGGGCTTTGCCCGCAAGGTTGCCAACCGCGTCATCTTCATGGACAAAGGGCACATCATCGAGGACTGCCAGAAGGAAGACTTCTTCGGCCACCCCGAAAGCCGGCACGAACGCACGCAGCACTTCCTGAGCAAGATCCTTCAGCACTGATCCTGCCTCACCGAGCCGGTCGGCCCTGCTGCCCCTTCGGGCAGCGGGCGCTGGTCGTGACAAGGCCACTGTGATGAAATGCGACCCCTCGCTTCTGCTGCCTGCCAAACCTGCCGTGAACGCCCGCCTCGTCCGCCAGCTGTTGTTGCCCCCGCTGATCATCCTGCTGATGATCGGGTTGGGCCTGGCCGGATACCTGATCAGTGAAAGCAATGGCATACGCGTGCTCAGCGAAAATGGCGAGCGCCAGCTGGAACTGCATGCGCGCACCGTGGAAAGCGAGATCAGCAAGTACACCTACCTTCCCAGCCTGCTGGAACTCGAAGACAGTGTGTCGCACCTGTTGACCGACCCTGATGGTGGCTCACGGCAAACCGTCAACGAATACCTCGAAGGCCTCAACCGGCGCAGCCGCAGCCGCGCGATCTTCGTGCTCGACACCCAAGGGCGGGTGCAGGCCACCAGCAACTGGCGCGATACCGACTCGTTCCTGGGTGAGGACCTTTCATTCCGCGCCTATTTCCAGACCGCCGTGCGCGGTGAACCAGGGCGGTTCTACGGCATCGGCAGCACCACGGGCGAAGCTGGCTATTACCTGGCCCATGGGCTCGAGGAGCACGGCAAGATCATCGGCGTGGCCGTGATCAAGGTGCGCCTGGACACCCTCGAAGAACGTTGGCAGCGCGCCCGCCTGGAAGCCTTCGTCAGCGATGAGAACGGGATCATCATCCTCTCCAGCGATCCTGCCCGGCGCCTGAAATCGGTGCGCCCACTGACGCCGCAAACCAAGGAACGCCTGGCGCGCAGCCTGCAGTACTACTGGTGGCCGCTCAACGAACTGCAACCGCTGGGGCGTGAAACCCTCGCCGACGGGGTAGAAAAATTGACCTTCCCCGCCAACAGCGAAACGGCCCAGGGCAACCCGCATGAAGTGGCCTACCTGGCCCAGACGCGTCGCCTGGTCGATACGCCCTGGCACTTCACGCTACTGACGCCGCTTCAGGACCTGCGCCGCGAATCCATGGTGCAAGGCATTCTGGTCGGTGTGGCGTTTGCCTTGCTGACCATTCTCGGCATTGCCTGGAACGAGCGGCGCAAGGTCATCGCCACCCGGTTGGCAGCCCGTGAGGCACTGGAAGAAGCCAACAGCCAGCTCGAGCGCCGCATTGCCGAGCGCACCGCCGACCTGCGGGCCAGCAACGAACGGCTCAAAGGGCAGATACGCGAACGCCGCCATGCCGAGCAGACCCTGCGCCAGGCGCAAGACGAACTGGTGCAGGCTGGCAAGTTGGCGGCAATCGGGCAGATGTCCACCAGCATCGCCCATGAACTTAATCAGCCGCTGGCAGCGCTGCGCACATTGTCGGGCAATACCGTTCGGTTCATCGAACGCGGTGCCCTGGACACCGCCAGCACCAACCTGCGCACCATCAATGGCCTGGTCGACCGCATGGGCCGCATCACCGCCAGCCTGCGCTCGTTCGCCCGGCGCACCGACGACAGTGGTCAGGCGTCGCTCGCCAAGGCGGTCGAAGCCAGCCTGCAGGTACTGGCCGACCGCATTAGCAGCAGCCACCTGCAGATACACCGTCATTACGAGGACCTGCAACTGGCCATCGATCAGACCCGCCTGGAGCAGATTCTGGTCAACCTGATCGGCAACGCCCTGGACGCCATGGCCGTGCAGCCACAACCGGCCTTGTGGCTGGAAGGCGAACTGCAAGCAGACAAATACCGTTTGCAGGTCCGTGACAATGGCCACGGCATCGACCCAGAGGCACGCAAGCACCTGTTCGAACCCTTCTTCACCACCAAACCGGGCGACGATGGCCTCGGCCTGGGCCTCACCCTGTCGGCGAGCCTTGCCGCTGCCGCCAAGGGCAGCCTTAGCGTCGAGCACCCTGCCAGCGGCGGTACAGCCTTCGTGCTGATCCTGCCCCTGGCCTCTACCCCCAGCGAATCGGCAGACTCCCCATGACTCAAGTGCCTCTCACCGTCCTGATCGTCGAAGACGATCCCCATGTGCTTCTTGGCTGCCAGCAGGCACTGGCGCTGGAGGACATCAGCTGCGAAGGCGTGGGCAGTGCCGAACAGGCGCTGGAGCGCATCGGCGATGACTTTGCCGGCATCGTGGTCAGCGACATCCGCTTGCCGGGCATCGACGGCCTGGAATTGCTCAACCGCCTCAAGGCGCGTGATCGCAGCCTGCCGGTGGTGCTGATCACCGGGCATGGCGACATCGACATGGCCGTCGGTGCCATGCGTAACGGCGCCTATGACTTCATGGAAAAGCCCTTCTCCCCTGAACGCCTGGTCGATGTGGTGCGCCGCGCGCTCGAACAGCGCGGCCTGTCCCGCGAAGTGTCAGCGCTGCGCCGCCAGCTTGCCGGGCATAGCAGCCTGGAGGGGCGCATCATTGGTCGCTCGCCCGCCATGGAGCACCTGCGCGAACTGATCGCAAACGTGGCTGACACCTCCGCCAATGTGCTGATCGAGGGTGAAACCGGCACGGGCAAGGAACTGGTCGCCCGCTGCCTGCATGACTTCAGCCGTCGCCAGGGCCAGCCATTCGTGGCCCTGAACTGCGGTGGCCTGCCGGAGAACCTGTTCGAGAGCGAGATTTTCGGCCACGAGGCCAACGCGTTCACCGGCGCTGGCAAACGCCGCATCGGCAAGATCGAGCACGCCAACGGCGGTACGCTGTTCCTTGATGAAGTGGAAAGCATGCCGATCAACCTGCAGATCAAGTTGCTGAGGGTGCTGCAGGAGCGCACCTTGGAGCGGCTTGGCTCGAACCAGAGCATTGCGGTCGATTGCCGTCTCATCGCGGCGACCAAGGCCGACCTCGATAGCTTGGGGCAGAGCGGGCAGTTTCGCAGCGACCTGTATTACCGCCTGAACGTGGTCACCCTCGAACTGCCACCGCTGCGTGAGCGCCGCGAAGACGTTCTGCAACTGTTCGAACATTTCTTGCAGCAATCGGCCCTGCGGTTCGACCGGGAAACCCCCACCCTGGATAGCCAGACGCTGTCACGGCTGATGTCCCATGACTGGCCAGGCAATGTCCGCGAGCTGCGTAACGTGGCCGAACGCTATGCACTGGGTCTGCCGGCTTTCAAGAAAGGCCCTACGGGCACTGCCAGCCAGGGGCTTGGCTTTGCCGAGGCAGTGGAAGCCTTCGAGCGCAACCTGCTCAGTGATGCCCTGCAACGCACGGGCGGTAACCTGAGCCAGGCAAGCCAGGAGCTGGGCATGGCGAAAACCACGTTGTTCGACAAAGTGAAGAAATATGGGCTTGGCTAGCATGCAGCGCCGGGGTATTGGCACGCGTTGCCGGTAGCCGAACACCTGCCTGCTAAACACAACGCGGTCGACAGCGGCGCCAACATGAGGGAAACTCAACTCCACATTTTTCACCCTCAGTCAAACCCCCGGAGTCAGCTGTGCTGGAGATTCGCCACCTGAAAACCCTTCATGCCCTGCGCGAAGCAGACAGCCTGGTCGAAGCTGCCGAGCGGCTGCACCTGACGCAGTCGGCCCTGTCCCATCAGTTCAAGGAGCTCGAAGAGCGCCTGGGCCTGACGTTGTTCGTACGCAAGAGCAAGCCCATACGCTTCACCAGCGCCGGCCTGCGGCTGCTGCAACTGGCCGACGCGACGCTGCCGCTATTGCGCGGCGCCGAGCGCGACATCGCCAGACTGGCAGGCGGCACCGCAGGTCGCTTGCACATGGCCATCGAATGCCACAGCTGCTTCCAGTGGCTGATGCCCACCATCGATCAGTTCCGCGATGCCTGGCCTGAAGTGGAGCTGGACCTGGCCTCCGGCTTCGCGTTCGCGCCCCTGCCGGCCTTGGCCCGGGGCGATCTGGATCTGGTGGTGACCTCCGACCCCCTGGACTTGGCCGGCATCACCTACGTCCCGCTGTTCACCTACGAGGCCATGCTGGCGGTGGCCAATCAGCACCCGTTGGCCAGCAAGCCGTATGTCGTGCCCCAGGACCTGGCCGACCAGACGCTGATCACCTACCCGGTGGAACGCGACCGCCTGGACATATTCACCCGCTTCCTGGAACCGGCCGACATCGAGCCTGCAACCGTGCGCAACTCCGAGCTCACGGTCATGATGATGCAGCTGGTGGCCAGCGGTCGTGGGGTGTGTGGCATGCCCCACTGGGCCCTGCATGAATACAGCTCGCGCGGCTACGTCAAAGGCAAGCGCCTGGGCGAAAAAGGCCTGTTCGCCACGCTCTACGCCGCCGTGCGCACCGATATGCTCGATGCGCCCTACATGCGCGACTTCCTGCTGACGGCCAAGGACACTTCCTTTGCCACGCTCGACGGTGTCAGCGCGGTACGCTGACCAGCTCGCGGTAGAGCGGCAGTATCAGGTCACGGGTCAAGGGCGCGAGAATGACCGCTGGCGCCTGGTCCGCGGCCAGCCAGGTCACTTCCTCGATTTCGGCTGCCGGCGTTACCGGCGCCGCGCAGTCCACCCGGAACAGCTCGGCCTGCACTTCGCAACCCGGCTCGTTGGCCGCCGGGGCGCTGAATTGGCCAAGGCGCACGGCCTCGGCGGGGTCGATCTGCAGCCCCAATTCCTCGAACAGCTCACGGGCCAACGCCTGAACCGGGGTTTCTCCGGCATCGATCTTGCCGCCCGGTTGCATGAACGCCTGGGTTCCGCGCTTGCGCACCAACAGCGTGCGGCCTTGCGGGTCCAGCAGCAAGGCCGCAGCGATGCGGATGATAGTGGCCATGAGTGATCTCCCTGAAAATGGCCGGCGAGCATCCCACGGCCTCCTCGCCGTGACAAGCCGTTGCCCGATCGCCACGCTGACGGACGAACGGTCACTTGCCAACCTGGCTGCAACCCTCCATAAACCCATACATGACCCCTCCAGCACAGCACCATCGAGCGCTTGAACTGTTTCATCCAGGCGTTGCCGCCTGGTTCGCAGACCATTACCCGTCGGTAACCGACGCCCAGGCCCAGGCCTGGCCGCTGATCCATGCCGGTGAATCCATGCTGCTCGCTGCGCCGACCGGCTCGGGCAAGACGCTCAGTGCGTTTCTGGCGGTGCTCGACGAGCTGTTTCGCCAAGGCCTTGAGCAGAATGGGGCATTGCCTGCCCGCACGCAGGTCATCTACGTTTCGCCCTTGAAAGCGCTTTCCAACGACATACGCCTGAACCTGCAAGCACCGCTGGAGGGCATCCGGCGCACGCTCCAGGCGCAAGGTCATGAAGCACCCATCGTCACCACGGCGGTACGTACAGGCGATACCCCGCACAAAGAGCGCGCCGCCATGCGCAAGCAGGCGCCTCACATTCTGGTCACCACGCCAGAATCCTTGTATGTGCTGATGGGCTCGGCCTCCGGACGCGAAGGCCTGCGCACGGTGCATACCGTCATCGTCGATGAAATACACGCGCTGGCCGGCAACAAGCGGGGTTGTCACCTGGCGCTGACCCTGGAGCGCCTGCAAGCGCTGTGCAACCGCCCGCTGCGCCGGATCGGCCTGTCTGCCACCCAGCGCCCGGTCGAACGCGTGGCGCAGTTTCTGGTGGGCGGCGCACGCGCCTGTGCCATCGTCGACGTCGGCCACGCGCGCCAGCGCGACCTGGCCATCGAGATCCCGCCCGTGCCGTTGGGGGCGGTACTGGCCCTTGATGCCTGGGGGCTGGTGTATGACCGCCTGGCAGAGTTAGCCCGCGGGCACCGCACCACCCTGGTGTTCGTCAACACCCGGCGGCTGGCCGAGCGCATCACCCGGCACCTGAGTGACCGGCTAGGCTCGGCTGCGGTGGCTGCCCACCACGGTAGCCTGTCCAAGGAAATGCGCCTGAGTGCCGAACAGCGCTTGAAAGCGGGCGATTTGCAGGTGTTGGTGGCCACGGCTTCGCTGGAGCTTGGCATCGACATCGGCGACATCGAGCTGGTGTGTCAGATCGCCTCGCCTGGCTCGATCGCCGCTTTGCTGCAACGCGTGGGGCGTGCCGGGCATCAGGTGAACGGGATACCCAAGGGGCGGCTGTTCGCGACGTCGCGAGACGACCTGATCGAATGCGTGGCGCTGCTCGACTGCGTGCGCCGCGGCGAGTTGGATGAAGTGCAGGTGCCTCAGGCGCCGCTGGATGTGTTGGCCCAGCAGATCGTCGCCGAGGCCAGCAACCAGCCCTGGCACGAACGGGCCCTGTTCGACTGCCTGCGCCAGGCCATGCCGTTCGAAACGCTGGAGTATGCGCACTTCGAGGCGTTGGTGGCCATGCTCGCCGAAGGCTACAACGGTCGTCAGGGCGTGCGCGGGGCCTATCTGCACCGCGATGCCGTCAGCGGCATGGTGCGGGGGCGCCGTGGCAGTCAGCTCACCGCCTTGACCAGTGGCGGGACCATCCCCGACAACGCCGACTACGCCGTTCTGCTCGAGCCACAGGCGCTGAACATCGGCAGCGTCAACGAAGACTTTGCCGTGGAGAGTATCGCCGGCGACATTTTCCAACTGGGCAATGCCTCCTATCGCATTCTGCGCGTGGAGGCAGGGCGGGTCCGGGTGGAAGATGCCCACGGTCTGCCCCCCACCATCCCGTTCTGGCTAGGCGAAGCCCCAGGGCGCAGCCGCGAGCTCAGCGCAGCGGTGGCCAGGCTGCAGGGGCAGATCGACGCGCGCCTGCAAGACGCCAGTGGCCAGTTGCCGCCGGTGCTGGCCTGGCTGCAAGCCACGTTCGAGCTGGAGGCCGGCTGTGCCGAGCAGTTGCTCGACTACCTGGCCCGAACCCAGCAGGTACTGGGTGCCCTGCCCTCCCAGGACACCCTGGTGATGGAGCGTTTCTTCGATGAATCAGGCGGCACACAGCTGATCATCCATTCGCCGTTCGGCAGCCGCATCAACCGCGCGTGGGGCCTGGCCCTGCGCAAGCGGTTCTGCCGCACGTTCAATTTCGAGCTGCAAGCGGCAGCCAGTGAAGATGCCATCGTGCTGTCCTTGTCGACCAGCCATAGCTTCGAGCTTGCCGACGTTTGGCGCTACCTTGACAGCCGCAGCGCCGAGCAGGTGCTGATCCAGGCCGTGCTCGACGCGCCGCTGTTCGGCGTCCGCTGGCGCTGGAGCGCGGGCGTGGCGATGGCCTTGCCGCGCTTTGCAGGTGGCCGCAAGGTGGCGCCGCAAATCCAGCGCATGAAAAGCGAAGACCTGATCGCCTCGGTGTTTCCCGATCAGCTCGCCTGCCTGGAAAACCTGTCCGGGGAGCGGCAGGTGCCGGAACATCCGCTGGTTCGCCAGACCCTCGACGATTGCCTGCACGAAGCCATGGACTGCGATGGCTGGCTGGCGTTGCTAAAACGCATCGAAAACGGCACCGTGCGTTTGCGCTCGTGTGACTTGCCGGCGCCCTCGCCGCTGGCATCGGCCATTCTCAACGCCAGGCCCTACGCTTTTCTGGATGATGCTCCGCTGGAGGAGCGGCGTACCCAGGCGGTACTCAACCGGCGCTGGGCAGATGTGCAGCCAGGCGATGAACTGGGTGCGCTGGATGCCGAGGCGATAGCGGCAGTGGCGGCCGAAGCCTGGCCACAGCCTGGCAACCCCGACGAAATGCATGAGACGTTGATGAGCCTGGGCGCCATTGCCCAGCAAGAGGCCCAGGCAGAGCCAGGCTGGAGCGCGCACCTCGACCACCTGGCTAAACGCGGGCGAGCTGTCTACCTGCCTGACCACAGGCTATGGCTGGCGCGCGAGCGCCTGACGCTGTTGCAGGCCGTCTATCCAGGTTGTCGCTTGGCACCCGCCGTCGAGCCGCTGCCGGGCTTCGAGCAGCCGGTCGAGAGTGACCTGGCGTTGCCTGAGCTGCTGCGTGCCCGCCTGAGCGGCCACGGGCCTGCCAGCACTGCCACGATTGCGGCGCCGTTGGGCAAGTCCATCGCGGATGTGGAGCAGGCGTTGGCTCGGCTGCAAGGCCAAGGGTATGTGCTCAAGGGGCACTTCAGCCCGGATGCCAACGAACCCGAATGGTGCGAACGCCACTTGCTGGCTCGGATCCACCGCTACACCGTCAAACGTCTACGCCGGGAAATCGAGCCTGTCAGCCTGCAGGATTTCATGCGCTTTCTGTTCCACTGGCAACACCTGGCGGCCGATCAGCAGTTGAAAGGGCCACAGGCGCTGCCTGGGGTGTTGACCCAGCTACAGGGCTTTCCAAGCGCGGCCGGCGCATGGGAAGCGGAAGTGCTGCCTGCGCGCGTGCGCGATTACAGCCCCAGCTGGCTCGACGACGCCTGCCGCAGTGGGCAGTTCGCCTGGAGCCGGCTGGCGAGTACGGTGGCGGCCAGCACTGTGGCCAGTACGCCGTTGGTGTTGTTGCCTCGCGAACACCTGCAGCTGTGGCGCAGCCTGGCCCCGCCACCGTGCGTCGAAGCACTGGGCCCACGCGCGCAACGGGTACATGATGCCCTCAAAATCCATGGCGCGCTGTTCTTCGATGAACTGGCCCAGGAGGCCCGTCTGCTGCCCAGCGAGCTGGAAACGGCATTGCAAGCGCTGGTCGGTGCTGGCCTGGTCAATGCCGACAGTTTCACCGGCTTGCGCAGCCTGATCGCCCCGGCCGCCCGACGCACCACGCGCCGACCCCGCTTCGGCCACCCGCCTTTGTCCAGCAGCATGATGTACGCAGGGCGCTGGGCCCTGCTGCGCCGCAGCGAAGCCGAGCTGGATCAGGAACAACGTCTGGAAAGCATCGCGCGCATCCTGCTGCAGCGCTACGGGGTGATCTGCTGGCGCCTGCTGGCGCGCGAGAGCGATGTGCTACCGCCCTGGCGTGAACTTCTGCGCTGCTACCAGCGCCTGGAAGCGCGCGGGGAAATACGCGGCGGACGTTTTATCGCCGGGTTGTCCGGTGAGCAATTTGCACTGCCCGAGGCCGTGGCTCTGCTGCGCCAGGTTCGCCGACAAGAGGCGAACGGCACGCTGGTGGTGGTCAGCGCCAGCGATCCGCTGAACCTGATCGGCTCGCTGCTACCGGGCACCAAAGTGCCGGCCATCAGCGGCAACCGTCTGCTCTACCGCGACGGCGTGCCGGTGGCTGCGCGAGTAGGCAAGCGCTACCACTACCTGGTCGAGGCTTCGGCGCCAGAGCAGGCGCAGTGGCATCAGCTGCTGCTGCGCGATGCGGCCTTTGCAGCGACGGGCAAGTTGGCTATGGTCGGGGCTCAGCCCAGGCCGTGAGCCTGACCGAGCCATCGCAAGGACCCTGTATGAGCCTGTCACTTCTCAGCCGTTATGCGGTGTTCGCCGCGTGCATCGTTTTCACCTTGGCGACACTGCCGTTCGCACACCATGAATGGCTCTGGCCGTTCACCCTGACAACTGGCGTACTCAGCCTGATCGGCCTGGTCGACCTGCTGCAGAAACGCCATGCCGTGCGCCGTAACTACCCGATTCTGGGCAACATCCGCTATTTGGTGGAAACCATCCGCCCGGAAATCCGCCAGTACCTGCTTGAGGCCGACAGCGACGCCCTGCCTTTCTCCCGCGCGCAGCGCTCGCTGGTCTATTCCAGAGCCAAGAACGAGGTGTCGGACAAGCCGTTCGGCACCCTGATCGATGTCTATGCATCGGGCTTCGAGTTCATCGGTCATTCCATGCGCCCGGCGCCGTTGGCCGATCCCACAAGCTTTCGCATCACCATCGGTGGGCCGCAGTGCAGCCAGCCGTACTCGGCCTCGATCTTCAACATTTCCGCCATGAGCTTTGGCTCGCTCAGCGCCAACGCCATTCGTGCGTTGAACCAGGGCGCGAAGCGGGGCAACTTTCACCATGATACCGGCGAAGGCAGCATCAGCCCCTACCACCGTGAGCACGGCGGCGACCTGGTATGGGAGTTGGGCAGCGGTTATTTTGGGTGCCGCACCCCGAACGGTCGTTTCGACCCGCAAGGTTTTGCCGAACAGGCGCGCAGCCCGCAGGTGCGCATGATCGAGGTCAAGATGAGTCAGGGGGCCAAGCCTGGGCACGGCGGTATACTGCCCAAGCACAAGGTCACCCAGGAAATTGCCGATACCCGCGGCGTGCCACTGGGTGAGGACTGCATTTCCCCGTCCCGGCACAGTGCGTTCTCCACACCCATCGAGATGATGCAGTTCATCGCTCAGTTGCGCGAGCTGTCTGGCGGCAAGCCAGTGGGTTTCAAACTCTGCCTGGGCCACCCGTGGGAGTTCATGGGCATTGCCAAGGCCATGCTGGAAACCGGCATCCTGCCTGACTTCATCGTGGTAGACGGCAAGGAAGGCGGTACCGGCGCAGCACCCGTGGAATTCACCGACCACATCGGCGTGCCGCTGCGCGAAGGCCTGTTGTTCGTGCATAACACCCTGGTGGGGCTGAACCTGCGCGACAAGATCAAGCTCGGTGCCAGTGGCAAGATCGTCAGTGCCTTTGACATCGCCAGCGTACTGGCCATCGGCGCGGACTGGGCCAACAGTGCGCGTGGCTTCATGTTCGCCATCGGCTGCATCCAGTCCCAGAGCTGCCACACCAACAAGTGCCCGACGGGCGTGGCTACGCAAGATCCGCTGCGCCAGCGCGCGCTGGTAGTACCAGACAAGGCCGAGCGGGTCGTGAATTTCCACCGCAATACCCTGCGCGCCCTGGCCGAAATGCTTGCGGCAGCGGGGCTGGAGCACCCATCGCAATTGGAAGCCAAGCACCTGGTACGGCGTATTTCGGCGACCGAGATCAAGCTGTTCTCGCAGATGCATGTGTTTCTCAAGCCAGGCGAGTTGTTGACCGGCGAAGTCGATGGGCAATTCTATTCGCGCATGTGGCAATTGGCCCGGGCGGATAGCTTCGAGCCCAACAGCGAGGTTGCCGCGTAAAGGCCAGGCGCGGCCGGGCCGCGCACCCGCTTTATTTCGCAGTTTCCACAAAATTTTCACATACCCGGCGCAACGTCTAAGCTTCAGGCAAGCAAGACGAAAATACCTGGCTGGATAGACGATTATGGGCGCACTGTGGCAAACGGAACCAAACACCAAGGAAGCACCCGAACATACGCCTGCCGAGACGCCAGAACCCAAGTCCCCCCGTCAGCGCCGGCTATGGTGGCGGCTGATCATTCTGATCCTGCTGGTGGCGGCCGGCGCCGTCGGCTTCGCGGCGTATGAAGAGTTCCGCACCTCCGAGCTGCAATCGCGCGAGTTCAGCAAGCTGGCAAGCACCCTGACCTACTCGCTGCAGCCTGGCCCAAGCGATGCCATCGTTTACCCGGGGGAAGGGCCGTTCGACAAGCGCCTGGGCTACAGCGCCCTGGGCGAATTCCTGCCGCGCCTGCTCAAGCGCGATTACCTGATCAGCCAACAGGTGCGCTTCTCACCGGCGCTGGTCAACTACGTCGATCATGGGCTGTTCGCGCCGTATATCGAGAAGGTCCAGGCGGGCCTTGCCATCACCGATTGCCGGGGCGACATGCTCTACCAGTATCAATACCCACAGTACCTGTATCCGGATTTCGCTTCGATTCCCCCGGTGGTGGTCAACAGCCTGTTGTTCATCGAGAACCGTGACCTGCTCGATACCCGTGACCCGCGCAACAACCCGGCGGTGGACTGGCCCCGTTTCGCCAAGGCCGCCTACAGCCAGATCGCACGCTACCTGGCCCTGCCCGGCCAGTCGGCCGGTGGCAGTACCCTGGCCACCCAGCTTGAGAAATACCGCCACTCGCCTGACGGGCTCACCGTGTCGGGTGCCGAGAAGATCCGGCAGATGATTTCGGCCAGCGTGCGCGCCTATCAGGGCGGGCCGGACACGACCGAGGCGCGTCAGCGCATCGTGCGTGACTACCTCAACAGCGTGCCCCTTTCCGCCGTGCCGGGCCATGGCGAGGTGCACGGCATGGCCGAAGGCCTGCGCGTGTGGTACGGCGCAGATTTCGACCAGGTCAACAGCGCCCTCAACGACACCGCCACCGATGCCCAGAGCCTGGCAGCCCGTGGCCTTGCGTTGCGCCAGGTGCTGTCATTGATGATTGCCCAGCGCCGGCCATCGCACTACCTCTCCAAGGGCCGCATCGAGCTGGCAGAACTGACCGACGCCCACGTACGCGTCCTGGCGGCGAACCAGATCATTCCCCAATCGCTGGCCGATGCCGCGCTGGCCAGCAAGGCCGTTTATCGCGACTGGGTCGCGCAGCCAACGATCGTGCCGATCGTCACCAACAAGGGCATCAGCCTGGCCCGCAACCGTCTTTCGGCCATGCTCAACCGCCCCTTGTACGACCTCGACCGCCTGGACCTTTCGGCCACCAGCACCTTGCAAGCTGACCTGCAGCTGCAAGTCAGCGAGTACCTCAGGCACCTGGCCGACCCGGCCTTCGCCGCACAGATCGGCCTGATCGGCGAGCGTCTGCTGACCGCCAAGACCACCGACCAGGTCAGCTACAGTTTCACCCTGTTCGAACGCACTGCCGACGGCTCGCGGGTGCGGGTCCAGACCGACAGCACCGATCAGCCATTCGACATCAACGAAGGCAGCAAGCTGGAGCTCGGTTCCACCGCCAAGCTCCGGGTGCTGACCACCTACCTGGAAATCGTCGCCGAGCTGCATGACAAATATGCCGGCAAGACTGCTGCCCAGCTCAAGCAAGTCGAGGTTGCCGACCTGGACATCATCAGCCGCTGGTCACTGGACTGGCTGATGCAGAACAGCAAGAACCAGAGCCTGGACGCCATGCTCGATGCCGCCCTTGAACGCAAGTACTCGGCCAGCACGGGCGAGTCGTTCTTCACCGGCGGCGGCATGCACGTGTTCAACAACTTCCGCAAGGAAGACAACGGACGCAACCCTACGCTCAAGGACGCCCTGCGCGAATCGATCAACCTGCCGTTTATCCGCCTGATGCGCGACGTAGTGCGCTACGTGACCTACCAGCAACCGTTGAACAGGGTACCGCTGCTCAAGGACGATACCGATCCGCGGCGCCAGGAGTACCTGGCCAAATTCGCCGACAAGGAAGGCACCAGCTACCTGATGCGTTTCTGGCGCAAGTACCAGCGCAAGACCTCGCAGCAGCGCCTGGACACTTTTCTCGACAGCATGCGCGTCACACCGCAGCGTCTGGCGGCTGTGCATCGCTACCTGTTCCCCGAGGCAGGCCAAGCCACTTTCAATGCCTTCGTCCGGGCCCACAGCAAGGACAGCAAGCTCGCCCAGAGCAAGCTCACCGACGACCGCCTGGTGCAGATGTACGACGCCTATGGCCCAGGGCGATACAACCTGCCTGACCAGGGCTTCATCGCCAAGGTCCACCCGCTGGACCTGTGGCTGCTGGGCTATCTGCTCAAGAACCCGGCATCCACTCTGAGCGAAATGGTCAATGCCAGCCGCTTCGAACGGCAGGAAGTCTACAGCTGGCTGTTCAAGAGCCGCCATCAGGGCGCACGGGACAGCCGAATCAGGACCATGGTGGAAATCGAGGCATTCCTCGACATCCATCAGCGCTGGAAGCGGGTGGGTTATCCGTTCGATCACCTAGTGCCGTCCCTAGCGACTGCCATCGGCAGCTCCGGTGACCGCCCTGCCGCGCTGTCCGAGCTGGTCGGCATCATCCAGAACGACGGGATCCGGTTGCCGACGCTGCGCATCGATACCCTGCATTTTGCAGCCGCCACGCCGTACGAGACCAAGCTGATCAGCGACCCGGACCGAGGCGTGCGAATACTGCCGGTGGAAGTCGCGCGTGCCCTCAAAGGCGCCATGTCGCAGGTGGTGGACGCAGGGACCGCCCGGCGCATCTCCGGCAGCTTCATGCTCAAGGACGGCACGCCCTTGGTCATGGGAGGCAAGACCGGGACGGGCGACAACCGCATCGAAAGCTTCGGCGCCGGGGGCCGGCTGATCGGCTCGCGATCGCTGAACCGCACCGCCACCTTCGTGTTCTTCCTGGGCGACAACCACTTCGGCACCTTGACCGCGTTCGTGCCTGGGCGCTCGGCTGAAGCGTTCAAGTTCACCTCGGCGCTGCCGGTGCAAGTGCTCAAGGGTATGGCGCCGATCCTCATGCCCTATCTGCAGCCGGGCAACCCCAACGAATGCAAACCGCCGCAACCAGCCACCGCGGCCACCCACCCTCGGGAGAACCTATCGAACGGCTAGATGAGAATCATCAGCATTCGTGACTTGCCGAGCGCATTACCTGAGTACTAATCTTGAGATATATCTCAACAAGGCACTCTCTGGCATGCGCGATCTTGATCCCTTCGAGCGCAAATCGGGCCGCGGCGAACGCGGCCCTCGTGTTTTTGCACCGGGCGATTTGAAACTGTTGCTTCTGTCATTGCTGGGCGAGCAGCCTGGCCACGGCTACGACCTGATCAGGCAAATCGAAAAACGCTTCGATGGCAGCTATACGCCAAGCCCAGGCGTGATCTACCCCACGCTCAATTTCCTGGAAGAAGCCGAACTCATCCAGGGCCTGTCTCAAGGCAGCAAGCGCCTGTACACCATCACCGACGCAGGCCGTAGCGCTTTGACCGAGCAGGCTGTGGCGCTGGACGGGCTGCGCGTGCGCATCGAGGTCAGCAAGCGCGCCCTACGCGGTCATGATCGCCCGCCTGAAATTCACGAGGCCGTGGGTAATCTGCGCCATGCGTTGCACATGCACCATGGCCGCTGGACCCCTGCTGAGATCGAGCGGGTACGCGACCTGCTCAACCTGACCGCCAAGGCAATCGCTGGCGGCCCCCCTGAACCTAACGAGGAGAGCGCCGATGAGTGAGTCCATCCACCGTGTCAACCATGAGATTCGTCAGCGCCGCCTGAATGTGGTGCGCGTGACCGACCTGACCCCACGCATGCGTCGCATCACCGTGGGCGGCCCCGAGCTGGAGGGTTTCACCAGCCTCGGCACGGATGACCATATCAAACTGCTGTTTGCCGAGACCGCAGAACAGCGCCATGCAATCGATGCCCGCGAACTCAATGGGGGGCGTGGGGTACGACCGACCATGCGCGAGTACACTCCCCGACGCGTCGACTTGCAGGCCAATGAACTGGACATCGACTTCGTGCTGCACGGAGATGGGCCCGCCTCGACCTGGGCGGCACAGGCAGTACCTGGGCAAACCCTGGATATCGCCGGCCCGCGTGCGTCGATGGTGGTCCCGGACATCTTCGACGCCTACGTGCTGATCGGTGACGAAACCGCCCTGCCCGCCATCGGCCGGCGGCTGGAAGCACTGCCAGCGGGGCGTCGGGTGGTGGCCATCATCCAGGTTCACGATGAGCAGGAGCGTCAGCCACTGCCGAGCCAGGCGCACGTGGACGTGACCTGGTCGATACGCGGTCAGGACGACTTGATCGCCCAGGTCGAGGCGTTGTCTTTGCCCGGGGGCGCCGTGTACGGCTGGGTCGCGCTGGAAAAAACCCTGACCCGTCAGGTCAAGGCGCTGCTGATCGGCAAAGGTGTCGCAGAGGACACACTCAAGGCCGCCGCCTACTGGCGCGCAGCAGGTCCAGACAGCGAAGACTGAAGCATCGGCCTATTGGGCCCGCCACCTGTCCACGATGAGCAGCGCGGCGCCAATGATCCAGAAGCCTGCCAGCACGCCAAGCGCATTGATCATCACCTGGGCATACCCCAGGGTAGCGACGTCGATGAAAGGATAGGCGTACACACCAATCTCGCTGCCGCGCCACAACGCATAGGCAAAGTACGCAGCGGGGTAGACCGCCCACAGCCCAAGGTGCCGCAGGCGCAACCGGCCCTTGGGCACCGCGAACCACCAATACAGGGTATAGAGCGCCGGCATCACGTCGTGCAACAGTTCGTCCGCCAGCCACTCCAAGCCTTGCGGTTGCCACAGGTGACGCAACAGCAGGCTGTAGGCCAGGGCCACCAGCATGATGCTTGCCGCCACTGCCGAGCTGACCACAGGCGAGAGGAAGAACCGTTTGCTCGCGCCCTCGTGGCCAAAGGCAGCGTAGCTCAGGACGGTGGCGGCCAGCGTATTGGTCAGCACAGTGAAATAACCGAACACGTTGACCAGGCCGCCTATCAGGCTCGCCTGCTCCTGCCAGCGCCCCCAGAGCACCAGGTACACCTGCACGCTCAGGCCCAACCAGCCCAGCATGGCCATGGTGCTCAACCAAGGGTGGCGCTGCATGTCAGGCCTGGCGCTGCAGCTTGATGTACAGCTGCTCGACCTTTTCACGGGCCCAAGGCGTCTTGCGCAGGAAGGTCAGGCTGGACTTGATCGTGGGGTTGCTCTTGAAGCACCGCACATCGATGCGCTCGGCCAACCCCTGCCATTGGTAGTGGGCGACCAGCTCGGTCAGGATCTGCTCAAGGGTCTTGCCGTGCAGCGCGTTGTGTTGGGCAGTGCTCATGCCAGGGCTCCGGTACAAAGATGCGCACCTTACACCAGTGAAGGCATGCCCTGCACAGGACAAAGAAGGCTGGGCGGTTTGCAGCAAGCCTGTGCTGCTGGGACGACGTTGAACAGACAGCCATGGGCGCCACGCGCCCCTTTTCAGGGCACTGTTACGCTTGGGGTAACAATGCCCTGCGACATTTTGTCTTTTTTTCCCGCCACTTACCCTATATCCTCCCCGCCCCAGCTGAATCGCTTCACCCCAACTACCCCTCGTCAATCCATTGCCAGGCCCCCCTGTCGATGCGTTTGTCGTTTTTCAACGATCAGAAGACAGCGCTATCTCATGCTTCAACTGCCAAAATCCTGCTACCTCGGCTTCGCTCTAGCGGCCATGGCCACCGCCGCCCATGCCAGCGAGCCGTTTGCCAGTGACTCTCCCTGGATGTTCGGTGACTGGGATGGCCATCGAACCGCCCTGCTCGACAAAGGTTATGACTTCACCTTGGGTTACACGGGCGAAATGGGCAGCAACCTGCGCGGTGGCTACGACCATGACCGCACGGCCCGCTATAGCGATCAGTTCACCTTTGGGAGCCACATGGATCTGGAAAAGATCCTCGGCTGGCAGAACGCCGAGTTCCAGCTCACGGTTACCGAGCGACATGGCCAGAACATCAGTAATGACCGCATCAATGACCCTCGCGTGGGCGGTTTTACCTCGGCGCAGGAAGTGTGGGGTCGCGGGCAGACCTGGCGCCTGACGCAGCTGTGGGTCAGGCAGAAGTATTTTGACGGAGCCCTGGACGTCAAGTTCGGCCGGTTCGGCGAGGGCGAAGACTTCAACAGCTTCCCCTGCGCTTTCCAGAACCTGGCCTTCTGTGGCTCCCAAGTGGGCAATTGGGTGGGCGGCATCTGGTACAACTGGCCCGTCAGTCAGTGGGCCTTGCGTGTGCGCTACAACCTCACCGATGACCTCTTCGCCCAGGTTGGCGTATTCGAGCAGAACCCGTCGAACCTTGAGTCGGGCAATGGTTTCAAGCTCAGCGGCAGCGGCACCCAAGGTGCAGTGATGCCGATCGAACTGGTGTGGAGCCCACGCATCAAAGGCATGAAAGGGGAATATCGCGTCGGGTACTACTACAGTAATGCCAAGGCAAGCGATGTACTCAAGGACAGCGACGGTCAGCCGGCAGCAATCAGCGGTGCCGCCTACCGCAGCAGCTCAAGCAAGCATGGCGTGTGGCTCGGCGCCCAGCAGCAGGTGACTGCGCTGGCATCGGACGCATCGCGTGGCCTGAGCCTGTTCGCCAACGCCACGGTGCATGACAAGAAAACCAATGCCATCGACAACTATGTGCAAGCCGGGCTGGTATTCAAGGGGCCTTTGGACAGACGAGCCAAGGACGACATCGGCCTTGCGATCGCCCGTGTGCATGTCAACCCGGCTTATCGCAAGAATGCTCACCTGGCCAACCAGGCCGCGGGGCTTTACGACTACGACAATCCTGGCTTCCTGCCTGTACAGGACACCGAGTACAGCGCCGAGCTGTATTACGGCATTCATCTGGCCGACTGGCTCACGGTGCGACCGAACCTGCAATACATTCGCCACCCTGGCGGTGTCTCGCAGGTCGACAACGCCCTGGTCGGCGGTTTGAAAATCCAGAGCACTTTCTAACACACATAACCAAACGGAGAACATGCGATGAGCACTGAAGGTGCCAACAAGGGAAGCCGCTGGCTACCCCGCCTGATCGGCGTCCTGCTGTTGTTGATGGGGCTGGCACTGCTGGCCGGCGGTATCAAGCTGAGTCAGGTGGGCGGGTCGTTGTATTACCTGATCGCCGGCATTGGCTTCGCCGTATCCGGCGCCCTGCTCCTGGCCCAGCGCCGGATTGGCCTGGGTGTCTACGCTGTGGTGCTGCTGGGTAGCACGGTCTGGGCACTGCTCGAAGTGGGGCTGGACTGGTGGCAACTGGTGCCGCGCCTGGCCCTCTGGTTCGCCATCGGCGTGGTGCTGCTGCTGCCTTGGTCGCGCCGCCCGCTGATCGGGCCAGCCGGCAAGGCCAACACTGCATTGCTCACCGTGGCCGTCGTGGCTTCGGGGGCTTGCGCCGTCGCCAGTCAATTCACCCACCCCGGCGAGGTGTACGGCGAGCTGGGCCGCGACACCAGCGAAATGGCCAGCGCCGCCCCGGCCATGCCCGACGGCGAATGGCATGCCTACGGCCGTACCGAACACGGCGACCGTTACTCACCCTTGCGTCAGATCACCCCGCAAAACGCCTACCGCCTTGAAGAGGCCTGGCGCATCCGCACTGGCGACCTGCCCAGTGACAATGACCCGGTGGAACTGACCAACGAAAACACCCCGCTCAAGGCCAACGGCATGCTCTATGCGTGCACGGCGCACAGCCGCGTGCTGGCTCTGGACCCGGATACCGGCGCCGAAATCTGGCGTTACGATCCGCAGATCAAGAGCCCCGTCGGTACCTTCGAGGGCTTCGCCCACATGACCTGCCGCGGCGTTTCGTACTATGACGAGAACCGCTATGTCAGCCGTGACGGCAGCCCTGCGCCAACCATCAGCGACGCCGGCAAGGCCGTGGCTCAGGCGTGCCCGCGCCGCCTGTACCTGCCAACTGCCGACGCCCGTCTGATCGCGATCAATGCCGACAACGGCAAGGTTTGCGAAGGTTTCGCCAACCAGGGTAGCGTTGACCTCACCACTGGCCTGGGCCCGTTCACGCCTGGTGGCTACTACTCCACCTCGCCTGTCGCCATCACCCGTGACCTGGTGATCATCGGCGGTCACGTCACCGACAACGAGTCGACCAACGAGCCCTCCGGCGTCATTCGCGCCTATGACGTGCACGATGGCCGCCTGGTGTGGAACTGGGACAGCAACAACCCGGACGACACCAAGCCGTTGGCACCGGGCAAGATGTACAGCCGCAACTCGGCCAACATGTGGTCCATCGCCAGCGTCGATGAAGAGCTGGGCATGATCTACCTGCCGCTGGGCAACCAGACCCCGGACCAGTGGGGTGCCGACCGCACGCCAGGCGCCGAGAAATACAGCGCCGGTGTAGTCGCGCTCGACCTGGCGACCGGCAAGGCACGCTGGAACTACCAGTTCACCCACCATGACCTGTGGGACATGGACGTGGGCAGCCAGCCTACCCTGGTGTCCTTGAAGACCGACGATGGCGTCAAGCCCGCGGTCATCGTACCGACCAAACAGGGCAGCCTGTACGTGCTGGACCGTCGTGACGGTACGCCGATCGTGCCGATCCGTGAAATCCCGACTCCGCAAGGTGCGGTGAAGGGCGATCACACCTCGCCGACCCAGGCCCGTTCGGACCTCAACCTGCTCGGCCCAGAACTGACCGAACAGGCCATGTGGGGCGCAACCCCGTTCGACCAGATGCTGTGCCGTATCCAGTTCCGCGAGCTGCGTTACGAAGGCCAGTACACCCCGCCTTCCGAACAGGGCTCGCTGATCTACCCTGGCAACGTGGGCGTGTTCAACTGGGGCAGCGTCTCGGTCGACCCGGTGCGCCAGCTGCTGTTCACCTCGCCAAACTACATGGCGTTCGTCTCCAAGATGATCCCTCGTGAGCAAGTGGCAGACGGTAGCAAGCGCGAGAGCGAAACCAGCGGCGTGCAACCGAACACCGGTGCCCCCTATGCAGTGACCATGCACCCGTTCATGTCGCCACTGGGCGTGCCATGCCAGGCGCCTGCCTGGGGTTACGTGGCGGCCATCGACCTGTTCACCAACAAGGTTGTCTGGAAGCACAAGAACGGCACCACCCGCGACAGCACGCCTGTACCGATCGGCCTGCCGGTGGGCGTACCCAGCATGGGCGGCTCGATCGTCACTGCCGGCGGCGTAGGCTTCCTCAGCGGCACGCTGGACCAGTATTTGCGCGCCTATGACGTCAACAACGGCAAGGAACTGTGGAAAGCCCGTCTGCCAGCTGGCGGCCAGGCGACTCCCATGACCTATACCGGCAAGGACGGCAAGCAGTACGTGCTGATCGTGGCCGGCGGCCATGGCTCGCTCGGCACCAAGATGGGCGACTACATCATCGCCTACAAGCTCGCCGAATAACGGACCTGGCGTCACCAAAAGCGGAGCCTCGATGGCTCCGCTTTTTCATGCGCGCGTGCCACTGCCCAACAGCGGCTTGAAACCCTTCCTGCCTTGCCCCATCTAAGCACCATAGTCATTCACGCAGGTGCCCCATGAGCGACCAGCAGGATTACCCTGAACACGCCGACGATTCCAACGAAGTCGAACACACCAGCAGCCAGCCGATCACCGGCCATGCCCTGGCCCTGCCTGGACAGCAACTGCCGGACAAGGTCTATGTGATCCCCATTCACAACCGTCCTTTCTTTCCGGCGCAGGTGCTGCCTGTCATCGTCAACGAGGAGCCATGGGCGGAGACACTGGACTTGGTGGCCAAGTCCCCCGACCACTGCCTGGCGCTGTTCTTCATGGACACGCCGCCTGAAGACCACCGCCATTTCGATACCAAGGCCCTCCCGGAGTACGGGACCCTGGTCAAGGTGCACCATGCCAGCCGTGAAAACGGCAAGTTGCAGTTCGTGGCCCAGGGCTTGACGCGGGTCCGCATCCGGACCTGGCTCAAGCACCATCGCCCGCCGTATCTGGTTGAAGTCGAATACCCCCGCCAACCTGCCGACCCCACTGACGAGGTCAAGGCCTATGGCATGGCCCTGATCAATGCGATCAAGGAACTGCTCCCGCTCAACCCGCTATACAGCGAGGAGCTGAAGAACTACCTCAACCGCTTCAGCCCCAACGACCCCTCCCCGCTGACCGACTTCGCCGCCGCACTGACATCGGCGACAGGCAGCCAGCTCCAGGAAGTACTCGACTGCGTGCCCATGCTCAAACGCATGGAGAAAGTACTGCCCATGCTGCGCAAGGAAGTCGAGGTCGCTCGCCTGCAGAACGAGATTTCCGCCGAGGTGAACCGGCAGATCGGTGAGCATCAGCGCGAATTCTTCCTCAAGGAACAGCTCAAGGTCATCCAGCAGGAACTGGGGTTGACCAAGGATGACCGCAGTGCGGACCTCGAGCAGTTCGAGCAGCGCCTCGAAGGTAAGACCCTGCCAGATCAGGCACGCAAGCGCATCGACGAGGAGATGAGCAAGTTGGCGATCCTGGAAACAGGCTCGCCCGAATACGCCGTCACCCGTAACTATCTGGACTGGGCGACAGCCTTGCCGTGGGGCATCTACGGGGATGACAAGCTCGACCTCAAGCACGCGCGCAAGCTTCTCGATCAGCACCATGCAGGGCTGGACGATATCAAGGAACGCATCCTCGAGTTTCTCGCCGTCGGGGCGTGGAAAGGCGAGATCAGCGGCTCGATCGTGCTGCTGGTAGGCCCGCCAGGGGTGGGCAAGACCAGCGTCGGCAAGTCCATCGCCGAATCGCTCGGGCGCCCGTTCTATCGCTTCAGCGTCGGCGGCATGCGCGATGAAGCGGAAATCAAGGGGCACCGGCGTACCTATATCGGCGCACAGCCTGGGAAACTGGTGCAAGCGCTCAAGGATGTCGAGGTCATGAACCCGGTGATCATGCTCGACGAAATCGACAAGATGGGCCAGAGCTACCAAGGCGACCCAGCCTCGGCGTTGCTGGAAACCCTGGACCCCGAGCAGAACGTCGATTTCCTCGATCATTACCTGGACCTGCGCCTGGACCTGTCCAAGGTGCTGTTCGTGTGCACCGCCAACACCCTGGATTCGATTCCCGGGCCGCTGCTTGACCGCATGGAGGTCATTCGCCTGTCCGGGTACATCACCGAAGAGAAGCTGGCCATCGCCAAGCGTCACCTGTGGCCCAAGCAACTGGCCAAGGCTGGAGTGGCCAAAAGCAGCCTGGGTATCTCTGACAGCGCCCTGCGCCTGGTCATCGAGGGCTATGCGCGCGAAGCCGGCGTGCGACAGCTGGAAAAGCAGCTGGGCAAACTGGTGCGCAAAGCCGTGGTGAAACTGCTCGAAAACCCCACCGCCAAGCTCAAGATCGGGCCTAAGGACCTTGAAGGCGCACTGGGCATGCCGGTGTTTCGCAGCGAGCAGGTGCTGGCGGGCAAGGGTGTCATTACAGGCCTTGCCTGGACCAGCATGGGCGGCGCAACCCTGCCGATCGAGGCTACGCGCATCCACACGCTCAACCGCGGTTTCAAGCTGACCGGCAAGCTGGGCGACGTGATGAAGGAATCTGCTGAAATCGCCTACAGCTACGTCAGTTCCAACCTCAAGCAGTTTGGCGGCGACCCGGCGTTCTTCAATGAAGCGTTCATCCATCTGCACGTACCGGAAGGCGCCACCCCCAAGGACGGGCCAAGTGCCGGCATCACCATGGCCAGCGCCCTGCTGTCGCTGGCGCGGGACCAGGCTCCGAAGAAAGGCGTGGCCATGACCGGCGAGCTGACCTTGACCGGACAGGTACTGCCCATTGGCGGGGTACGGGAGAAAGTCATCGCAGCGCGTCGGCAGAAGATCCACGAGCTGATCCTGCCAGAACCCAATCACGGTGATTTCGAAGAGTTGCCGCAGTACCTGCGCGAGGGGCTGACGGTGCACTTCGCCAAGCGCTTCGCGGATGTGGCCAAAGTGCTGTTCTGAAGGGCGAGCATGGGGCTGAACGCCAGCCCCTGTAACGCAGTACCGCGGTGCGTTTCCTGCACCGCTTCACAATCGGTTATCCTCGGGCGGTCGATAACCCGTGGAGCCCCTATGTCCACCTCACGCCTGCTTGCCCCGTTGGGGCTGACCCTTCTGACCGCCTGCGCCCAGCATGGCACCGAGCCTGTAACCCTGGATGGCGACAGCGAGTGCCCGGTCTACCTGCAGCGGGGCCAGACCCTGAACCTCATCCTGCCCAGCAACCCGTCCACAGGCTACAGGTGGCACGTGGAAGCAGCAGCCATGCCGGTGCTCACCAGTCTTGGGCCGGAGGTGTACAGCGCGCCCGACCAAGAGGATGTGGTCGGCAGCGAAGGTCTCTCGACGTGGCGTTACCAGGCCGATCAAAGCGGCAAGGCTGCCTTGAAGCTGGTTTACCAGCAACCCTGGGCCAGGCAGGTAGCACCCGTGCAAACCTTCGATTGCAATGTCGTCGTGCGTTGAGCCGCCGGGGTAGTGCCTGTGCGCGTCCCTGGCCGGCGCGTAGGGGCGTTGATGCCAATCCGTGCCACGCTGGCATGGCAAGATCAACCGTCATTCGATAAAATGCGCGCCCCGTTTCGCCCAGCCTCGAGCCCGCCGTGACCACAGACCCCGATCGCCTTTTCGCCCAACCGTTGGCGCAGGTACCCGACTTCGTATTCAACGAGGACGTGGTGCGCGTGTTCCCGGACATGATCAAGCGCTCCGTGCCGGGTTACCCCACCATCGTCGAAAACGTTGGCGTATTGGCGGCGCGCTTTGCCCAGCCGGGTACGGCCTTGTATGACCTGGGCGCCTCGCTGGGCGCGGTGACGCAGGCCTTGCGTCGACACGTGCGTGCGCAGGGCTGCCGGGTGATCGCGGTGGACAACTCCGCTGCCATGGTCGACCGCTGCCGTGAATACCTCGCCGCCCAGGACTCGATGTTCCAGGAGCTCTTGCCTGTCGAGGTTCTGGAAGCCGACATTCTCAACCTGCCGTTCGAGCCGGCTTCGGTGGTGGCGATGAACTTCACCCTGCAGTTCATCGCACCGCAGCAGCGCCTGTCCCTGCTGACCCATATTCGCCAGTCACTGTTGCCCGGTGGTGCCCTGATTCTTTCGGAAAAGCTGTGCTTCGCCGATACCGTGCAGCAGGAACTGCTCAACGAACTGCACCTGGACTTCAAGCGTGCCAATGGCTATAGCGAGCTGGAGATTGCCCAGAAGCGCAGCGCCATCGACAACGTGATGAAGCCCGACACCCTGGAAACCCATCGCCAGCGCCTGCTCGATGCGGGCTTCTCGACCGTGGTGCCCTGGTTCCAATGCCTTAACTTCGCCTCGTTGATAGCCCTGCCATGATCGATCTGTCTCCTCTGGCTCGCCGTCTGGCGGGCACCCCCCTGGCCGCCTGGTCGCAAGGCTTGCAGGCGCAACTCGATGCCAAACTGGCAAAAGGTCACGGCGACCTGGACCGCTGGCGCGGGGCGCTCGAAGCGCTTCCCGCCCTGCAACCGACCGCCATTGACCTGGTGAACGGGTTGAGCCTGGATTGCGAATGCGATGACGCCAGCCGTGCGCAGATGCGTCAGGCCTTGATGGGGCTGTCGCCGTGGCGCAAAGGCCCCTTCGATCTGTTCGGCGTACACGTCGATACCGAATGGCGCTCGGACTGGAAATGGTCTCGCGTCGCACCGCACCTCGATCTCAAAGGCAAGCGGGTACTGGACGTTGGCTGCGGTAACGGCTACTACCAGTGGCGCATGCTGGGCGCCGGCGCCGACATGGTCATTGGCGTAGACCCGAACTGGTTGTTCTTCTGCCAGTTCCAAGCCGTGCAACGCTACTTGCCGGACCTGCCGGCCTGGCACCTTCCTTTTGCACTGGAAGACCTGCCAGCCAGTCTGGAAGGTTTCGACACGGTGTTTTCCATGGGGGTGTTCTATCACCGTCGCTCGCCCATCGAACACCTGCTGGCCCTCAAGGACTGCCTGGTCAAGGGCGGCGAACTGGTGCTGGAAACGCTAGTGATCGAGGGCGATGCGCAACAGGTGCTGGTGCCTGAGGACCGCTACGCGCAGATGCGCAACGTGTGGTTCCTGCCCTCGGTCCCAGCCCTGGAGCGCTGGTTGCGTCGGGCCGGCTTCAGTGACGTTCGCTGCGTGGATGTCAGTGTCACCAGCCTGGAAGAACAGCGCAGCACTGAGTGGATGCGCTACCAGTCGCTCAGCGACTTCCTTGACCCTGGCGACCCAGGCAAGACCATCGAGGGACTGCCTGCGCCGCGTCGCGCCACGTTGGTGGCACGCAAGTAGCGCGCCGTCAGCGCGAGGCCGAGAGGATCAACGCTTTCATTTCGCAAACGGCGGCCTTGAAGCCTACGAACAATGCATGGGCCACCAGCGCGTGGCCGATGTTCAGTTCGTTGATCCCTTTGATGGCAGCCACGGCCTCGACGTTATGGTAGTGCAGGCCGTGACCGGCATTGACGATCAGCCCCTGACCGACCCCGAACGCCACCCCATCGACGATACGCTTGAGTTCCTCGGCCACTTCGGTGGGTGACTGCGCATCGGCATACCGGCCGGTGTGCAGCTCGATGGCTGGCGCGCCCACCCGGTGCGAGGCCTCGATCTGGCGCTCATCGGCGTCAATGAACAGCGACACCTCTGCGCCTGTGCGCGCCAAGCGTTCGACCGCTGCCTTGATCCGCGCTTCCTGGCCCGCCACATCCAGCCCACCTTCGGTGGTGAGTTCCTGCCGGGTTTCAGGCACCAGGCAGATGTGCGCAGGGCGGAGCTTTTCGGCAAAGGCCATCATCTCTTCAGTGACGCCCATTTCGAAGTTCATGCGCGTCTGCAACACGTCCTTGAGCAGCAGTACATCACGGTCCTGGATATGGCGGCGGTCCTCGCGCAGGTGCACGGTGATGCCGTCGGCGCCCGCCTCTTCAGCATCCAGCGCTGCCTTGACAGGGTCTGGGTAGCGAGTACCCCGGGCCTGGCGCAGGGTGGCCACATGGTCGATGTTCACGCCGAGAAGCATGCGGTTGCTGTGAGTCACGAAAGGCTCTCCTTGGATTGAGCCCTACAGCATACGTCCTGATCAGCGCTTGCGAAACAGTTCCCGGCTGACCAGTGGCTTGCCGCCCAGATGAACGGCCAGGGCCTGGCGCATCAGCCGCTTGGCCGCCAGCAATGCGCCTGGCGTGTCCCAGTCAGCCTCGGCCAGGGCCAGTAACTCGGTGCCACCAAACAGCCCAGGCTGGGACAACTCGACCCGTTCCAGGCCAGCATCCACGCGCAAGCGGTATTGCCCATCAGCGGCGATGGGTTGCTCGTTGACATCCATCCGTAGCGAGAAGGCGTAACCCAGCTCATCGAGCAGCCGCCACTCGAAAGCCCGCAACAGCGGTTCGAGCGGGCGACCGGCCAACAGGGCTTGCAGGGTCTGCGCGTAGTGGTCGAACAAGGCCGGCGAAGGCGCCTCTGCCGGAAGCAAGCGCATCAGCAGCTCATTGAGGTACAAGCCGCTGAAGACAGCGTCGCCGTGCAACCAGGGGGCCATACCGACCGTTTCCAGCCTGCCGACATTCTTCAGCTCCCCTCGCCCGCGCAGCTCAAGCTCCAGCGGCACGAAGGGGCGCACCAGGCTACCGCCCTTGCCACGCGCACGGCGCAACACGGCGCGCACGCGGCCTTGGGGGGTGAAGAAGTCCACCAGCGCGCTGGTTTCCTTGTAGGCGCGGCTGTGCAGCACATAGGCTGGCTGACCGACAGGTTGTTCCATGAAATTCACCAGCCCACATGAGGCAGACGCTGGCGAGAACGGCCCTGCCGGGCCGCGCGCGCCAGACAGGCCGCGTCCGCCTTAGAGGTCGCCGTAGCCCAGCGAGCGCAAGGCGCGCTCGTCATCGGACCAGCCGCCTTTGATCTTGACCCAGAGGTTGAGCATTACCTTGGCGTCGAACAGCACTTCCATGTCCTTGCGCGCATCGGAGCCGATACGCTTGATGCGCTCACCCTTGTCGCCGATGATGATCTTCTTCTGCCCATCGCGCTCGACCAGAATCAGGGCATGGATATGCAACACATGCCCCTGCTGCTTGAATTCCTCGATCTCTACCGTGATCTGGTAGGGCAACTCGGCGCCCAACTGACGCATGATCTTTTCACGCACCAGCTCGGCAGCCAGGAAACGACTGCTGCGATCGGTGATCTGGTCTTCCGGGAAGAAATGCTCGTTTTCCGGCAGGTGCTTGGCGATCAGCGCCTCGAGCGACTCGAGGTTATGACCCTGCTGCGCGGAAATCGGCACGATCTCGGCGTTGGGAAGCTGGCCTTGCAGCCATTGCAGGTGCGGGATGAGCTCGGCCTTCTCGTCCATGCGGTCGGTCTTGTTCACCGCCAGGATGACCGGGCCAGTCACGTACTGGACGCGCTCGAGCACCAGCTGGTCCTCGTCCGTCCAACGGGTACGGTCCACCACGAAGATCACCACATCGACGTCCTTCAAGGCAGCCGATGCGTTGCGGTTCATGTAGCGGTTGAGGGCCTTGTCATTGGCCTTGTGCATGCCGGGGGTATCGACATAGATGGCCTGCACATCGCCCTCGGTCTTGATGCCGAGCATGTTGTGGCGCGTGGTTTGCGGCTTGCGCGAGGTGATCGCCAGTTTCTGGCCGAGGATGTGGTTCAGCAGGGTCGACTTGCCCACGTTGGGGCGACCGACGATGGCTACGTAGCCGCAGCGGGTGGTGTTGTTCTCAGTCATTGCCATTCTCCACGCCCAGGGCGATCAATGCGGACGCGGCGGCTACCTGCTCGGCGATACGCCGGCTGACGCCTTGACCACGGCTCTTGTTGTTCAGCAGTACCACTTCGCATTCAACGAAGAACGTACGGCAGTGAGGTTCGCCCTGTATATCCACCACTTCGTAACGCGGCAGCTCGCAGCTACGCGATTGCAGGAACTCCTGCAGGCGCGTTTTTGGATCCTTGTTGGTATCGACCAGCGTCAGGCCTTCGAACTCGTTGGCCAGCCACGCCAGCACGCGTTCCCGGGCCGTATCCATGTCGGCGTCCAGGTAAATGGCACCGATCAAGGCTTCCAGCGCATCGGCCAGGATGGACTCACGGCGAAAGCCGCCGCTCTTGAGCTCACCGGAACCCAGGCGCAAGTATTCGCCCAGGTCGAACCCACGGGCCAGGCGGGCCAGGGTCTCGCCCTTGACCAGGCGGGCACGCAGCCGTGACAGCTGGCCTTCACGCGCCTGCGGAAAGCGCTCGAACAGCGCCTCGCCGGCAACGAAGTTGAGAATGGCGTCACCGAGAAACTCCAGGCGCTCGTTATTGCGCCCGGCATAGCTGCGGTGGGTCAACGCCAGGAGCATCTGGTCCTGGTCCTTGAAGGTGTAACCGAGCTTTCGCTCCAGACGGGTAAGGGAAGCAGTCATGCGGCCACCCGATCGTTGTTAAACGCGTTGTTCAAATCAGCATCCTGAAAGACGGTTTGGCCATGGTCGCCGCGCTGTGCAGCGAATCTCCCATCCCTGAGACACAGCCTATGTCAGAAAAGCATTCGGCGCTGTATGGACAGCGCCGAAGGGTATCAATGGATCAGGCCGACCCGCGACAAGTTGGGCAGGTGGCTGAGCTTGGGCTCTGGCCAGCTCATCCACACCGCGAAGGCCTTGCCGACGATGTTGCGGTCCGGAACCATGCCGTGCAGCTCTTTGGGAATGTTCGGGTCATCCCAATAACGGCTGTCGTTGGAGTTATCCCGGTTGTCGCCCATCATGAAGTAATGGCCGGCCGGCACGGTCCACTGCTGGTCCGGCGGCATGCGGTAGCGGCTCATTTCCTTGCGGATCAGGTGTTCTGCGGCACCGAGCTTCTCCTTGTACAACTGCGCACTGCCCAGGGTACCTGGTTCGGTACCGACCAGTTGCTCGGCGACCCGCTGCCCATTGACGAACAACTGCTTGTCGTTGGTGTAGCGGATCTGGTCACCGGGCAAGCCGACGACCCGCTTGATGTAGTTGACGTTCGGGTCGCTCGGGTAGCGGAACACCATGACATCGCCGCGCTGCGGGTCACCTACCTCGATGACCTTCTTGTCGATCACCGGCAGCCGAATGCCATAGGAGAACTTGTTCACCAGGATGAAATCGCCCACTTCCAGCGTGGGCTTCATCGACCCGGACGGAATCTGGAACGGTTCGACCAGGAACGAGCGCAGTACCAGCACGATGAACAGCACCGGGAAGAACGACTTGCCGTATTCAACCAGCAAGGGCTCCTTGTTCAGGCGCTCGACCACCGCCGGTTCCGGCTGGCTGACACTGCCCTGGTAATTGGCGATCGCCGCACGTCGGCGCGGCGCCAGGAACAGAAGGTCGATCAGGCCCAGCAAACCGCACACGAACACGGCAATGACGAGCAACAGCGGGAAATTTAGCGACATAGGACCTAACTATCCAACCTGAGCACGGCGAGGAAGGCTTCTTGTGGAATTTCCACGTTGCCCACCTGTTTCATGCGTTTCTTACCGGCCTTCTGCTTCTCGAGCAGCTTTTTCTTACGGCTGACGTCGCCGCCATAACACTTGGCCAGTACGTTCTTTCTGAGCGCCTTGACAGTGGTACGCGCAATGATCTGGCCGCCGATGGCTGCCTGGATCGCCACATCGAACATCTGCCGCGGGATCAGTTCCTTCATCTTCTCGGTCAACGCTCGGCCCTTGTAGGCGGCGTTGTCGCGGTGCACGATCAATGCCAGGGCATCGACCTTGTCACCGTTGATCAACACATCAAGCTTGACCAGGTTGGCCGACTGATAACGATCGAAATGGTAGTCCAGCGAAGCATAGCCACGGCTGGTGGACTTCAAGCGGTCGAAGAAGTCCAGCACCACTTCGTTCATCGGCATGTCGTAGCGCACCTGCACCTGGCTGCCCAGGAACTGCATGTCACGCTGAACGCCACGTTTCTCGATGCACAAGGTGATCACGTTGCCCAGGTGTTCTTGCGGCACCAGGATGGTCGCGGTCACGATTGGCTCGCGGAAATCGGTTACCGCCGAGACATCTGGAAGCTTCGACGGGTTGTCGACGACAATGGTTTCACCGGTCTTGAGTTCCAGCTCGTAGATCACGCTGGGCGCAGTGGTGATCAGGTCGAGGTCATACTCGCGCTCCAGGCGTTCCTGGATGATCTCCATGTGCAGCATACCCAGGAACCCGCAGCGGAAGCCGAAGCCCAGGGCATCGGAGCTTTCGGGCATGTACTGCAACGACGAATCGTTGAGGGTCAGCTTCTGCAGTGCATCGCGGAAGTCCTCGAAGTCATCGGAGCTTACCGGGAACAGGCCGGCGTACACCTGCGGCTGGATCTTCTTGAACCCGGGGAGCACTTCGACTTCCGGGGTCGAAGACAAGGTCAGGGTATCGCCGACCGGGGCGCCGTGAATGTCCTTGATGCTGGCGATGATGAAGCCCACTTCGCCGGCCTTGAGGTCAGCGGTCTGGGTGTGCTTCGGCGTGAAGACGCCCACGCTGTCGACCAGGTGCAGCTTGCCGGTGGACTTGACCAGGATCTTGTCGCCCTTTTTGACGCGACCGTGGCGTACACGCACCAGCGAGACCACGCCCAGGTAGTTGTCGAACCACGAATCGATGATCAGAGCCTGCAGCGGCGCATCGATATCGCCCGTGGGGGCGGGAATGGTATGCACCAGGCGCTCCAGCACCTCGTCCACACCCATGCCGCTCTTGGCGCTGCACGCCACGGCATCGGTGGCGTCGATGCCGATGATTTTCTCGATTTCATCCTTGACCCGATCAGGATCGGCCTGCGGCAGGTCCATCTTGTTCAGGACCGGCATGACCTCGAGCCCTTGCTCGATGGCCGTGTAGCAGTTGGCAACCGACTGAGCCTCTACACCCTGACCGGCGTCGACCACCAGCAAGGCCCCTTCGCACGCTGCCAGCGAGCGCGAGACTTCGTAGGTGAAGTCGACGTGGCCGGGGGTGTCGATGAAGTTCAGCTGGTAGATCTTGCCGTCCTGGGCCTTGTAGTTGAGCGTGACGCTGTGGGCCTTGATGGTGATCCCGCGTTCGCGCTCCAGGTCCATGGAGTCGAGCACCTGCGCTTCCATTTCGCGCGCAGTCAGGCCACCGCACATTTGGATGAAACGGTCGGCCAGCGTCGACTTGCCATGGTCGATGTGGGCGATGATGGAGAAATTGC
>CAURYQ010000034.1:0-38723 GCA_963529135.1 uncultured Pseudomonas sp. | reverse complement strand
ACGCTGCCGTTGCATGTCGAAGCCACTGCCGAAAGCCTTCTGTATCACGGCACCGGCATGCCGCTCAATTTCGCCCAGACCCAACAACGCCGCAAGCCGGTGGCGGTTGCAGACCCGCAGCGTTTCGTGACCGACCTTGCCAACCTGGGCGTGTCGGTACGCCTGACGCTCAATTGGCAGAACCGCGATTACTGGGTGCTGGTACGGCAACGGCGGCAAGATCGTGGCGACGTGGTGCTGAAACTGATCTCAGGCTATGTGCCCGCCCAGGAATTGAACCTGCCGCTTCACACCGCCGTGCAGGAAGTTGCCGAAGAGTGCTTGCTCGAAACCACCGAAGGCTGGCTGGCTGGCCGATTCAATGACACCTGGCTGCCCGTACCTTATGCGGCTGCCTTGCATTACCGAGAGACGCCGCATTTTCAGCTGGCACCGCAGTCCGGCGCGGCCCGCCCGGTGTATTGCGGCAACCTGGTGCTGATGGAACGGCCCCGTGCCTACGTGCACCTGCCCACCGCTTCGCTGCAACTGATCTACGACATGCGCCTGCAAGTGCCCAGGGAGGCGAAAAAGCTCAGCCTGTTCCATGTGGATGAACGCCTGGAAGGCGACCAGTTGGTGGCACGGCTGAACCGCAAGCGCCCGGACCTGTACCTGATGCCGCTTCAGGATGGCCAGCCCCTGGCCGAGCTCTACACACTGAAAAAAGACGAACTGTTGCCGGCCAGCACGCGCGGGTTGTACCTGGCCGAAAGCTTCGCGCGACAAGAGGGCTGGGTGGTTTCAGAGGAACGCATACGCTGGAAGGATTGGGTGCGCCAGCAGGGCCTGGTAGAACCCAGACCCGCCCGCGCCTCCCACTTGCAGCGTTTCGGCGCCAAGGCCCGCGAACTGCTGAAGCGGGCGCGCACTTCGCTGCACAAGCCCTGATCGAAACAGGCAGGTTGCGCCGGCAGGTCAGGCATAACTGAACGAGGGCCGTGTGCGGCCCTGCCTGTCAGTGCTTGCGAATCTTCTCGACGATGGCGGTGGTGGAGCTGTTCTCGACCAGCCCCAGCACTTTAACAGTGCCACCATAGGCGTTGACGATGTCGGCGCCGACCACTTGGTCGATACCGTAATCGCCGCCTTTGACCAGTACATCTGGCTTGACCTGCTTGAGCAGGTTTTCCGGGGTACCTTCGGAAAAGCTGATCACCCAGTCCACCGCGCCCAGACCTGCCAGCACAGCCATGCGGCGATCAACGCTGTTGATCGGCCGGCCAGGGCCCTTCAGGCGGCTGACCGAAGCGTCGTCGTTGACCGCGACGATCAGGCGATCGCCCTGAGCACGGGCCTGTTCGAGGTAGGTCACGTGGCCAGCATGGAGGATGTCGAAGCAGCCATTGGTGAACACGATCCGTTCGTTGTGGGCCCTGGCATCGTCGATGGCCACCAGCAATTGCTCCAGGCCCAGCACACCGCGTTCGGACCCTTCTTCACGCTGGATGGCGCGACGCAGCTCTGGCGCGCTGATGGCGGCAGTACCGAGCTTGCCGACGACGATGCCTGCCGCCAGGTTGGCCAAGGCCACTGCCTGGGGCAACTCTTCACCGGCAGCGATGGCGGCGGCGAGGGTGGAGATCACCGTATCGCCAGCACCGGTCACATCGAACACTTCACGCGCACGGGCAGGCAAGTGCAGAGGCGGATGGCCGCTTCGCAGCAAGGTCATGCCGTGCTCGCCACGGGTCACCAGCAAGGCGCCCATGTCCAGTTCCTGCAACAGCTGCAAGCCCTTGGCTACCAGCTCCGCCTCGTCGGCACACCGACCGACGATGTTCTCGAACTCGCTGAGATTGGGGGTGATCAGGCTGGCACCGCGATAAACGGAGAAATCCTTTCCCTTCGGGTCGGCCAGCACCGGGATGCCCTTGGCCCGCGCTGCCTGGATCAGGGCCTGATGGTTTTTCAGTGCGCCTTTGCCGTAGTCCGACAACACCAGGACCTTGACGCCTTCGAGCAAACCGTCGACTTCTGCGCTGAGCGACACCGGGTCTGTGGCGAAGGATTCTTCGAAGTCGATGCGCAGCAGTTGCTGGTGACGGCTCATGACCCGCAGCTTGACGATGGTCGGCTGGTGCGCAATGCGCTGGAACACCGAACGCACGCCTGCTGCTTGCAAGCTGTTGGAAAGGCTGTCGGCGGCCTCGTCCTGCCCGGTGACGCCCACCAGGGAAGCCGGCGCGCCCAGCGCGGCGATGTTCAAGGCAACGTTGGCCGCACCGCCCGGGCGATCCTCGATCTGATCGACCTTGACCACCGGCACTGGCGCTTCCGGCGAAATACGCGACGTACCGCCATGCCAGTAGCGGTCGAGCATGACATCGCCGACCACCAGTACCGGGGCTTGATCGAAACGCGGCATGGACAACTTCATGGGCAACCCATATGACAATAGTGAACAGGGACGGGATATTAGCACAGCGTGGCTGGCGGCTTTACGGCCAGTTCACGCCAGGGAACATCCCGAAACGCGAGGGGCACTCAGGGCCCCTCGGCAGGCAGGATCAGGTAATGTCGGACTTGGCCGGCTCATCCAGGCCCATGGCATGCAGCCGGGCATAGTAGCCGTTGGCGGCGAGCAGTTCGCCGTGGGTGCCACGCTCTACCAGACGGCCCTGGTCCATGACCAGGATCTGGTCGGCTTTCTCGATGGTCGACAGGCGGTGTGCGATCACCAGGGTGGTGCGCCCTTGCATCACCCGGTCCAGTGCGGCCTGGATGTGCCGCTCGGACTCGGTATCCAGGGCCGAGGTCGCTTCGTCCAGGATCAGCAACGGCGAGTTCTTGAGCAGCGCACGGGCGATGGCCAGGCGCTGGCGCTGGCCGCCGGAGAGCAACACGCCGTTTTCGCCGATCTGGGTATCGAAGCCCTTGGGCAACTGATCGACGAAATCCTTGGCGAAGGCTGCCTCGGCCGCCGCCTCGATGTCGGCACGCGGTGCACCGGCCAGGTCGCCGTAGGCGATGTTGTTGGCGATGGTGTCGCTGAACAGGGTCACATGCTGGTTGACCTGGGCAATGTGCCGGCGCAGGTTGAGCAGCTTGAAATCTTCGATTTCCACGCCATCGAGCAGGATCTCGCCGCTGCTGTGGTGGTAGAAGCGTGGAATCAGGGCGGCCAAGGTGGACTTGCCGCTACCCGAGCGGCCCACCAGGGCGACCATTTGCCCAGGTTCGACGGTGAAATTGATGTCGCTCAGCACCTGGCGGTCGGTGCCAGGGTAAGTGAAGCTGAGGTTGCGAACTTCCAGGCGGCCGCTGACCGAGTCGCGTTCCACGGTGCCCTTGTCCACTTCACGCTGCTCGTCGAGCTGCTCGAAGATGCTCTCGGCACCGGCCACACCTTTCTGGATGGTCGAACTGACCTCCGAAAGCTGACGGATCGGTTTGGGCAACAGGCCTGCCAGGGTGATGTAGGCAACCATGTCGCCCGCCGAGGCGTCGCCACGCAGGTACAGCACCAGGAACATCAGCACGGCCATGGCGACGTAGATCACCAGTTGCAGCAGGGGCGTATAGATGGCGCTGGTGCGGGTCATGCGCAGCTGCTTGTCGGTGTTGCTCTGGCTGGCCTTGAGGAAGCGCTGGCGCTCGTAGGCTTCGCCGCCGAAGCTGCGCACCACGCGGTAGCCCTGAATGGTTTCGGAGGCCACGTGGGTCACGTCGCCCATGGCGACCTGGATCTTCTTGCTCTGCTTGCGGAATTTCTTGCTGGCACGGCCCACCATGAAGGCGATCAGCGGGAGGATGGCCAGCATCACCAGCGTCAGGCGCCAGTTCATCAACAGCAGCGAACCGAACAGGAACACCACCGTCATGCCCTCGCGAATGACCACCTTGATGGCGTCGGTGGCCGCCCCGGTGACCATGGTCACATTGAAGGTGATGCGCGAAATCAGGTGCCCGGAGTTGTTCTGGTCGAAGTAGCGGTTGGGCAAGGTCAGCAAGTTGTTGAACAACTGCACTCGCAGGTCATGGACCAAGCCCAGCGAGACCTTGGCCAGGAAGTAGTTGCCCAGGAACGAACCCAGGCCCTGCCAGGCCGCGATGATGATGATCAGCGCCGGCACCGTGTGCAGCAGGTTCAGGTCGCGCAGGTGCGGGACGTTGGGAAACAGCGAGGCGTCCGGGTTGGACAGGCCATCGACGAAATACTTGAGGATGTAGCCCAGCATCGGCTGGGTCGAAGCAAAGATCAGAAAGCCCAGGATACTCAGCAGGAACACGCCGATGTAAGGTCGGACATAGCCAAGTAGACGGAGATAGATCTTCATGCTCGATGGGCTCTGGGAGCCTTTGGCGTCTGTCATATCACGGAACATGCTGAAAATGGGGTGCTGACTTTACCACACGTTGGCATCGGCGTCGGACCACTCGGCCCTGTCGCTTACCAGCAGCAATGCACGCAAAGCTGGGTTAACATTGCCCGTTCTTTCGACCTGGGCCCTCTTTCTCCATGTTCCCAAGCAGCCTACATAACGCCGGCAACCGCTTTTTCGATTTCGTGTGCCTGTGGCTGCTGCCGGCCGGCATGCTGGCGCTGTTGGGTGCGCTGTTCTTCCTGCCCGAGCGCAGCCTGCATCACAAGCTGTACTACGGCCTTTTCAGCATCCCGACTCTGCTGGCGCTGTGTGTCCGGCCCCGCGAACTGAAAACTCTGTTCCGTGAACCGTTGGTGTGGCTGTTCGTGGCCTTCGCCGGTTACGCCATCCTGAGCCTGTGCTGGTCGCCCTCGCCGGCCCAAGCCGACAACCTGATCAAGCGGCCCTTGCATACCCTGATGTTGTTCCTGGGTACTGGGCTGATGCTGCGTTACCGACCCGAAGCGCTCAAGGGCCTGTTCCTGGGTGCTGCGCTGCTGGCGCTGCTGGCCACGCTGCGGGACCTGACCACCTTCATCCTCACCTATACCCCCGGCAGCCGGCTGATAGGCGCGGGAGCGTTGGACAACCCATTGCTCAGCTCGCACCTGTTCGGTTTCTTCGGGACTTACTGGCTGTGGATGGCGGTGAACGGCAAGCGGGCACTGACCGTGTCGCTGTGCACGGCGGCCTTCGCGGTGATGTTCGCCGCCGTGGTCGCCACTGGCTCTCGAACGCCCCTGGTGGCCATGACCCTGGCGGTGAACTGGATCGCCCTGCTTTGCCTGGACCGTCGCTCGATCCCCTTGTTTCTGGCCGCTCCGCTGTTCATCGGCGCGGTGTTGGTGGTAGACCCGCAGCTGATCATGGCGCGTGGCGACTCGTACCGCTTCGATATCTGGCGCACCACGTGGGACCTGTTCCTTCAGCACCCGCTGATCGGTCATGGCTACGACGCGCCCTTGTCGATTGATGTCGGGGTGGGCTACCTGTTGAGCGAACCTCACAGCTTCGTCATGGGCGTGCTGTACTACGTCGGTCTCCTGGGCTTGCTGCCGTGGCTGGGCATGATCGTCTACGCGCTCTACAGCGGCTGGAAGCACCGTGACCACCCTGCCCTGCAGATGACCTCGGCGTTGCTGGTGTTCGGCATCGGCGCGGGGCTGACCGAGGGTGGCGGTATCCTGTCCCGGCCCAAAGAGCACTGGTTCCTGCTGTGGATTCCCCTGGCCCTGATTGCCGGGCTGAACATCGCCCGCCGCGGTGGCAGGCTGGTGGCGGCCAACCGCGCGCGCTTGACCGAGGCGCAGGCTCGGCAGTTGCATGAGGGCGCCCGCGTCATCGAAGAAGACGGGCTGGGGCCTAAAGTCCTGCAACTGCAAGATGGCAGCTTCCTGAAGCTGTTCCGCCGCCGCGCCTGGTACACCGCCGGCAATTTCTATCCCTATGCACGCCGCTTTGCCAGGAACAGCCAGCAACTGGCGCTCGAAGGCATTCCCACGCCCCCGGTCGTGGAGTTGCTGAACTACGTCGATGGCACCCAGGGCGTGCGCTACGTGCCCCTAGCCGGCCAGACCGTGCGCCAGGCGCTGCAGGCCTGCCCGTCGCTGGCAGAGCGCAAGGCACTGGTACAGCGCCTGGGGCGGTTCATTGGTCGCCTGCACCAGCAAGGGGTCTACTTCCGGTCCCTGCACCTGGGCAACGTGCTGCTGATGGACAACGGTGAATTCGGCCTGATCGACCTTGCCGACATGCGCCTGCTGCCTTCGGCGCTTTCTGCAGACCTGCGCCAGCGCAACCTGCGCCACATGCAGCGCTATGCCGAAGACAAGCAGTGGCTGTTCGAGGAAAACGTCCAAGCGCTGCTGGACGGCTATGGCGCAGCAGCCAGCCAGACCATGAGCCACGCCCTGCGGCAGAAGCTCGAGCTGGTGCCCGGAGCGGAGCGCTGAAATGAGTTACCTGGCGCCCCTTCTTAGTCTGCTGGTGTTCGGCCTGGCCTTGCTGCTGGCAGGGCTGCTGCTGCGCAGCCCCTGGGTGGCGCGCCATCTGGAGCCGGTGGCGGGCCGCTGGGCCACCCTGGACGGGCTCAGGGGCTACCTGGCGCTTGGCGTGTTCATTCACCATGCCGCCATTGCCTGGCACTACCAGCAGACCGGGCACATTAACATGCCGCCCGAACGCTTCTTCGCCCAGATCGGACAAGCGAGCGTGGCGCTGTTCTTCATGATCACCGGGTTCCTGTTCTGGAGCAGGCTGGTTCGCCAGGGCCGCGCCTTCGACTGGCGGGCCTTTGCCATTTCCCGGATCATGCGCTTGTACCCCTTGTATTTCGGGTTGTTGGCCGCCGTGCTGGTGACCGTGTTCTACCTGCAAGGCTGGAAGCTGCTCGACACCCCCGCCACCTTGGCACGGCAGCTGTCGGCCTGGCTGCTGTTCCACCGCCCGGACATCAACCAGCTGGCCGGCACTGGCAACCTGATTTCGAACGTGACCTGGACGCTCAACTACGAAATCTACTTCTACCTGGCGCTGCCGCTGCTGGGTCTGATCTTCGTCTACCGCGGTACGCTCCTGAGGGCCATCGCCTGCGTGGTCGCCCTGTACGTGCTGGCCAAGCTCGTCGGCTGGGAACACGCGCTGAAGAAGAAATACCTGATGAGCTTCGCCGGCGGCATTGCGGCAGTTTATTGGGTACGCAGCGCCTCGTTGGTGCAATGGGCCAAGGGCAGGTACGGTACGTGGATGGCCATCGGCCTGCTGGCCGTGGTCATGACAGTGCTGCACAAGACCTTCGCCGTGTTCCCACTGCTATTGCTGAGCGTCGTGTTCTGCATCATCGTCTCGGGCAACGACCTGCTGGGCGCCCTCACCCTGCGCAGCGCTCGCTGGCTAGGTGAAATCAGCTATAGCCTCTACCTGCTTCACGGGCTGGTGTTGTGGTGGCTGGCGTATCGCCTCTATCGAGACCATGGGTTCACCTACGACGATCCCTGGGCGTTCATGGCCGTGATCGCCGTGGCCTGCATCGTGCTGGTGGTGCTGAGCAGCGCTACGTTCCTCTTGCTGGAAAAGCCTGGCATCGCCTTGGGCAAGCGCCTGGCCCAGCGCCCACAGGCCAAGCCTGAAAACCTGAAATCAGGCTCCGCCAACCAGGCCTGACGCGCGCCGGTCGGCATACGCGAGAAAGGCCTGGATGTCCTCGCTGCAGAGCTTGCTCACCACCTGGGCAATCTCCGCCGGTGGCCAGTCCCACCAGGCGCTGGCCAGCAATTGCGCTCGCACTTCTTCGGCAAACCGCCAGCGCACGATGCGGGCCGGGTTACCGCCGACCACGGCGTACGGGGGTACGTCTCGCGTCACCACTGCCCCGGCTGCGACGATGGCGCCCGTGCCAATGCTCACCCCGGACAAGATCGTGCAATTGGAACACAGCCACACGTCGTTACCGATGACTACGTCACCGCGGCTGAAGGCATAGCCCTGGATGGCAGATGCCTCGTCCAGCATGGCCGGGAAGGGATAGGTGGTTACCCAGTCGGCCCGGTGATGACCGCCCAGGAATATCTGCACGCCCTCGGCGATCGAGCAATAGGCGCCGATACGCAGTGTCGTGCCTTCCTGCCAGTCGTGGACCTCGGGCACGCCGTAGCTGCCTACCCCAAAGGGGTATTGGGGATAACGTGCGGCGAAACGCGCCTGCCCTCGCTCAATGGCCGGCAGTTTGCGAATGGCCCGCTTGGCCCGCTTTTCCCGGTAGCGCGTTAACCAACCCATTGTGCTTCAGGCCTTTTCCAGCGGGGAGAAGAACAACCGCCCCAGCCCGCGCCAAGTCTTGCGCGTGTAGGCGCGCAGGGGAATCTGCGCCAGCAGCTCGCGGGCCAGTGCGCGGTCGCGGTTGGCCACCTTGAGGAACATCGAGTTCAACGCCTTGAACTTGACCTGCTCGTAGGCAGGATGGTCCTTGAACATGGCATAGGTGCGCAGGATGTTATCGATCATGAACCGGTGGTTCTTGTACGAGTTGCTGGCGTGCTTGCGGTAGCGCGCCATGACCACGCTCAAACCATCGATGAAATACCCGGCATGGGTCACCTTCAGCTCGATCAGCAGGTCTTCCAGGCGGATGTCCGGATCGAAGCCGCCCACCTTTTCCAGTGCCTCACGGCGAATCAGCAGCGTGGGTGCTGGCGGGTAGGGTTTGCGTTCGAGGAACATGTCCTCGAAGTCCAGGCGCCTGAATGGGACCTCGCGACGCTGCCGCGCTTCGGGAAACAGCTCGCCCTGGGAATCGATGAGTTCGATGTTGCCGGCGCAGATGCCCACTTCGGGCTTGTCGGCCATGTACTGGACCTGAATCGCGATGCGGTCGGGCATCATGATGTCGTCGGAGCCGAAAGGCGCGATCAACGAGCCCTTGGCCCGCGCGATGGCTTCATTGAGCGTATGTGTCAGGCCTTTGTTGCGCTGCACGCGGAAATCGAAGCCATGCTGCGCCTGCAGGCGCTCGATACGCTCGACGCTGTCATCGGACGAGCCGTCGTCCACCACCAGCAGCTCGATGTGCGGGTAGGTCTGGTTGAGCACGCTGAGAATGCTTTGCTCGATGTAAGGGCCATGGTTGTACGATGCGATGATCACCGTGACCAGGGTTGGGTCCGCGCTCATTTGGGCTCCTTCGCAGCCAGGCCCGACTCGATCAGCGTCAGGTACTGCTGACGGAACACGTCGATGTCGTGGTGTTGATTGAGGTAGTGATAGGCCTGCTCGCCCTTGGCGTGCAACGCCGCGTCATCCAGCGCCAGATACCGGTCCAGCGCCGTGGTCAGGCTGGCTACGTCGGCGGGCTTGACCACTTCGCCTCCAGCGCCGGTGATAAGTGGCAACATGGCCGGCACGTCGGTGGCGATGACCGGCAAGCGCCCGCTCATGCCTTCGAGCAAGGCCAGGCCCAGGCCCTCGGCCAGCGATGGCATGGCCCAGATGTCGAACGCCTGGACATAGCGCAGGGCGTTGTCACGAAAGCCCAGCAGGTGCGCCCTTGCTGTCAGCCCCAGGCGATCGATCTCGGCCTGCAGGCGCGCTTGCTCACGGCCAGCACCGATGATGGCCAGTTGCGCGGTGGGATACTTGTCCTTCAAGGCGGCAAATGCCTGGATCAGGTAGGTATGGCCCTTGACCGGCACCAGCCGGCCCAGCGCCCCGACCATGCGAACGTCCTGGGCCAGGCCCAGCTGGGCGCGGGCCTCGGCTTTGCTCAGCTGCAACGCCTGCGCCTGCTCCGTGTCGATGGCATTGGTGATGGCATGAGTGTTGGCCTCGGTGAAACCGCATTTGCAGTCGAGCAGGTACTGCTTGACCGCCGGCGACACCCCCACGAACTGCCAATGACCGTCTATCAAGCGTTGGGTCTGCCGGCGGCGATAGGCCCGGTCGTACTCACCGAAGCCATGGGAAATGCCAATGCACAACGGGATCTTCAGCCAGCGGTTGAGCTGCAGCAGCATGTTCACGGGCTTGAAACGGTTGCAGATGACGACGTCGAAGCGCTCACGCCGGCAGAACCGGTACAACTGCCACAGCGCCTTGAGGCGCATGCCCTTGAGCGCGCTGTCACTGAAATCAAAGTACACCGAGTGGTCGGCGCGGCTGACCGGCTGGCCAGGCGACGGCCTGCCCTTGAGAAAAGCCATGGTCGTTTCGAACCGATCCGCTGGCAGCGCCTTGAAGATCTGTTCGGCCAGGTCGGCGAAATCGTGCTGCTTGATGTTGTAGTCCGGTTGCAGTTGCAGGACTTTGTAACGCTTCATACGTTTTCCCGATGTACACCCTGGTTGCGGTCCGTCAGAACCCAGAACAGCTCGTGGCGACGCACGGCCTTGCGGAAAAATTCGTTTTCGCCGTACGGCGAACTGCGCCGGCCAGCCAGCCAGCGCTGGATGAACCGACGCACGCGGCGCTTGAAAGGCGGCCGGGGCTGCAGGTCGTGCATCATGCCCAGCGCCATGGCCTTGTCATGCTGCAGGGCAAGGTCCAGTACCAGGGTACACGGGCGCCCAACCGACAATTCGCCGGTCACCGGCGGCAATGCCACGCCTGCCCCGCTGTCGCCCATGGGCCAGCGGTCGTTGTCGTGCAGGTGATTGGCATAGCCAAGCAGGACCTCAGGCTGCCATTCCAAGCCTTGCAGCGCTTCGTGCAAGGCTTGCTGGGCGGCCACGTGGTCAGGATGAGGGTCGAGCAGCGGGTGCGGCATCACGATGACCTGGGGGCGGGCCTGCTGCACCAGTGTGCGCAGGTCGGCCAGCAGGTTGTGCCAGGTGGGCATGCCGTCATCACCTGGCAGGGGCAAGGTGTTGAGCATACGGAAGGGACGCGTGTCGGCCATGTCCGCTTCACGCGAACCGAAGGGGGTGGTCGGTGCTTCGCGCATGGCGGGCAATTGCAGGCAGAAATACCCCAACTGCACGCAGTGGCTTTCCGGCACGCCTGCCCAGCGGGGCACCGCGATACTGTCCCAGGCGCGCAGGCGCCCTTTGAGGCGCGCGGCCTGCGCAGAGGCCAGGCCCATGGCCTGGTAGTGCTCGGCCTCGATTTCACCAGCGGTCAGGGTCACAATCCAGGCCTCGTCTGCCTGGCTGTACAGGCCGTAGGCAGCGAGTTCGGCATCATCGGCATGAGGCGCGATGACCATCACCCGCTTGCGGCGCATGTCTTGGTGCGGGAACACCCAAAGCCGTGGTTGGCCCACCAGCCGGCAGAATCGCCCGCGCAGCGTGACCAGGCCCTGGCGCAGCGCCGGGTCGAGCCCCGTCAGGTTGAGATAGCGCTTGCCGCGTACCCCCCGCTCGAACACCTGCAGGTCATCGCCATCAGGGCCTGCGATGGATACACCAGGGTCGAGGAACCTGCCCAGCAGGGCGCAGCGCAATTCGACCTGCAGCACCCACGTCGCGCCTTCACCGGCAGGCAATGCAGGTAATTGCAGGCGACCGCCCTGCAAACTCACGCCAGCGACCTCATCGGCCGCCTCGAAGTCGTAGGTGTAGTCATCGCCAGGGGCATAGAACAAATGATCGGCAAGCCAGGCCTCGTGAGCCACCCATAGCAGCGGCAGCAACAACAGCGCCAGCCACCCGCTGACCAAGCCAAGCACCATCAGCACTGCCAAGGCCACCAGCAGCCCGAGCCGCTTGTTGCGCCGGTGGCGCTTGAGCAACTGCTGCTTGCGGTTCACGCCTGGTACACCGGCACGGGGTGGCACCAGCGGTCCTTGTACTCGCGGTCGGCGCGACCGAACGAGAACCGCAATGGCTTGCAGCGCGCGCGGGCGTCTTCCCAGGCGGCCTGGGTGTTGAGGAAACTCAACACGCTGCCGGGGCTGAACGCCTTGGTCTGGGGATCGACGCCGCCATTGACGTACTCGACGCTGATCCAGTCAGGCGCCTCGACGCGGTACACCAGCTGAATGGCGATAGGCTTGTCATCGAGCAGCAGGACCGAGCCGATCAGCAGCTCGCGCAGGCGTTCGATGACGTCGCCCATGCGCTCGGCACCGGTCGCCGTGAACCCCCAGCGACGCTGGAAAAGGTCGCAATACATGGCGGCGATGGTGGCGGCATCGAAGTCGCTGATCGGCCGCACCACGCCACCTGCTTCTTCAAGCAACCGCAGTTCACGGCGCTGGTTGTAGCGAAACTTCTTCGACAGGTCTTCCGGGGCACGGGCCATCGCCAGTTGTTCTTTCTGCGCCTTGAGCCCGGCAAAGCGGCCTTGGTTGAGCTCCGACAAGTAGCGTGCGGCATGGCGCAACGGCGCAGCGGCGTCGGCAGCAGCCGGCAGGATGATTTCGGCGTTGCCCAGGTCGAACAGCGCCTTCTTGCCGCGGCGCTTGAGCACGTCCTTGGACAGCGCAAGGTGGCGCCCCCAGGTGGGGATGGCCGCCTTGAGTTCCCCAGCCTGATGCCAGCCCAGGTAGCGCACAGGGATCTGCGCCAGGTCCGCCAATTGCGACACCACCAGAGGATGGGTGGCGACACTGCCGCCAAAACGTGCCCAGGCTTGGGCATAGGTCTGGGCGTCGATGACTTGCCAACCGCGTTCGCGCAGGGCTTTTACATGATTGAACATCAGGCCTCCACCAACGCGCGAACCTGCGGCAGTTGCCAGAAGGTGTCGCGCACCGCCTGGTCCGAAAAGCGCGTACGCAGGCGTTCGAGCATATGTTCGGCGCACGCCTGGCGCTGCTGGTCGTCCAGTGCAGCCATTCGCTCAAGGCCTTGCGCCAGCTGGCTTGCATCCCCCAGGGAAAACAACATGCCCACACCCTCCACCACTTCCCGGGCGCCGCCACAGGCTGTGGCCAGTACCGGAACGCCAGCGACCATGGCCTCGAGCAGGACCATGCCGAAGGGTTCATGGTCAGAACTCAGGGCGAACACATCGAATGCCTGGAAATAGCGGCGCGCATCGGGCACTTGCCCCAGGAAATCCACTTGCGCGGCGATCCCCAGCTCGCGGGCCAGGGCCTTGAGCCTGGACTCCAGGCGGCCCTTGCCGAGAATGGCCAGCCGCGCGCCGGCCGGCAGTGTGGGCAATGCCTGGGCGAAGCCACGCAGCAGGGTCGCCTGGTCCTTGTCCGGATGCAGCCGGCCGACATTGCCCACCACCCACGCCTGCGCGTCCAGCCCCAAGGCTTCGCGCGCTTCGGCACGGGGCACCAAGGTGGCCTGCAGGGCGGCGACATCGATGCGGTTGTACAGCGTCTGGATACGGTCAGCCGGCCATTGCGCCAGGCAGCGGCGCATGTCGTCGCGGACCGCGTCGGATACCCCCAGCAAACTCAGGCGTTTGTCGAACAGGTTGGCGAACAGGCGCCGGCCCTTGCGTTCATAGTCGCCAAAGGCGTGGTGCACACCTATCACCGGCAACTGCGTACCCAGCAAGGCAATGTAGATCGGCTTGAAGCGGTGGGCGATGCAGAACGCGAAGTCGCGCTGGGACGCGATTTTGCGCAGCGCCCGAATCGCGCCCAGCTTCAAGCCACGTATCGCCTTGGAGCTGAATTCCAGAAACAGGACTTCATCCGAAGCGCAGCCGGCCGCCACCTGCGGGTCGGCTGCGCCAGTCAGAAACACGGTCGTGACCTTGTAACCGCTGCCCTCGAACAGGCTGGCGTACTGACGGGCGCAATCCAGGAAAGGCCCGTCGTAGCCATGGCAGAACTGCAGGATGCGCGGTTCAGAGCGGCTGGTCATAGGCGGCGGCGCCGTCCTTGACGACAAGGATGTCTTCCATGATCAGGTACTGCAGATCCGAGCCGAAGAACATGTTCAGGGCATCGGTCGGCGAGCAGATCATCGGCTCACCCCGGCGGTTGAGCGAGGTGTTCAGCGACACGCCGTTGCCGGTCAGGTCTTCCAGCGCTTTCATCATGTCGTAGTAGCGCGGGTTGTACTCACGCTTGAGTACCTGGGCACGGGAGGTGCCATCTTCATGGACTACCTCCGGCACGCGGGTCTTCCACTCCTCGGCCACTTCGAAGGTGAAGGTCATGAAGGGCGCCGGGTGGTCGACCTTGATCATCTGCGGGGCGACCGTGTCGAGCATGGATGGGCAGAAGGGTCTCCAGCGCTCGCGGAACTTGATCTGCTCGTTGATGCGGTTGGCCACGCCCGGCACGCTCGGGCAGCCAATGATCGAGCGACCACCCAGGGCGCGCGGGCCGAACTCCATGCGGCCCTGGAACCAGGCCACCGGATTGCCATCGACCATGATCTTGGCGATGCGCTGCGGCATGTCGTCGAGCTTGCGCCATTTCGGCGCATTCGGGTGACGGGCGCAGGCAGCGATGACATCTTCGTTGGAGTAGGACGGGCCGAGGTAGACGTGCTCCATCTTCTCGACCGGCACGCCGCGGGCATGGGACACATACGCGGCCGCGCCCACGGCGGTACCGGCATCACCGGAGGCCGGCTGCACGAACAGCTCCTTCACGTCGGGGCGGGCGATGATCTTCTGGTTGAGCTTCACGTTCAGCGCACAACCGCCGGCAAACGCAAGCTTGCCGGTTTCGCGCAGGGTATCGCCCAGGTAGTGATCGATCATCTGCAGGGCGATCTTCTCGAACAGCGCCTGCATGCTGGCGGCGTAGTGGATGTACGGCTCGTCGGCGATGTCGCCTTCACGCTTGGGGCCCAGCCATTCGATCAGCTTGGGCGAGAAGTAGAAACCCTTGCCTTTCTCTTTGTAGCGGCGCAAGCCAATCACGTTGGCGTACTCGGTGTTGATCACCAGCTCGCCGTTTTCGAAGCTGGCCAGGCGCGAGAAATCATATTTGCTGGCATCGCCGTAGGGGGCCATGCCCATGACCTTGAACTCGCCGTCGAGCATCTCGAAACCGAGGAATTCGGTGATCGCCCCGTACAGGCCACCCAGGGAATCGGGGTCGAAGAATTCCTTGATCTTGTGGATCTTGCCGTTCTCGCCGTAGCCGAAGAACGTGGTGGCGTACTCGCCTTTGCCGTCGATGCCCAGGATCGCGGTCTTTTCCTTGAAGCCCGAGCAGTGATAGGCGCTGGAGGCGTGGGCCAGGTGATGCTCGACCGGTTCGATCTTGATCTTCTTCGGGTCGAAGCCCAGCTGTTCCAGGCACCAGACGATCTTCTTGCGGTAGCGCTTGTAGCGGCGATTGCCCATCAACAGGGCATCCAGTGCACGGTCCGGGGCGTACCAGTAGCGCTTGGCGTAGTGCCAGCGCGCCTTGCCGAACAGGCTGATGGGCGCGAAGGGAATGGCGACCACGTCGACATCCGAAGGCTTGATGCCGGCCTGCTCGAGGCAGAACTTCGCCGATTCGTAGGGCATGCGGTTCTTCGCATGCTTGTCACGCACGAAGCGTTCTTCTTCGGCAGCGGCAATCAGCTTGCCGTCGATGTACAGGGCCGCAGAAGGGTCATGGCTGAGGGCGCCGGACAGGCCAAGAATCGTCAATGCCAAGGGATGGGCCTCTTCATTCGGTAGAGATGCGCCAGCGGCCTCATGGGCGGGTGGCGGCTAAAAGGCGGGATTATAACGCAAAGCTCAGTGTGCGCATGCCTCTGCGAGGGCTACGCCCTCGATCGCGGCACGAGGCCGCTCCCACAAGGTGGACTGCCCCCAAGAAGTTGGACAAAAATCCAACCTTCGGGGGCAGTCCAAGGGGTCGGTGTCTGCGGCAGGATCGATGGCTGCCATAGGAGCGGTGTATGCCGCAGGACCGGCCGCGATGGGCTGCGCACCAGCCCATGGACTCAGCGGTGGATCATCAATTGCCGGGGCCGCCGTGCGGCCCATCGCGGCACGAGTTCCGGGCCAACCACAGCGGCCCGGCGCCTTGGCTATGAAGGGCAAGCACCAGGCCTTACTCGGCGATCAACCAATCCATACGGTAGCTGCCGTTCGTCTGAGCCAGTTCGCGGGCCAGCCAGGGCAGCAGCTCCTTGAGCTCGTCTTCAAGGCCCCAGGGTGGATTGGCGATGGCCAGACCAGAGCCATTGAGGCCCTGCGGGCTGTCCTGGTGGTGCACATACAGTTCCACCCGCAGCAGCTTGGGCGCGCCCGTGCTGGTCAGGTCCTGATAGAACCGGGTCAGCGAGCGCTGGTCCTTGATGGGGTACCAGATCGCTGCCACCGTCTGGCGCATGCGACCAATGGCTTCTTTCATCGCCCCCGTGCAGCGCTTGAGCTCATCGGCCTGCTCGAACGGCGGGTCGATCAGCATGATCGCGCGCTTTTCCTGCACCGGCAGCAAGGCGCGGGGCACATGCCAACCTTCGCCCAAGTGCACGAACACGCGTGGGTCCTTCTTCATGTTCTCCTTGAGCAGCGGCCCGTCTTCGGGGTGCTTCTCGTTGAGCAGCGCACGGTCCTGTTGCCGCATCAGGCGGCGCGCCAACTCAGGCGATCCAGGGTAGTAGCGCAACTCGCCGTCGGCGTTCAGCCGCTTGATGACACGCAGGTAATCGGCAGTCATGGCCGGCAGGTCGTCACGGCCCCACAGGCGCGCGACCCCTTCGAGGTATTCACCGGTTCGACTGGCCTGGTCACCGTGAAGGTCGTACAGGCCTAGACCGGCATGGGTATCGATGTAGGCGAACGGCTGTTCCTTGCGCGACATCAGGGCGATGAGGCGGGTCAACACGATGTGTTTGAGCACGTCGGCATGATTGCCGGCGTGAAAGGCGTGACGATAGTTCATGGCAACTCCTGCAGATGCGGCAAGTTTACCTTGTAAGGGGTGTGTGGTCAGGTACGTCAGTCACTCCAAGCGCCAATACGTTCACCCACAGGTAGCCGTTCCAAGTTCTCGGGCACGAACAGAAGACCAACAATCGCGCCTCCACTTACCAAGGAGCACTGCCCATGAAAGCATCCATCAAGTTCGACAACACTGTGACCCCGTTGCTGCACGGCGATCTTGGCATTGCCAATGTGCCGTATACCGCGGTGCTTGAAATCAAGAAGCCGGACGGCAGCATCGACAACCTGGTCGTACCCTCTTCGAACGGTACGACCTGGTCGATGACAGTTGGCCAATACGCCCCCGGAGATTACGACGCACTGATCCGCCCAAGGGAAGCCGGCGCATTTGAAGCGACTCGCAAGAAGTTCACGCTGTAACTAACCGCTACTGAAACGCAAGCGGCCCGCGCAATCTGATTGCGCGGGCCGCTTGCGTTTTGCCGGTCCCGATGGACCACTGTCCTGAAGCAGCAGGCAGGAGCCTGCTGTCAGTGGCGGAGCATGTTACTTGTCGGCGTGATACGCCGCGTCAGCCGTCTCGAAACGATTGACCATCGCTTGGGAAGGGCTGCCCAGCTTGCTCACCAGAACGATGGCGATGCTGGCGAAGAGGAAGCCTGGGATGATTTCGTACAGGCCCATGGTGTCGAAGCTTTTCCACAGAATCACGGTCAAGGCACCCACCACGATACCGGCCAGCGCGCCATTGCGGGTCATACCCTTCCACAGCACCGAAATCAGCACCACAGGGCCGAACGCGGCACCGAACCCGGCCCAGGCATAGGCCACCAGGCCCAGCACGCGGTTTTCAGGGTTGGCGGCCATGGCGATGGCGATCAGCGCAACCGCCAGCACCATCAACCGGCCGACCCACACCAGTTCACGCTGCGAAGCGTTCTTGCGCAGGAAGGCCTTGTAGAAGTCTTCGGTCAGGGCGCTGGAGCACACCAGCAGCTGACAGCTCAAGGTGCTCATGACCGCCGCCAGGATGGCCGACAGCAGGACACCGGCGATCCATGGGTTGAACAGGATCTTGGCCAGCTCGATGAAGACGCGCTCGTGGTTTTCCGTCACAGGCCCGGCCAGATCAGGATGGGCCGAGAAATAGGCGATGCCGAAGAAGCCGACGGCGCAAGTACCGGCCAGGCACAGGATCATCCAGGTCATGGAGATGCGACGAGCCTTGGCGATGGACTTGACCGAATCGGCCGCCATGAAGCGCGCCAGGATATGCGGCTGGCCGAAGTAGCCCAGGCCCCAGCCCATCAGCGAGATGATACCGATGAAGCTGGCGCCCTTGAGCATGTCGAAGTTGGCCGGGTTGACGGCTTCGATGGCGGCGAAGGTCTGGTCGAAGCCACCGGTTGAGATCAGCACGAACACCGGGGTGAGGATCAGCGCGAAGATCATCAGCGAGGCCTGGACCGTGTCGGTCCAGCTCACGGCCAGGAAGCCGCCGATGAAGGTATAGGCGATGGTGGCCGCAGCCCCGGCCCACAGCGCCGTCTCGTAGGACATGCCGAACGTGCTTTCGAACAGGCGCGCACCGGCAACGATGCCCGAAGCGCAGTAGATGGTGAAGAACACCAGGATGACGATGGCCGAGATGATTCGCAGCAGGCCGCTCTTGTCTTCGAAGCGGCTGGAGAAATAGTCCGGCAGGGTGAGTGCATCGCCGTTGTGCTCGGTCTGCACGCGCAGGCGGCCAGCGACGAACAACCAGTTGAGGTAGGCGCCGACGGTCAGGCCGATGGCGATCCAGACTTCGGAAAGACCGGCGAAGTAGATGGCACCGGGCAAGCCCATCAGCAACCAGCCACTCATGTCGGATGCACCGGCCGACAACGCAGTGACCACGCTGCCAAGGCTGCGACCGCCGAGGATGTAATCGGAAAGGTTCTTGGTGGCACGGTAGGCAGCGAAGCCGATCAGCACCATTGCTGCGATGTAGATCACGAACGTGATCGTTAACGGATTACCCATGTGTTGGCCCTGGCGTTTGTTGTTATCTCATGCGCACCCACATCGATGGTGGTTGCACCCAGGCGGCAGATGCTATTCAACAACACAAATCCGGTGCAACCATTTTTCACTATGAAGTTGCACCTAACTGTGCATTTTCAGACAAAGCCCCGTTTTTGCTCCTTTATAGGGCATATCACGCCCTTTTTTAGAACAAATTTCTGCTCGTTTGACGTTTTGACAGTCACTGGAAACGACAGTCGGACGAGTTGCACCTGATTCATGACATTTTAGGGTTGCACCTGGTTGCACCCGCGTTTTCCTACAGATAATCTTGTCGCCAGCTTAAGCCACACTCGTGGCAATAATGAGGATAAGAAATGGCGACGACCACCCTTGGGGTCAAACTCGACGACCCTACCCGTGAACGACTCAAGGCCGCTGCGCAGTCCGTGGACCGCACGCCGCACTGGTTGATCAAGCAAGCGATCTTCAGCTACCTGGAGAAGCTCGAGGGTGGCGCGACCCTGACCGAGATCAATGGCCAGACCATTGGCCTGAGCGATGAGGCCGGCGACGTTCAGCCGGACCACGGTCATCAGTGCTTCATGGAATTCGCCGAAAGCATCCTGCCGCAATCGGTACTGCGCTCGGCCATCACCGCCGCCTACCGTCGTCCCGAGCAGGAAATGGTGCCGATGCTGCTCGAGCAGGCGCGCCTGAGCGCCCCGCTTGCCGAAGCTGCCAACAAGATGGCTGCCGGCATCGCGGAGAAGCTGCGCAACCAGAAGAGCACCGGCGGCCGTGCCGGTATCGTTCAGGGCCTGCTGCAGGAGTTCTCGCTGTCGTCGCAGGAAGGCGTGGCGCTGATGTGCCTGGCCGAAGCGCTGTTGCGCATCCCCGACAAAGGTACCCGTGACGCCCTGATCCGCGACAAGATCAGCACTGGCAACTGGCAACCGCACCTGGGCAACAGCCCGTCGCTGTTCGTCAACGCCGCCACCTGGGGCCTGCTGCTGACCGGCAGGTTGGTGAGCACCCACAACGAATCCGGCCTGACCTCGTCGCTGACCCGCATCATCGGTAAAAGCGGCGAACCGATGATCCGCAAGGGCGTGGACATGGCCATGCGCCTGATGGGCGAGCAGTTCGTCACCGGCGAAACCATCGCCGAAGCGCTGGCCAACGCCACGCGCTTCGAGTCCAAGGGCTTCCGTTATTCCTATGACATGCTGGGTGAAGCAGCGCTCACCGAGCACGACGCCCAGAAGTACCTGGCATCCTACGAGCAAGCCATTCACTCGATCGGCAAGGCGTCCAACGGTCGTGGCATCTATGAAGGCCCGGGCATCTCGATCAAGCTCTCGGCCCTGCACCCACGCTATAGCCGCGCCCAGTACGAGCGCGTGATGGAAGAGCTGTACCCGCGCCTGCTGTCCCTGACCCTGTTGGCCAAACAGTACGACATCGGCCTGAACATCGATGCCGAGGAAGCCGATCGCCTGGAGCTGTCCCTCGACCTGCTCGAGCGCCTGTGCTTCGAACCTGCGCTGGCCGGTTGGAACGGCATCGGCTTCGTCATCCAGGCCTACCAGAAGCGCTGCCCGTACGTGATCGACTATGTGATCGACCTGGCCAAGCGCAGCCGCCACCGCCTGATGATCCGCCTGGTAAAAGGTGCCTACTGGGACAGCGAGATCAAGCGCGCCCAGGTCGAAGGCCTGGAGGGCTACCCGGTCTACACCCGCAAGGTCTACACCGACGTGTCCTACGTCGCCTGTGCTCGCAAACTGCTGGCCGTACCCGAAGCCATCTACCCGCAGTTCGCCACGCACAACGCCCACACCCTGTCGGCCATCTACCAGATCGCCGGGCAGAACTACTACCCCGGCCAGTACGAGTTCCAGTGCCTGCATGGCATGGGTGAGCCGCTGTACGAGCAAGTAGTCGGCAAGATCGCCGATGGCAAGCTCAATCGCCCGTGCCGCGTATATGCGCCGGTCGGCACCCACGAAACCCTGCTGGCCTACCTGGTGCGCCGCCTGCTGGAAAACGGCGCGAACACTTCGTTCGTCAACCGCATCGCCGACCAGTCCATTTCGATTCAGGAACTGGTCGCCGATCCGGTTACCAGCATCGAGCGCATGGGCACGCAGGAAGGCAGCATCGGTTTGCCACACCCGCGCATCCCGCTGCCGCGTGACCTGTACGGCACCGACCGCGCCAACTCCGCCGGCATCGACATGGCCAACGAACACCGTCTGGCTTCGCTGTCCTGCGCCATGCTGGCCACCGCCAACAACGATTGGAAAGCAGGCCCACTGCTGGCCTGCGCGGCCAGCGACAGCGCCGCAACGCCAGTCCTGAACCCAGCCGATCACCGCGATGTGGTTGGCTATGTTCAGGAAGCTACCGTGGCAGATGTCGACAATGCCATCCAGTGCGCACTCAACGCCGCGCCCATCTGGCAGGCCACCCCGCCGGCCGAGCGTGCCGCCATACTGGAACGCACGGCCGACCTGATGGAGGCCGAGATCCAGCCACTGATGGGTCTGTTGATCCGTGAGGCCGGCAAGACCTTCGCCAACGCTATCGCCGAAGTGCGCGAGGCCGTCGACTTCCTGCGTTACTACGCCGTCCAGGCACGTAACGACCTGAGCAACGACGCCCACCGCCCCTTGGGCCCTGTGGTGTGCATCAGCCCGTGGAACTTCCCGCTGGCGATCTTCACCGGCCAGGTGGCCGCAGCCTTGGCCGCCGGTAACCCGGTATTGGCCAAGCCTGCCGAGCAAACCCCGCTGATCGCCGCCCAGGCCGTTCGCCTGTTGCTGGAGGCCGGCATTCCGGAAGGTGTCCTGCAGATGCTGCCGGGTCGCGGCGAAACCGTCGGCGCCGGCCTTGTGGGTGACGATCGCGTCAAGGGCGTGATGTTCACCGGCTCCACCGAAGTGGCGCGCCTGCTGCAGCGCAATGTGGCAGGCCGTCTGGACAACCAGGGCCGCCCAGTGCCGCTGATCGCTGAAACCGGTGGCCAGAACGCCATGATCGTCGACTCCTCGGCGCTGACCGAGCAGGTGGTGATCGACGTGGTGTCCTCGGCCTTCGACAGTGCGGGCCAGCGCTGCTCTGCCCTGCGTGTGCTGTGCTTGCAGGAAGACTCCGCCGACCGCGTGATCGAGATGCTCAAGGGCGCCATGGCCGAAAGCCGCTTGGGTTGCCCGGACCGTTTGGCGGTGGATATCGGCCCGGTGATCGATGCCGAAGCCAAGGCTGGCATCGAGAAGCACATCCAGGGCATGCGCGAGAAAGGCCGTTCTGTCTATCAGGTGGCGATTGCCGACAGTGCCGAGATCAAGCGTGGCACCTTCGTGATGCCAACCCTGATCGAACTGGACAGTTTCGACGAGCTCAAGCGCGAGATCTTCGGCCCGGTACTGCACGTGGTGCGTTACAACCGCCGCAACCTGGACCAGTTGATCGAACAGATCAACAACTCGGGCTACGGCCTGACCCTGGGCGTGCACACCCGTATCGACGAAACCATTGCCAAGGTGGTCGAGTCGGCCAACGCCGGCAACATGTACGTCAACCGTAACATCGTCGGTGCGGTGGTGGGCGTACAGCCCTTCGGTGGCGAAGGCCTTTCCGGCACCGGCCCGAAGGCAGGTGGCCCGCTGTACTTGTACCGCCTGTTGTCGACCCGCCCGGCGGACGCCATCGGCAGCCACTTCCAGCATCAGGACGGTGAAGCCAAGCCAGACCGCGCGCTGCATGATCAACTGATCAAGCCGCTGCATGGCCTCAAGGCCTGGGCCGAGAGCAATCAGTTGACCGATCTGGCCGCGCTGTGCGGCCAGTTCGCCAGCCAGTCGCAGAGCGGTATTGCCCGTCTGCTGCCAGGCCCGACCGGCGAACGCAATACCTACACCATCCTGCCGCGCGAGCACGTGCTGTGCCTGGCCGACAACGAAGCCGACCTGTTGGCGCAGTTCGCTGCCGTGCTGGCAGTGGGCAGCTCGGCGGTCTGGGCTGACGGCGAACCGGGCAAGGCCCTGCGCGCCCGACTGCCCCGCGAGTTGCAGGCCAAGGTGAAGCTGGTGCCGGACTGGAACAAGGACGAGGTGGCCTTCGACGCTGTGATCCATCACGGTGATTCGGACCAACTGCGCCGCATTTGCCAGCAAGTGGCCAAGCGTGCCGGGGCGATCGTGGGTGTACACGGCTTGTCCAGCGGCGACCACCAGATTGCACTCGAGCGCCTGGTGATCGAACGTGCGGTGAGCGTGAACACTGCAGCAGCCGGTGGTAACGCCAGCCTGATGACCATCGGCTGAAGCTGACGGTTGACGAAAAAGGAGAGCTCAGGCTCTCCTTTTTTGTGGGCGGGAGTTCCTCGAAGTGACAGCCTGGCTATTCGCCCGTTGCAGTTCCAGCTATCAGCAGCAGCCAAGTCGAGCGCCAGCTTCCAACCCCTCGTCTTTCTCACGCCATATCACTCAGACCTATTAACCTGTCCTCGCCGTCCGACCCACTCCTACACTCGCAGCATCCCGCCTCAGGACCGCAGCCATGCCCGAGACCCTGCTCAGTGCCAGAAACCTTGCATTCGAACTCTATGAAGTCCTCGATGCCGAAAGCCTCACGCAGCGCCCTCGCTTCGCCGAGCACAGCCGTGAAACCTTCGACGCTGCGCTGACCACGGCGCGAACCATCGCCGAGAAGTACTTCGCGCCGCATAACCGCAAAGCCGACGAACACGAGCCGCGCTATGTAGACGGCCGTGCCGAGCTGATTCCCGAGGTCAAGCCTGCTGTCGACGCCTTTCTCGAGGCTGGGTTCCTGAACGCCAACCGCGACTTCGAGGTCGCAGGCATGCAACTGCCCAGCCTGGTATCGCAGGCCTGCTTCGCCCATTTCCAGGCCGCAAACGCCGGCACCACGGCTTATCCGTTCCTGACCATGGGCGCGGCCAACCTGATTGAAAGCTTCGGCACGCAGGAACAGCAGCGGCTGTTCCTGCAGCCCATGATCGAAGGGCGCTACTTTGGCACCATGGCCCTGACCGAGCCCCACGCGGGTTCATCGCTGGCAGACATTCGTACCCGCGCCACACCCACCGCTGACGGCAGCTACCGGCTCAAGGGCAGCAAGATCTTCATTTCCGGCGGTGACCACGAGTTGTCGGAAAACATCGTGCACATGGTCCTGGCCAAGCTGCCGGACGCCCCCCCTGGGGTCAAAGGCATCTCGCTGTTCATCGTGCCCAAATACCTGGTCGAGCCGGACGGTAGCCGAGGCGCACGCAATGACGTGCTGCTTGCCGGGTTGTTTCACAAGATGGGGTGGCGCGGCACCACGTCGACTGCGCTGAACTTCGGCGACAGCGACCAGTGCGTGGGCTACCTGGTCGGTCAGCCACACCAAGGCCTGGCCTGCATGTTCCAGATGATGAACGAGGCACGCATTGGCGTGGGCATGGGCGCGGTGATGCTGGGTTATGCCGCTTACCTGTATTCGCTGGACTATGCGCGCCAACGTCCACAGGGCCGCTCGGCCGACAACAGGGACCCGCACGCCCCGGCCATTCCGATCATCGAGCACACCGATGTCAAAAGGATGCTGCTCGCGCAGAAGGCCTACGTGGAAGGCGCCTTCGACCTGGGTTTGTACGCGGCGCGCCTGTTCGATGACACGCGCACGGTCGATGACGAAGGCGCTCGCCAGCAGGCCCAGGCGCTACTTGACCTGCTGACGCCCATCGTCAAGTCCTGGCCCTCGGCGTACTGCCTGAAAGCCAACGAACTGGCCATCCAGATCCTCGGCGGTCATGGCTACACCCGCGAGTACCCGGTCGAGCAGTATTACCGTGACAACCGCCTGAACCCCATTCATGAAGGGACCGAGGGCATCCAGTCACTCGATCTGCTGGGCCGCAAGTTGGCCCAGAACGATGGCGCCGGGCTCAAGCAGTTGATGCGCCTGATTGCCAACACTGGCGAGCGCGCCAGCCATCACCCCACCCTCGACCCGCTACGCCTGCCACTGGAGCAGGTGGTCAGTCGCCTGCAAGGTGTAACCCTGGCCTTGCTCGGCGACCTGGCCCAAGGCAAGGTCGCTGTCGCCCTGGCCAACTCTGCTCTCTACCTCAAGGTCTTCGGTCATTGCGTGATTGGCTGGCGCTGGCTTGAGCAGGCGATTCACGCCGAACTCGGTCTACGCCAGCGCACCGCCACCGATCGCGACTTCTACCTCGGCAAGCTGCAAGCCGCGCGTTACTTCCTGACCTGGGAAATACCCGGCTGCCATACTGAGCTGGCCTTGCTCGAGGCCCGCGACGACACCTGCCTTGCCATGCAGGACGGGTGGTTCTAGGGGTAATTTCATAGGGACGGCGGTATCCAGCAACTGCCGTAGGAACAAGCTCGGCGACGTTGCGTGAAAGTCATGGGATGAAAGCCAGACTTGGGATACAGCCTAAAGAGCATAGCCAGCGTTGTAATGAGTATGCCGAGGCTGTTCCCAACACCCAACCAGAGTGCATTGAGGTTGTTCACCTAGACCAAACAGCCTCTCAAACTTCCCATCACTGAGTGCATTCCCCGGACGACAATGAGCGGCGTGCAGTACGGGCAATGGCAATACCCGCCGCGACTATCGCGATGCCCAGGTAGGTTGTCCAGTGAATGGCATCGCCGAACATCAACGCTGCCCATACGAGCGTGACTGGCGGTTCCAGATAAACCAATGACGCAACCCGCGTGGCCGACAGCTTGGTCAAGAGTACCCACAGGGTTAGATAGGCGATGAAAGTAGAGAAAAGCGTCAGCCACCCTACGGCCAACCATACTTGAGCGCTGCCGGGCAACTCGATCAGCCGCAACGGCACTCCGGTGACGGTGAGCAGCACCAGCGTTGCGTTCGATTGCAGGAACAGCGGCATCAACAAGCCCTCTTTGCTGTGATCTGTACCCATTACGGACTGCCGCCGTTGGTAGAGCGTGGCAATCGATAAGGTGATCGCGGCGATCAATGGCAACGCATATAGCCATAGCGCAATTCGGGTGGAAGACAGGCTGAACTCGCCGAGAATCACCACACTGACGCCAGCAAACCCAAGCACGAGCCCAAGCCACTCCTGCCTGCCGCTTCGTTCCTGCTGATCCCTGCTGCCCATCGATGCCGTAATCAGGGGCTGCAGCGCGCAGATGATCGCGGCAATCCCCGCTGGCAAACCGCCACGGATGGCAATGTACACACTGATCAAGTAGGCAAACTGGGCCAGGAAGCCTATTACCGCGTTATAGCGAAGTTGTGCCCAGGACACGCTACGTAATCGGTGCAGCACAAACGGCAGCAGGCAGATGCTGACCAGCAGAAAGCGCCAGAACAGCAAGTTGACCGCCCCCGCCTCCTGCGTACCGAGCCGTGCGCCAATGAACCCGGAGCTCCAGGACAGCACGAAGATAACCTGCAGCATCACCATGTAGAGCGCACTCGCACGCATGGTCATGCCCCCGTGTGACGCAACGCTTCAAAGGTTATCGGCTCGATACCTAGATTGGCGTAATGACGTGCCGCCGACCGACGGAGTGCCCAGCGCAAGCGCAACCAACTGGGAAGCGTTGCAGGAATGCCATCATCCGACGCCAAGTGCCAGAACTGATTGGAATCGTCGCCAAAGTAAGGGCAGTGAAAGGACAATACGAGGGACATTCGTCGCCCGCTGAGTACGGGTCGCACACCGTGGAACAACCGGCTACCAAAGATGAAGAGCGCATCGCCTGATGCACTCAGATGTGCCGTCTCGAATGTCCGATAGTCCAAGGCGTCGAAGGTATCGACTGTTCCATTATGGTACAGAAACTCGCCGCCATTGTAGCTAGCCGCCCCCGTCAACAGGATGTTCAGTACATAGTTGGTGCCATCGGTATGCCACATGCCTCTTTGTTGCTGTCGCTCGACGGGCTTTGGGTAGTAGTAGTTGATCTGCGAGCGGGCGTTGAGCAGCGGATAAGGCACTAATGGCACACCTGCGATGCGCGAGACAGCCAACAGAAATGCACGGCTGTTCATCATGCCGTTGATGAACGGCGAAAGTGCCGTCACACCGCGCGTGCGCCGGGAGATAATCCATTCACTGTTACCTGCCCCACCTTCCAGGCGCGCACAGATGTCTTGCAGAATCCTAATGCACTCAGGGGTGAACAAACGATGAACAGCCGCTACACCAGTAACTGTATCCACGGCAACTGATGCATGTGGGCTCCGGGTATATCCCAACTCGCCCAGCGTTCGAATGTCCGTAACAGCAGGCCCATCCAGCTGCAGCAGGTCATCCCGCCAAGCAGTATGTTCGTCAAGGCAAGTGGGTGGTAGACAGGGCGCGCGTTTCAATGTGGACTTGAGCGCCAACTTGACGCGGCCCAGGCCGCGTTCGAACATAGGTAAGGAATCCGAGTGGCTCATGACGTATAGCTCCGCTTGAAAGCACTACTGGAGATATTTGGCAATCTGATAGCGCACCGAACCATCACCGCTGGCAAATTCGTCTACCACGCTGCAGTTGCAGTGCCGGGCTCTGGTGCGGCGAAACTGCTCTGGTGTGAACTTGAGACAAATGTTGGTCAGCAGATAGCCCTCCTCTTGCAGGTGCTGAACAGGTTGCAGCGTAACTGCCACATGGACGGTTTCATCAAGTATGCGTAGCGGTACAAGGACAGCCTCATGCTCCCCCATCGGGCTAAAACCCTGCTGCAGGGCGATTAACCGGGAGAACTGGAGCATGTTGGCGTCGGCGTAGAAGCCAAGGATGATTTGCTCCAAGCCAGCCTCGTAGACCTGCATTTCAGAAAGGACGTAGGTCTCTTTCCCGGCAAGCGTACGAATCAGTCTGCCTGTACTGACGGGCCATTCGTTGCCCTCCTGAAAACCAAGTAAGGTGATCAGGGTAATGTCCTGATCATGATGCAAGTCTTCACGCGTTATCGTGCGATAGTCGGCCGCGATGTAGTTGAAGCTTCCTTGCCCGTCCAGGATCGGGCATAGAGCATCCCTCATGGCCGGTTCCGAGGTCTGATTAATATCGATGGCGGTATAGCGAATAGCAGTGCGAGCGTCAGCCATTCGCTTGAGCAAACAGGCGCTCTTGACCGGTTCTGGTCCCAGTTCGACGTAGTGTACGCGGCGGCCGCTGCCCAGTGCGGCCAGTTGTTGGGCTACATCGCCGATAACGTTACGGAGTGCTCCTTCTCCTTGCGCGTCAGCGCATACCTCAGATCGACTAATGCCCTGCTCGTTCAGGGCACGCATGAGCAGGAATATCTCGCGGTTGAAACGGTAGCGGTCTTGAGTGCCCTGTTCGAGCGACACCAGGGTCGAATATTTTTCATGATTTTCGACGGTCCATAGACGTGCCCGTTGGTAGGTAGGGGTGTGCACGAGTGCATCCACAACAAAATCGTTCAGGCTCATCCGTATCATTCCTTTGCATTTTGGCAGTAGGGCAAACGTTGACCTCACGTTAAGAGGGGGTATAAAGCCTGTACAGTTGATTAAATCGAAGTGCTGATTCGATCCAACCAAATCAGGTGGCGCCATGGGCAAAGGCCTAGATATCAACGTGTTGAGAACCTTCCAGGCGGTGGCTCGTCTGGGGCGCTTCAACGCAGCGGCAGACTATGTGCATCGCAGCCCGTCAGCGGTGACCACGCAGATACAGAAGCTCGAGGGGCAGGTTGGCCAACAGCTGTTTGCGCGCAGTAACCAGGCAGTGGAACTCACACCAGCAGGCCGGCACCTGTTGGGCGAAGCGACACGCTTTCTGATAGCCCATGACAAGCTGCTGGCGACGCTGTCCCCTCGGCAGCTGACAGGCAAAGTCCGTCTAGGGGTGCCGGATGGCTATGCCGCAACGCTCATGAGCGAATGCCTGCCGGTGTTCGTTGCCAGTAATCCGAAGATGGAATTGGAAGCGGTGGCGTGCTCCAGCGCTGAATTGCTGGATCTGTTTGCCAGGCAGCAATTGGACCTGGCCGTGGCGGTCAGCAGCGAGCACATCCAGCAGGGTGACTGGCTGCGCCCAACGAGACCCCGGTGGGCGGCCGCGAAGGGCTTCATTCACGATGAAAGCCGCCCGCTACAGCTGGCATTGCAACTCAAGGGCTGTCCGTATCGGGAAGCGGCGATCCAGGCATTGAAAGCCGAAGGTATTGCGTACCGCATCGTGTTTGAAAGTGCCAACTGGCACGCGGTACTGGCCTGCATCAAAAGTGGCCTGGCAGTTGGCATTGTCGAGGAACTCGAAGCCGATGACGCACTTGTCTTTTTGCAAGACCAGGGTCTGCCGGCGCTTCCTGCGCACCATATCTATCTGTTGACGGACACCGCCCACCCGGTGGCAGTACACTTGAATGCAGTGCTCAAGGCTGCGATTCAAAAAGAAGCCGATCCGGCGGCCGGGCCATTGCGCACGCCCATTGTTTCCTGACCGGCCTTCCCGCAGGCTGCCATAATGACCCGGCATAGCCCGAGCCCCGCAGCGCGGCCTGTCTCGGCATGCTCCGCGTGTGGTTCCAGGGAGCCACCGTGTATTCGGAGGCTTGTCCATGTTCGATTCCAGTACCCTGCTGCGCCAGCGCTTCGCCGCGCTGCGCAGCACGGCCGACGTGTTTTCCTTGCGCCATGTCAGGCAGTCGCACCAGGCATTGTCCGTGCAGCGCAACGTTGCCCAGCCGCCTGCCTTCAGTCAGGACGAGGGGGCCATGCTGACCGTGCGCATCAACGGCGTGGAGGCCTATGCCGCCACGGCCGATCTGTCCCAAGGCGGCCTTCAGCATGCGCTGGAGCAGGCTGAAGCCCTGGCCCGACAGATTGCCCGCCACAGCCTGCTGGACCTGCGCGAGCAGCCCGTACCGACTGGGCGCCACGATTACCTTTCCCCCCATTTCGATCAGCCAATGCCCAGCCTTGCCGATTGCCTCGGCTTGCTCGCCGAAGAATCGGCCAGCGTGCCCATGGACCCGCGCCTGGTCGATTGGCAAGCAAGCCTTGGCATGAGCGTGGTCGAGCAGACCTACCTGAACTCGGCCGGCGCCGAACTGCGACAGGCTCAGCGTTTTCTGTTCCCTGGCCTGGCGGTAACTGCCAGCGATGGTCAGGACAGCCAGAGCCGCAGCCTGGGCAGGGAGAACTTCGGCCAGCAAGGAGGTTTCGAAATCGTCGAACGCTGCGGGCTCAGGGGTGCTGCCCGGCATGTCGCCGATCAGGCGCTGCAACTGCTGCAAGCGCCGAACACCCCTTGCGGCGTGCGCGATCTGCTGTTGATGCCTGACCAGATGATGCTGCAGATTCACGAGTCCATTGGCCATCCGCTGGAGATGGATCGCATCCTGGGCGACGAGCGCAACTACGCCGGCACCAGCTTCGTCAAAACCACAGACTTTGGCCAGTTGCAGTATGGCTCTCCCCTGCTGAACGTCACCTTCGACCCGACCCTGGGCGAAGAGCTGGCCAGCTACAGCCACGACGACGATGGCATGCCTGCCAGCAAGCAATTTCTCATCCGAGGTGGCCTGTTGCTGCGCCCGCTGGGGGGCGCCCTTTCCCAGTTTCGCTCGGGCCTGGGCGGCGTGGCCAACAGCCGCGCGTGCGGCTGGAACCGGGCGCCGATCGATCGTATGGCCAACCTGAACATAGAGCCAGGTGATCAAGCCCTGAATCAACTGGTCGAAGGCATCGAGCATGGCATCCTGATGCGCACCAACCGGTCCTGGTCCATCGACGACGCACGCAACAAGTTCCAGTTCGGCTGCGAGTGGGGCCAACTGATTGAAAACGGCGAACTCAAGGACGTGGTGAAGAACCCCAACTACCGCGGCATCTCCGCACAGTTCTGGCGCAACCTGGCGGCAGTTGGCGATCGCAGCACCTTCCAGGTCCTGGGCACGCCCAACTGCGGGAAAGGCGAGCCCAACCAGGTGATACGCGTAGGCCACGCCTCGCCCGCGTGCGTGTTCAGCGCCATCGACGTGTTTGGAGGAGACGCATGATGAAGCAGGCTTTCCAATCTCTCGTCGATACACTGCATGCCGCGCTTGGGGTGGACGAACACTTCACCCTGGGTTTGAGCGCCGAGCAATCGCAGTTCGTACGCTTCAACCACGCCAAGGTCCGTCAGGCCGGCGAGGTGAGCCAGGCCAGTGCTCACCTGCGTCTGATCCACGCGGACCGTCAGGCCGAGCAACACTTGACCCTCAGTGGCGATGCGCACCTGGACCGCCAGCGGCTGCTCGACGCCTTGTCGCAACTGCGCCACACGTTGCCGCTGCTGGCAGCCGACCCTTACCTGAGCCTGGATGAAAGTGCCTGGCACAGCGACAACCAACAGACCCAGGCACTGCCTGAATTGAGCGAAGTGCTGGCCCTGCTGGAGCAGGAAGCCGGTGACCTGGACCTGGTCGGCATCTACGCCGCCGGCCCAATCTGGCGCGCATTCGCCAGCTCGTTCGGCGCCTTTGGCTGGCACCAGGCCAATAGCTTCAACGTCGATTGGAGCCTGTTTCACGACAGCGGCCAGGCCGTGAAGGCCAATTACGCCGGGCAGGTGTGGAGCACCGACGACTTTACTGCGCGCCTGCGCCAGGCGCGGGCGCAGTTGGGCTACCTGGGGCTTGCACCCGTGGTTCTGGAGCCTGGTAGCTACCGCGCCTACCTGGCCCCCGCAGCCATGGACGAAATTGCCGGCATGTTGTGCTGGGGCGGCTTTTCGGCACAAGCCCTGGCGACCGGCAGCAGTGCCTTGCAACGCCTATACAGCGGCGACGCCACATTAAGCCCATTGGTCAGCTTCGCCGAGCAGGTCAGTGGCTCGTTGAGCCCGGCGTTCTCCGACCAAGGATCGCCGCGCCTGGATGTAGCGCTCATCGAACGGGGCAAGGCATCGCAACGCCTGACCTGCGCGCGCAGCGCAGTCGAGTTCGGGTTGTCGGCCAATGGTGCCGACAGCTACGAATCGCCTTGCGCGCTCAGCCTTGCGCCAGGCCAGTTGCCCAGTGAGCAGATCCTCGAGCGGCTTGGCACCGGCCTGTACATCAGCAACTTGTGGTACCTGAACTATTCCGACCTGCCTGCGGCGCGCATGACCGGGCTGACCCGCTTCGCCACGTTCTGGGTCCAGGACGGACAGATTCAGGGGCCGGTCAGCACCATGCGTTTCGATGACAGCTTGTACAACGTGCTTGGCGACCAACTGGAGGCGCTGACCTGCGAACGGGAGATGATCCTGTCGACCAGTACCTATGGGCAGCGCAGTACCGGATCGAGTCATTTGCCGGGCGCACTGGTCAAAGGGCTGACGCTGACATTGTGATTGGATTTTGCCGGCCGTTTCATGGCGGTAGTCGCGCCTACCCAGCTCAGCAGGCGCGGCTTGAGCCGTAAACAGGCCAGTACAGACAGACGAGGACGTCATGCCCGAACGCACCCCGCTCGACCCCATCACCGCTCGCTGGCTGCCATGGGTGGTGGCGATCGCTTTTTTCATGCAGTCGCTGGACGGCACCATTCTCAACACCGCACTGCCGGCCATGGCCCGCTCCCTGGCCGAAGACCCCTTGCGCATGCAGGGTGTGATCATCTCGTACATGCTTACCGTCGCGCTGCTGATCCCCGCCTCGGGCTGGATCGCCGACCGATTCGGCACCAAGCGCATCTTCTTCAGCGCCATCTTGCTGTTCAGTTTCGGCTCGTTGCTGTGTGCCGTCGCCAATAGCCTGGGTTTCCTGATATTCGCGCGCATCGTGCAAGGGCTCGGCGGGGCGCTGATGCTGCCGGTTGGCCGGCTGGTGGTGCTGCGCGCGTACCCGCGCACCGAGCTGGTGCGCATCATGAGCTTCATCACCATCCCTGGTCTGCTCGGCCCGCTGCTGGGCCCGACGGTGGGTGGCTGGCTGGTTGAGATCCTCAGTTGGCACTGGATCTTCCTGCTCAACCTGCCGGTGGGCGTCCTGGGCTGTTACGCGGTCTGGAAGTTCATACCCGACCTGCGCGGCGCCGAGCGCACCACCTTCGACGGGCCTGGCTTTCTGCTGTTCGGCGCGGCGATGGTGCTGATCACCATCGCCATGGAAGGCCTGGGCGAGCTGCACCTGCCGCACCTGCGCGTGATGCTGCTGCTGTTCGCCGGCATGGCCTGCCTGGCGGCCTACTGGCTGCGCGCCGGGCGTGACCCGGACCCGTTGTTCTCGCCCCAGCTGTTCCGCGTGCGGACCTTCGCCATCGGCATCCTCGGCAACCTGTTCGCGCGGCTGGGCAGTGGCGCCCTGCCCTTTCTGGTGCCGTTGCTGCTGCAGGTGGCACTGGGCTATTCGCCCGTCGAGGCGGGCATGAGCATGATCCCGCTGGCCGCCGCGGCGATGCTGGCCAAGTCGGTAGCACGGCCGATCATCGAGCGCCTGGGCTACCGCATCGTGCTGACCGGCAACACCTTGCTGCTCGGCCTGATGCTGGCAAGCCTGGCCCTGGTGGACGAGCAGACGCCCTATGGCTTGCTGCTGGTCCAGCTGGGCATCCTCGGGGCGATCAACTCACTGCAGTTCACCGCCATGAACACCGTGACCCTGATCGACCTGGACGACGCCAACGCCAGCAGCGGCAACAGCCTGCTGTCGGTGGTGGCGCAACTGGCGCTGAGCCTGGGCGTGGCCTGCGCCGGTGCGCTGCTCGGCGGCTTCACCGCCGCCGGCGGCGTCGATGCGGCCGAGACCACCCTGGGCGCCTTCCAGTTGACCTTCCTGACCATTGGCCTGATGTCGATGCTGGCGGCGGCGATCTTCCTGCAACTGGCCCCGACGGACGGAAGGCGTGCCCCTCGTCCGGAACCGGAGATCGAAGCTTAGAAACACAGGTCGCGAGGCTGGTAGACTGTGCGGCATTTTCGCTCTCAGGCCTGTCTCGTGACCACTGAATCCACCGCCTTCGCCACCCTGCCGCTGTCCACCGCCATGCTGGCCAACCTGGACGCCCTGGGGTATGCGTCGATGACGCCCATCCAGGCGCGCAGCCTGCCCGTCATTCTCAAGGGCCAGGACCTGATCGCCCAGGCCAAGACCGGCAGCGGCAAGACCGCCGCCTTCGGCATCGGCTTGCTCAACCCGATCAACCCTCGCTATTTCGGCTGCCAGGCACTGGTGCTGTGCCCCACGCGCGAGCTGGCCGACCAGGTGGCCAAAGAATTGCGTCGCCTGGCTCGCGCTGAAGACAACATCAAGATCCTGACGCTGTGCGGCGGCGTGTCGCTGGGCCCGCAGATCGCCTCCCTGGAGCACGGCGCGCACATCATCGTCGGTACCCCAGGCCGGATTCAACAGCACCTGGACAAGGGCACCCTGGTCCTCAGCGGCCTGAACACGCTGATTCTCGACGAAGCCGACCGCATGCTCGACATGGGCTTTTTCGATGCGATCGCCAGCATCATCGCCAAGACGCCATCGCGCCGTCAGACGTTGCTGTTCTCGGCCACGTACCCGTCCGGCATCAAGCAGCTGGCTGCGGATTTCATGCGCGACCCGCAGCAAGTCAGGATCGAGAGCCTGCACACCGACAATCAGATCGAACAGCGCTTCATCGAAATCGATCCAGAGCAGCGGCTGGAAGCCGTGACCCGTGTCCTGGGCCACTATCGCCCGCAGTCTTGCGTGGCATTCTGTTTCACCAAGCAGCAATGCGAAGATGTGGTGGCACACCTGACAGCCAAGGGCATCGTGGCCCAGGCGCTGCATGGTGACCTGGAGCAGCGTGATCGCGACCAGGTGCTGACCATGTTTGCCAACCGCAGCAGCTCGGTGCTGGTGGCCACCGACGTAGCCGCACGTGGCCTGGATATCGACGGCCTGGACATGGTCATCAATGTGGAACTGGCGCGTGATGCGGAAATCCACGTGCACCGCGTGGGCCGCACGGGCCGCGCTGGCGAAAAAGGTATCGCGGTCAGCCTGGTCGCACCTGCCGAAGGCCATCGCGCCCAGGCCATCGAGGCCTTGCAGAAGAGCCCGCTGCGCTGGGACCAACTGGACAGCCTCAAGCACAAGGGCGGCGAGCCACTGTTGCCGGTCATGAGCACCCTGTGCATCGCCGCCGGGCGCAAGGACAAGCTGCGCCCGGGCGACATTCTCGGTGCACTGACCGGCGACGCCGGTATTCCAGGCAAACAGGTGGGCAAGATCGCGATCTTCGATTTCCAGGCCTTCGTGGCAGTGGAGCGGGCGCTGGCCAAGCAGGCCATGCAGCGGCTCAACAGCGGCAAGATCAAGGGCCGGTCCCTGAAAGTTCGCATCGTCTGATATTTCGCGGCCGCCTTGCAGCCATCGCAGGCACGCCAGCGCCTGCCGGTGATCCACCACCGGTGCCGGCACTGGCCTGACTGCGGTGAGCTGCACGGCAGCTTCGACCATCCCTGAGGTAACACCGTGCATTCCACCGACGTGATCATCCTTGGCGCAGGCGCTGCCGGCCTGATGTGCGCCCAGCTCAGCGCCCGCCGAGGCCGCCAGGTACTGCTGCTCGACCACGCCAACAAGCCAGGCAAGAAGATCCTCATGTCCGGCGGCGGGCGTTGCAACTTCACCAACCTGTACACCGAACCGAGCAACTTTCTCTCGCACAACGCTCACTTCTGCAAATCGGCCCTGGCCCGCTATACCCAGTGGGACTTCATCGAGATGGTCTGCAAGCACGGTGTTCCCTACCACGAGAAGAAACTTGGCCAGCTGTTCTGCGACAACAAGGCCAGCGACATCCTCGACATGCTCCTGGCCGAGTGCGACGAAGCCGGCGCCGAGATCCGCATGCACACCAGCATCGAGCAGATCGAAAAGACCGAGAGCGGCTACCTGCTGCAGACCAGCGCCGGCCCGTTCGCCTGCCAGTCGCTGGTGATCGCGACCGGGGGCCTGTCCATTCCGACCTTGGGAGCAACCGGGTTCGGCTACCAAGTCGCCCGGCAGTTTGGCCACACCTTGCTGCCAACACGCGCCGGCCTGGTGCCTTTCACCATCACCGAGCCCCAGCTCAAGGCACTGTGCACCGAGCTGTCCGGCACATCGCTAGACTGCACCGCCAGTTGCACTGGCGTCAGCTTCCGCGAAAACCTGCTGTTCACCCACCGAGGCCTCAGCGGCCCGGCGATCCTGCAGGTTTCTTCGTTCTGGGAAGCCGGTGATACGCTGGAAATCAACCTGCTGCCTGATCGCGATGCGCTGGACTGGTTGCAGACCTTGCAGGCCGAGCGCGGCAACGCCGAATTGAAGACCGTGCTGGGCGAGGTGTTCACCCGCAAGATGGCCCTACTGCTTGCCGAGCAGTGGTTCGAGTCCAAGCCGATGAAGCAGTACACGCCGGCCGAACTGGGCCTGATTGCCGGCAAGCTGGCGAGCTGGCAACTGGTGCCCGCCGGCACCGAGGGCTACCGTACCGCCGAGGTGACCCTGGGCGGCGTGGACACCCGTGAAGTGTCATCCAAGACCATGGAGTCGCTCAAGAGCCCGGGGCTGTACTTCATCGGGGAAGTACTGGACGTAACGGGGCACCTGGGCGGCTTCAACTTCCAGTGGGCCTGGGCATCGGCCAACGCCGCAGCGCAGTTCGTCTAGGGTAGAATTCGCTGCGCAGCACGGAACGCTTCTTGCTGGCACGTGCTCAATAGCGGGTGACGGGGCACCTCACTGCCCCGCTCATCGCTTCGGTATTTCTACGATCACCGCCTGGCAGGCCATCATGTCATCGAGCTCGTTGCGTCATTCACTGCGTCGTCTGTGGGGCCAGGACAAGTTCAGCTACAGCATCCGGGTGACCATCGCCCTCACCGGCAGCCTTGCCCTGTGCTGGCACCAGAACGAAATGGCCCTGCTGATCCCGTTGTTTCTCGGCATCATCGCCAGTGCCCTGGCCGAAACCGATGACAGCTGGCAAGGCCGCCTCAGCGCCCTGGCAGTCACCCTGGTGTGTTTTGCCATCGCAGCGCTTGCGGTGGAACTGCTGTTCCCCTACCCCTTGGTCTTCGTTTGCGCCCTGGCGCTGGCAGCCTTTGCCCTGACCATGCTCGGCGCCCTGGGCGAACGTTATGGCGCCATCGCCTCGGCGACCCTCATCACCGCGGTCTACACGATGATCGGCGTGGACCAGCGCGGCGGGCAGGTAACGGACTTCTGGCACGAGCCGATGCTGCTGGTGGCCGGCGCGGCCTGGTATGGGCTGCTCTCGGTGCTGTGGCAGGCGCTGTTCTCCAACCAGCCGGTGCAGCAGAGCCTGGCGAAACTGTTTTTCGAACTGGGCAGTTACCTCAAGCTCAAAGCCAGCCTGTTCGAGCCTGTACGCACCCTGGACGTCGAGGCACGTCGTCTCGAGCTGGCCCAGCAGAATGGCAAGGTGGTGGCGGCCCTCAACACCGCCAAGGAAATCATCTTGCACCGGGTGGGCAACAGCCAGCCCAACTCCAAGGTCAGCCGCTACCTGAAGCTGTACTTTCTGGCCCAGGACATCCATGAGCGGGTCAGCGCCTCCCATTACCCCTACAATGCCCTGGCCGAGGCCTTCTTTCACAGCGACGTGATGTTCCGGTGCCAGCGGCTGCTGCGCAAACAAGGCGCCTCGTGCCAGGAGCTGGCGCGCTCGATCCGGCTGCGCCAACCTTTTGTGCTGGCCAGTGGCTTTACCGAGGCACTGGAAGACCTCAACGCTTCGCTCGAGCACTTGCGCGGGCAGAACAACCCGGCCTGGCGCGGGCTGCTGCGCTCACTGCGTGCGTTGGCGGCCAACCTTGCCACGCTCGATCGTCTGCTCAGCGCCGCGAGCAACCCCGATAGCTTGGCCGATGCCAGCGACAGCAGCCTGCTCGACCGCTCGCCGCGCTCGCTCAAGGACATGTGGAAGCGGCTGCGCACGCAGTTGACGCCCACCTCGCTGTTGTTCCGCCACGCGCTGCGCCTGCCACTGGCGCTGTCCATCGGCTATGGCATGGTGCACCTGATTCACCCTACCCAGGGCTACTGGATCATCCTGACCACGCTGTTCGTGTGCCAACCCAACTACGGGGCGACCCGGCGCAAACTGGTGCAGCGCATCATCGGCACTGCGGTGGGCCTGACCGTCGGCTGGGCGCTGTTCGACCTGTTCCCCAACCCGGTCATTCAGTCGCTGTTCGCGGTCGTGGCAGGGGTGGTGTTCTTCGTCAACCGCACCACACGCTACACCCTGGCCACGGCCGCGATCACGCTGATGGTGCTGTTCTGTTTCAACCAGATCGGCGACGGCTATGGCCTGTTCCTGCCGCGTCTGTTCGACACCCTGGTCGGTAGCCTGATCGCCATCCTCGCCGTCTTCCTGTTCCTGCCCGACTGGCAAGGCCGCCGCCTGAACAAGGCGTTGGCCAACACGCTGATCTGTGCCAGCGAATACCTGCGCCAGATCATGCAGCAATACGCCTACGGCAAGCGCGACGACCTGGCCTATCGCCTGGCGCGGCGCAACGCGCACAATGCCGACGCGGCGCTGTCGACGACCCTGGCCAACATGCTCATGGAGCCTGGGCACTTTCGCAAGGAAGCTGATGTGGGCTTCCGTTTCCTGGTGCTGTCCCACACTCTGCTCAGCTACCTGTCGGGGCTGGGCGCCCACCGGGACACGGCCCTTCCCGCTGAAGCGCGGGAGCATTTGATCGAAGGCGCGGGCAGCCGTCTGGCCAACAGCCTCGAAGAAATAGCCGACGGCCTCGCGGCGCGGTCACCGGTGGCGATCCACAGCGACGCCGAAGAAGCACTCGCCACCGCACTCGAACAGGTGCCCGACGAGGTGGATGAACATCAACGCTTGGTACAGACGCAACTGGCACTGATCTGCCGACAGTTGGCGCCCTTGCGCACGATGGCGGCGCATTTGATCAAGAAGGACTCGCCGGCAGACAGCACTTCGCGCTAGGACTTGTGCGGCCTTGTGCCGCGATGGGCTGCGCAGGGGCCCCGGCAATCTGTGAAGGCGGGCTGCAATCCTGGGGCCGCTTTGCGGCCCATCGCGGCACAAGGC
>CAURYQ010000033.1:0-38892 GCA_963529135.1 uncultured Pseudomonas sp. | reverse complement strand
CGCTTGACGGGCATCCATGCCCGTCACCTCCCTCCGCAAGACCTGCGTTCGGCCTCCTGAAGTCGCGAAGATCAAGATCAAGATCAAGATCAAGATCAAGATCAAGATCAAATCAAGATCAAGATCAAGATCAAGATCAAGATCAAGATCAAGATCAAGATCAACTGCAAGAGCTAGATCAACGGCAAGAGCAAGAGCAACGGCAAGAGCAATAGCAACGGCAAGAGCGACAGGAAGTGCAACGGCCTGCCTCTATGCAATTAACTGTGTAAGCAGTTTATTCATGCCGTATGCACGGTCATCGCAACCAGCCTTCCAACAATCGGCCTTACGATCAACACGCACACAAACGCTACCGGCATGGCAAGTCTGTAAGCTTTCAGCACATTCGCAAGATAATTCTGATCAATTCCGGCATTGGCGGCCGTAATAACGAAACACATCAACAGCGCCATGATGGCTGACATGTAAAAGGCAAACACGTATGGCGTGGCACTCACATGCAGCCTGCGGCGACGGCCTTGGGAAAGCTCGGTCATGCGACCTCCTTGGATCGGGTTGAGGTCCAACCCTATCAACCCACCGTGGCTTATCAGTAGACCCCTTTCGCTAACTCATTTATAAAGCAAAACTTACGAATCTCAGGGCCTCAGCATGGACTTGCTTAACGCCATTCGCAGTTTCATCAAGGTGGTCGAGGCGGGCAGTGTCGCCGCCGGTGCGCGCAACCTGGGCATCAGCCCGGCTGCCGTAAGCCAGAACCTGGCCCGTCTCGAACGGCACCTGCAAGTGCGTCTGCTCACCCGCACCACCCGGCGTATGACGCTGACGCCGGCCGGCACCCGGTACTACGAGCATGTCAGGCTCATAGAGCGTGACCTGGCGCGGGCTGAACAAGCGGTCACCACGCCCGATAGTGAGCCTCAGGGTCGCCTGTGCATCGCATCGACTTCTGCCTTCGGTCGTCACGTGCTGGCGCCACTGATACCTGCGTTCAGCGAGCTGTACCCGCGTATCTCGATAGAGCTGGTCATGAGCGACAGAAAGGTTGACCACGCACGTGAAGGTATCGATGTCAGCCTGCGCATCACGCCCCAGCTGGACGAGCACCTGGTCGCCAAGCACATCGCCCGCATTCCTTTCGTCTGCTGTGCAGCGCCAGGGTATCTGGCCAGTGCCGGTGTACCGCAAACGCCAGAGGCCCTGCGTAACCACCGTTGTCTGGTGTTTCGCTACCCGGTCGATGGCCGTCTGTTGCGTTGGGGGTTCATGCGTGATGGGCAGCGCCTGGAGCCCGAATTCGGCGACGTGCTCATCTGCGACGACATCGATGCGCTAACGCAGATGGCGGTGCATGACGGCGGCATCACTCGCCTGGCAGCGTTCATTGCACGTCCGCACCTGGCTTGCGGTGCCCTGGTACCGCTGTTCGAATACAGCCCTGACGGACAGGCGTACTCGCAGACAGAACCCATGGACGTTTATCTCTGCGTGGCCGATCGCTTCGCACTTACGAGCAAGGTACACGCCTTCATGCATTACCTGCGCGACCATCTTGGCGAAGACTGGCAAGTGCCAACATAAAAAAACCGCCACGAGGGTAATGCTGTTCACTTAAGCGCGTTGGGGCCGTTTCACGGCCCATCGCGGCACAAGGCCGCTCCCACAAATGCCCAGTGAGCCCGCTAACTCAAGCGTCACGCAGGCAATGTGGGAGCGGCCTTGCGCCGCGATGGGTCGCGAAGCGGCCCTAAATGAACAGCATTACGCCACGAGGGCGGTTTTCCAGTAGCGAGAACGATTAGAAGCGGTAAGTGAGGGATGCCCCTACACCGTGTGCACTGTTCTCGTACTTGGCGCGGTAGGCGCCCTTGGTGGCACTGACCTGATTGACCTTGGTGTCTTCTTCCCACAGGTAGGAATAAGCCACGTCGATGGTCATGTCGTCGCTCGGGCTCCAGCCGGCGCCCAGGCTGAAGATCTTGCGATCGCCAGTAGGGATGCGAGGCGAACGGTCCTGGTTGTTGGTCGGCGACTGATCGACGGTGAAGCCGGTGCGCAGCACCCACTCCTTGTTGACCTTGTACGACGCACCCACGGCATGGGCCCAGGTGTCATGCCAGTTCTGTTCTTCCGAAATGGTCTGGAATGCAGAGCCTATCAAGGGGCGCGGGACATCGTTCTGTACGGTGATGTCTTTCAGGCGGCTCCAGCGCGTCCAGGTGCTGCCAGCGTACAATGTCCACTGGTCATCCAGCTCATGAGTGACCGACAGGTCAACCGACTCCGGAGTCTTGATCTTGAGCGATGCATCGAATTTGCTGCCGTTGAACGGCCCGATCAGCGGGGTATTGACCTTGGTCTTGCCCTCGAGCTTGTAGTCGACCATCGAGTGATAGGTCAGGCCAACACGTGTGCGGTCGGTCGCCTGGACCATCAGGCCGATGTTGTAGCCGACTGCAGTATCGTCACCTTTGATCTTGACTTCACCGTCATTGCGGCCAGGCGTGACAGGGTTGATCAGGTTGGAACCCAGTTCGCCCTTGATGCGGTTGAAGGTCGGCCCGAAACCGATCGATACCTTGTCATTGAAGGCGTAGCTGATGGTCGGCTGGAAGGTCACGACTTCCACGTGGCTTTTCTTGCCCCAGTAGCGTGCCGCATCGTCACTGCCGTAGTCGGTGACCAGGCCGAACGGCACGTAAACGCCGAAGCCAACGGTCCAGTGATCGTCGATCGGCTTGACGTAATAACCCATGGGTACCCCGACGACCGGTACCATGTCACCGTCGGTTTCACCGCCCAGGTTGCTGCCGGGCCCTGAGATATCGGTTTTGGCGATGACCGCCGCGCCACCAACGGTAACCTGCTGGCGCTTCAGGCGAGACATGCCGGCCGGGTTGCCATAGACAGTGCTGGCATCCTCGGCAGAAGAAGAACGTCCCGCGAAACCTGTCCCCATGCTGCTGACGCTTTGTTCATTCAATGCGAAGCCGCTGGCGAACAGTTGGCTGGAAGCGAGCGCAACAGCAACGCCGAGGGAGGTTTTGAGCATTACTTTTTTCATTATTAGAAACTCCTTGGGATCTCCGAGGCGAAAAGCTACCAACAAATCACGCGCCGCGCTATAGCCGCAATTGCAGGAGATAGAGCGGTTTTGTAGGACAATCCGACTAAAATTGCTTTTTTTTAATGAATCTGTAGGAGAGGTCTCAAGAGGCCATCGGCAATTTCTGTTCTACGCAGGCCCGCCATGCCTCGACAAAGTCCCGCAGGCGGCCTTGAGGATTGAAAATTTGCCGCCAGATGCGCGCTTGGCCCATCAGGTCGTCCGCCGCGGGCAGCACCAGAATCTGGGCCTCGACAAGCAGCCACGCGATGGCGGTGGAGTAGCGCAGGTTGACGGTAAGTTCCAAATCCGGCCCGCCCAGGAAGGCATGCTGGCTTGCCAGGCCGCGCACACGGCTGGCCAGGTCGGGATCGCGGGCCAGGTAATCGTCCCAGAGGGCCCGATGGCGCTGCTCGCCAATGCGATAAAGGCCATGTCCACGCCTGCCAAGTAGCGCAGAGCCCAGTGCCGACTGGCTGGCGGCGATGCCGAGCAGCAATGCTTCGGCGCTGGCGCAGTGACGATCAAGATAGACCAGTGTGGGTCTGATGACGTGCTGACGTAACTCTTTGGCCGCAATACCCATGATGCCCTCGAGCAATAAGGGACCGACGGGCGCGGGAGCTTGGCAGCTGTGTGAACGGTCAGGCCCGTCGGAAGCGGCAAGCACCGCTCGAGTTGAAGTGTAGTGTGATAATGGTGACGTAAAAGGCTGTTTTTAAATCGATTACTGCGTGACACGCCAAGCGATATGCCCGAAGGCAATTACGCTGGGTGTGTACAGGCAGGCTGACAGGGGTGCTATGTAAAGCGTGAATGCCGCAGCATTCACCGCTCACGCGGTGAGTGACTGGCGGGTACGAGCGATGACGGCCTGCAGCGGCTCGCTGCGGCTGTACTGCTCGTGGTACAGGCGTTCGGTGTGACAAGCGATACCGTTTTCGTCGACCAGGGTGAAGCTGAAGCTGCCCTTGCGAGGTGCGACGATCAAGCACTTCAATGGCGAGAAGGCTTGGGAAAGGGTGCCGATTGCAGCCTGAATTTGATGATGAGTTTGCATATTATTGGAGGTTCCTGCATTAATCACGGGGAGTAGATCCGTGCATCATAGAAACGTTCCAGTGACGTCTTTATTAAGGGACGAAAGAACCTGCTGGAACAAAGCAGCCAGAGGGGCGCAATCATAGGTGGGCGCTTGGGCTGACTGGTAGGTACTTCAGAGGGCAGGCAGCACACGGGGCCAAGGTTCTAAGCCTTCGCGTGGGATCCTGATCAATTGTCTTGTGATGTATGTCGCGACAGCATAGTGGCTGCGGACGAATCATCGAAAGGGCCGGTCCTGGTTTCAGCAGCGCGCTGTTGGGAAAGCGGGTCTGCAAGGACACTGGCGGCCAGAATTGACTTTCAGCTTGGTACTAACGAGGCGCATCCTACCTGAGCATTCCGGCAATGGCAAGTACTCGTTATACGTGAGTAGCCGAGCAGTATGGCCCTTAATACACGCGGTGGGAAGAGGGGCTGTGCGAGCCGAAGGGGCCAACAGGCCCCTGAATGAGATGCGAACGGATAGCTGGCAAGTGCTTGTTCACACCGGCCGAATGCTGTGTATCACCCTCGTAACGCCTTTGGCGTAAGTCGCCAATGACTTGACTGGCCAGTTAAGTCAATGAAAAAAAACACTATTTTTCGTTGGTGAAAAAATCGTCAGTTTGACAGCAGGCCCCGTATTCCGCGGCTTGGCGGGGGGTAATGGAGTGTTGTCCACCGACTTATCCACAGGAACTGTGGATTGTCGTCGGCGTTTGCTCTAGTGCGGGCATCCCGCTGCACTCCTGATGAGCCTGCCAAGAATCAGACCAGTTCGACCGACCATTTATCGTCTTGCAAACGTCAAGAAACAATCACATGAAATTTTTATAAAAAAAGGGTTCTGCGTTAGGCCAATTCGACGAAAACCGGTAGAGTGGCGCGCTTTTCGATTTGCCCGACTCCCGCTCATGAAGTCTCGCACCAAACAGCCTGCCAGCCTTGCGCCTTCGCCAACACAGCCCCCCGGGCGGTTCACGCTCAAGGTGGCCCTGTGGCTGCTCGACAGTTCGCATCTGGGTGACAAGCCCCAAGTGAAGCACCTGGCTGGGCGCTTGTTGAAGCGGCCGGCGCGCCAGGGCGTGGTGGTCGCACAAAGCCGCTTGGGGCAGATGCTCTGCCGCGAGTGCGGCAGCGCGCGTGATCGCCGCATAGGCCATGACCTGCTTCGCCAGGCCGCACGCGCTGGCGATTGCCGTGCACAGGTGGAGTATGCCCATGTATGCCGGCCATCGGCGCCGGAGCAGGCGCGGGTATGGCTGGAGCTGGCGGCAGGGCAAGGGTCCCTGGAAGCCCGTCGATTGCTGGGGCAGTGGTTCGACCACTGACGAGGGTTGTACGTGATGGCGGCACGGGCAACCTGCCGGTCAGGCTGTTAAGCTTCAGCGAATTTGCCGACAGAAACCGGGGTACGCATGACAGTGGATCTGGCCAGCATCGTGCTGGGCATGGTGGCAGGCGCGGTGCCGTGCCTGGTGTGGGTCATGCAGCTGCAGCGTCGGCATGCAGCACGTCACGGCGAATTGGCCTTGCTTGGGGAGCGGCTCAATGCTGCGCAGCTGGCCCAGGCAGGTTTGCAGGCCCAGCTCGATGCCAGTCGCGATGAAATCAGTGACCTCGGCGAAGCCAATACGCTCAAGCAGACGCAGCTGGCAGCCCAGGGGCGCGAACTGGAACTGCTCCAGGTCGAACGCGACAATGCCCGCGATGCCGCCCATGCCTGGAACATCGAGCGAACGACCCGCGAGGCCGAACAGCGTCGTCTGGAGGCTCAGGCCGCACGCCTTGAAGCTGAGCTGCGTGAACAGCAGGAAAGCCACCAGCAGCGCCTCGAAGACCTGCAGGAAGCCCGCGATACCCTGCGTGCCCAGTTCGCCGACATGGCGACCAAGATCTTCGATGAGCGCGAACAGCGCTTTGCCCAGACCAGCCAGCAGCACCTGGGCCAGCTGCTCGACCCGCTGAAGGAACGCATCCAGGCGTTCGAAAAGCGTGTCGAGGAAAGCTATCAGCAGGAAGCCCGTGAGCGATTTTCGCTGGGCAAGGAGCTGGAGCGCTTACAGCAATTGAACCTGCGCCTGTCCGATGAAGCGACCAACCTCACCCAGGCGCTCAAGGGGCAGAAAACCCAGGGTAACTGGGGCGAGCTGATCCTGGAGCGTGTGCTTGAACACGCAGGGTTGGAAAAGGGGCGCGAGTACCAGACTCAGGTGAACCTCAAGAGTGCTGACGGAGAGCGCTTCCAGCCCGATGTGCTGATCATGCTGCCGGGCAACAAGCAGGTGGTGGTCGATGCCAAGGTCAGTCTGACTGCATACCAGCAGTTTGTGTCAGGTAACGATGAAGCGGCGCTCAAGCAGCACGTGCAATCGCTGCGCAGTCACGTCAAAGGCCTGTCGAGCAAGGACTACAGTCGCCTCGAAGGCCTGCACAGTCTCGATTTCGTGCTGCTGTTCGTGCCCATCGAAGCCGCTTTCTCGGCGGCCTTGCAAGCCGAGCCCAACCTGTTCCAGGAGGCCTTCGACCGGCAGATCGTCATCGTCAGCCCCACCACCTTGCTGGCCACGCTGCGGGTGATAGACAGTTTGTGGAAACAGGAACGCCAAGGCCAGAACGCCCGCGAGATCGCCGAGCGGGCCGGGTGGCTGTACGACAAGTTCGTGCTGTTCATCCAGGACCTGGATGAACTGGGCAACCGCCTGCAGCAAGTCGACAAGGCCTACGCTGCCGCGCGCAACAAATTGTGCGAAGGGCGTGGCAACCTGGTCAGTCGCAGTGAGCAACTCAAGCTGCTTGGCGCCCGGGCAAGCAAAAGCCTTTCGCCTGATCTGCTCGAACGCGCCTTTGCCGACGAAGTGCCGGATCAGGCGCTCACTGCACCAGGCTCAGATGACGGTTGAGCAAAGCCCTCAACGCAGCCGGTTTTACCGGCTTGGCCAAGTAGTCCAAGCCCGCGGCATGCACCAGCGCGATGGTTTCCTTGCTACCGTCTGCGCTGATCACCACCCCAGGGACCGGTTCGCCCAACCGCGTGCGTAGCCAGCCCATCAGGCCCGTGCCTGTGTCGCCTTCATCCAGGTGGTAGTCCACCAGCGCCAGGTGCGGACGCATGCCATTGGCCAGCAATGTCTCGCATTCGCTGCGGCTACGGGCGGTCCAGACTTGGCAGCCCCAGCGGCTGAGCAGGCTGTTCATGCCGATCAGGATACTGTCTTCGTTATCCACGCACAGCACCTGCAACCCGGCCAGCGGCTCGCTTCGTTGTTCCACGGCACAAGCGACAGGAGCGGGTTGGCGAGAGATGGGCACGCTGACGCGGAATACAGTGCCTTTGCCTGGCCATGAGCGTACCTCCAATGTATGGCCCAGCACCCGGCACAGCCCGTCCGCTATCGCCAGGCCCAGCCCCAAGCCTTTTTCGGCGCGGGTCTGATGACTGTCCAGGCGTTTGAACTCCTCGAAGATCACCTGCAGTTTGTCGTCGGCGATACCAGGACCCCGGTCCCACACCTCAAGCCACAGGCGCTCGCCTTGGCGACGTGCACCTAGCAGGATCGGACTCTTGCCGTAGCGCAGTGCGTTGGTCAGGAAATTCTGCAGCACACGGCGCAGCAGCTTCATGTCGCTGTTCACCCGCAGGCGGCTGCCGCGCAGCCGGAACGCCAGGCCCTTCTCGGCAGCCAGCACCTTGAATTCCGCCCCGAGCGTGTCGAACAGTTCGTTCAGGGCAAACGGCTTGGCATCTGGCGTGATCTTGCCGTTTTCCAGGCGCGAGATGTCCAGCAGGTCACTGATCAGCTCTTCGGCCGAACGCAGCGAGCTGTCCATGTGCTGGACCAGTTGCCGGGCTTCCTCGGTCATGCCTTCGGCTTGCTGCGACAGGGCGGCGGAGAATAGCCTTGCGGCGTTCAGCGGCTGCATCAGGTCATGGCTGACCGCAGCCAGGAAGCGGGTCTTGGACTGGCTGACCGCCTCGGCGTGGCTCTTGGCCTCGGTCAGCGCCTGGTTCAGCTGCGACAGTTCGTGGGTACGCTCCGCGACGCGTTGCTCGAGGCTTTCGTTAGCGTGACGCAGTGCTTGCTCGGCTTCGCGGAAGGGGGTGATGTCGGTGAAGCTCATCACGAAACCGCCCCCGGGCATCGGGTTGCCGATCAGCTCGATCACGCGGCCATTGGGAAACAGGCGCTCGGACGAGTGCGCCCGGCCCTGGCGCATCCAATGCAGGCGCCGCGCCACATGCACCTGGGCCTCGCCAGGCCCGCAGAGGCCACGCTCGGCGTTGTAGCGAATGATGTCGGCAATCGGTCGTCCTACGCTGATCAGCCCGTCTGGATAGTTGAACAACTCCAGGTAGCGTCGGTTCCAGGCCACCAGGTGCAGGTTCTGGTCGACCACACTGATGCCCTGATTGATGTTCTCGATGGCGCCTTGCAGTAATGCTCGGTTGAATTGCAGCACCTCGCTGGCTTCGTCGGCGATGCGCACCACATCTTCGAGCTGCATGTCGCGGCCCTCGATGGCAGCCTTGACCACCGCGCGGGTCGACGAGCTGCCCAGTACGCCGGCCAACAACCGCTCGGTATGCTCGATCCAGTCGCCGTCGGCGTTCTGGTTGGGGTTGAAACCCTTGCCTTGGCGGTAGGCAAAACGGATGAAGCTCTGCCGCGCTCGCTCCTCGCCGACGAACCGCGATGCCAGGGTCAGCAGGTCGTCGATCTGCACCGCCAGCAACGGCTTGCTGCTCGGGCGAGCGCTGGTCTGCTGGCCAATGAAGCGCCCCGCTTGCCAGTGTTCGGAGACGCGGGTACGCGACAGCACCGACACCCAGGCAAAAAGCGTGAAATTGCCGGCAAGCGACAGCACAACGCCTTGGGTAAGGGGGCTGATCGGCAAATTCAAGGGGTTGCCGTGCAGCCAAGCCAACCCTGGAAACACCTGCAATGACCAGCCCAGGCTGTGAGCGGCAATGGGCAGCACCAAGGTGTAGAACCACAGGAAGATACCGGCGGCCAACCCTGCGAACACACCTCGGCGGTTGGCCTGTTTCCAGTACAGCGCCCCCAGCATGGCAGGGGTGAGTTGAGTCACGGCGGCGAAGGCGATCTGGCCGATGGTCGCAAGGCTTGCCGTGGAACCCAGCAAGCGGTAACTGACATACGCCAGCAGCAAGATGACCACGATGGTGACCCGCCGCACCGACAGCATCCAGTGCCGGAAGACTTCGAAGGGCCGCTCGGCGTTGTTTCGACGCAGCAGCCAGGGCAGCAGCATGTCGTTGGACACCATGGTCGACAGCGCCACCGCCTCGACGATCACCATGCCGGTGGCCGCCGACGCGCCCCCGATGAACGCCAGCAGCGCCAGGCTCGGGTGCGCCTGCGCCAGGGGCAGGCTGATGACGAAAGAGTCCGGCAGCAGGCTGCCGGGCAGCAGCATCTGCCCGGCCAGCGCGATCGGCACCACGAACAGCCCGGCCAGCGCCAGGTACAGCGGGAACACCCAGCGCGCCAGGCGCACGTCCTGCGGCTCGATGTTCTCCACCACGGTGACGTGGAACTGCCGCGGCAGGCAGATGATCGCCATCATCGCCACCCCGGTCTGCACGATCATCGAAGGCCAGTTGACGGTTTCCTGCCAGTACCCTTGCAGCTGGACGGACTGCCGCGCCTGGCTCAGCAGGTCGTCGAAGCCATCGTAGAGGTTGAACACCACGAACACGCCCACCGCCAGAAAGGCCAGCAGCTTGACCAGGGACTCGAACGCGATCGCCAGCACCATGCCGCGGTGGTGTTCGGTGACGTCGAGGCTGCGCGTGCCGAACACGATGGCGAACAGGGCCAGCACCAGCGAGACCACCAGGGCGGTGTCCTGGACGCGGGTGCCAGTGGCGTCGGCACTGGCGCCGATCAGCAGGTTCACGCCCAGCACGATCCCCTTGAGCTGCAGCGCGATGTAGGGCAGCACCCCGACCAGGCAGATCAGCGCCACCACCACCGCCAGTGCTTGCGACTTGCCATAGCGGGCGGCGATGAAGTCGGCGATGGAGGTGATGTTCTCCTGCTTGCTGATCAGCACCATCTTCTGCACCACCCACGGCGCGAGCATCAGCAGCAGGATCGGCCCCAGGTAGATCGGCAAGAATGCCCACAACTGCTCGGCGGCCTGCCCGACCGCGCCGAAGAACGTCCAGCTGGTGCAGTACACCGCCAGCGACAGGCTGTACACCCAGGCACGCAACTTGGGCGGCAACGGGGTGCTGCGGCGGTCGCCATAGAAGGCGATGGCGAACATGACGGCCATATAGGCCAGGGCGACCGCGGCGATCAGCCCGCTGGACAACGACATGGTGACTCCGAAACAAGATGGATAACGTGGCCCGGTCAGCCAGTCTGGCACGACAGGTGCCGCGCCGTCAGCGCAGACGATGGTCGCAGTGGCAGGTGGTCGCAGCCAGGGGCGCTACGAGCGGATGGCCTCGCCAAGGTGACGGACGGGGGATTGACAGGCAATGGTACCCGGCGAATACTCTCCAGAAATTCATATATATGTCTATATAACAATATGAGAGACGCCATGCCCTCACTTGCCGGCGATAACCGACTGCCACGCTATCAACAGTTACGTGACCACCTGGTAGCGCAGATTGCCAACAACCGCTGGCACCCCGGTGAAGCGATTCCCACGGAGGCCGCATTGGCGAGCGAGTTCGACATGTCCGTGGGCACGGTTCGCAAGGCCATCGATGTGCTGGTCGCCGAAGGTGTGCTGGAGCGGCAGCAGGGGCGGGGCACCTTCATCCGCCGTCCTCAGTTCCAGTCTTCGCTGTTTCGCTTTTTCCGCTTCGAAGCCGTCAATGGCCAGCGAGTCGTGCCCGAGAGTCGCATCCTGGGCATCGGTGTCGGTCCAGCTCCTTCGGCAGTCGCCCAGGCCTTGGGCCTGGCTCCTGCAGCCGAGGTGATTCACCTGCAGCGCGTGCGCCTGCTCGACGCCCAGCCGGTGTTGGCCGAAGACATCTGGCTGCCACGCCAGCCGTTCCAGTTGCTGCTGGAAACCGACTTGGACAGCAAGGGCCCACTGCTTTACCCGATCTACGAACAGGTGTGCGGGCAGGTGGTTGCGGCGGCCGAAGAAACCCTGACCGCCGAAGCGGTAGATGCGGTGCACGGGCGCCTGTTGCAGGTGCCCGCTGGCAGCCCCGTGGTGGTGATCGAGCGGCTGGCCCGCGACTATGCCGGCAAACCGCTTGAATGGCGCCGATCCCGGGGCCACGCGCAGCACTTTCGCTACCGCATCGATATTCGCTGAGTTCGCCTGACAACCCTGCGTGATCGCCTGCGCCCCTTCGCCAGGGCGCAGTGGCATTGCCTGCCCGGTCGCATGCGTTACCACGTGTGCGGCCCAGAGAACCCTTCACCTATAAAAGGATAAAAATCATGTTCAGTTGGTACCGCCAAATCACCTCGCGCGAACGCAAGACCTTCTGGGCCTGTTTTGGTGGCTGGTCACTCGATGCGTTGGAAGTGCAGATGTTCGGGCTGGCCATTCCCGCCCTGATCGCGGCGTTCTCGCTGTCCAAGGGTGATGCGGGTTTGATCAGCGGACTGACCTTGGTAACTTCCGCGATGGGCGGCTGGCTCGGTGGGGCCTTGTCCGATCGATACGGACGTGTGCGTACGTTGCAGTGGATGATCCTGTGGTTCTCCTGCTTCACCTTCCTGTCGGCCTTCGTGACAGGCTTCTATCCACTGCTGTTCGTCAAAGCCATGCAAGGCTTTGGTATCGGCGGGGAATGGGCTGCCGGGGCCGTGCTGATGGCCGAGACCATCAACCCGAAGTATCGCGGTAAGGTCATGGGCACGGTACAGAGCGCCTGGGCGGTGGGTTGGGGGTTGGCGGTGGCGTTGTTCACCTTGATCTATTCGCTGGTGCCGCAAGAGTTCGCCTGGCGGGTGATGTTCTTCGTCGGTCTGGTACCGTCGCTGCTGATCATCTGGGTGCGTCGCAACGTTCCGGAGCCCGACAGCTTCCAGCGCCTGCAGAAGCAGAACGCCATTCCTCCCAAATTCTTCGCCTCGATGGCCGGGATCTTCCGCCCCGAATTGCTGCGCGTCACCTTGCTGGGCGGGTTGCTCGGCCTCGGCGCACATGGGGGCTACCATGCGGTCATGACCTGGTTGCCCACCTTTCTGAAGACTGAACGCAACCTGTCGGTGCTCAATTCCGGCGGCTACCTGGCGGTGATCATCTTCGCGTTCTGGTGTGGCTGTGTTGTCAGTGGGCTGCTGATCGATCGCATCGGCAGGCGCCGCAACATCCTGCTGTTCGCACTGTGCTGCGTGCTGACGGTGCAGGCCTATGTGTTCTTCCCGTTGAGCAATACCCAGATGCTGTTCCTGGGGTTCCCGCTCGGCTTCTTCGCGGCCGGCATTCCGGCCAGCCTCGGCGCGTTCTTCAATGAACTGTACCCTGCAGACGTACGTGGGGCAGGGGTTGGCTTCTGCTACAACTTCGGCCGTGTGCTGTCGGCCGTCTTCCCCTTCCTGGTCGGGCACATGAGCGAATCCATGTCGCTGGGCACCGCCATCGGCATCGATGCGGGCATCGCCTACGGTGTGGCGGTGATTGCCGCCGTATGCCTGCCTGAAACGCGCGGCCGCAACCTCGAGGCCGACCCGCAAGCGCCCGGTGTCGCCGCCAAGTAACCTGACCTGTGATCAAAGCCATGCCTTACGAACCTGCTCCACCCGTTATTGCCATCGACAGCCATGCCCACGTGTTCAGCCGCGGGCTGGCGTTGGCCCGCGAGCGGCGTTATGCGCCTGAGTACGATGCCCCGTTGGCGGATTATCTCAGCCAGTTGCAGGCGCATGGTTTCAGTCATGGCGTGCTGGTGCAGCCGAGTTTTCTGGGAACCGACAATAGCTACCTGCTCAACGCCCTGCAGGCGGCCCCTGACCAGTTGCGAGGGGTGGTGATGCTTGAGGCGGACGCTTCGCGCCAGGCGTTGGTTGAGATGAAACGGCTCGGCGTGAGAGGGGTGCGTCTGAACCTCATGGGCCAGCCGCTGCCAGACCTGGCGGCCCGGCAATGGCAGCATCGTTTCGAGTGCATGGCCGAACTGGGCTGGCACGTGGAGCTGCATCGACAACTGGCGGACATCCCTACGCTGGTGCGGGCACTACAACCCTATGGGCTGGACATCGTCATCGATCATCTTGGTCGGCCCGATGCCCGCAGCGGGCTGGGCCAAGCGGGCTTCGCCGACCTGCTCACCCTGGGCGGGCAGGGTAACGTCTGGGTGAAAGTCTCCGGTCTCTACCGCCTTGAAGGCTCGCCCGGGCAAAACCTGCAATTCGCCCGCCAGGCATTGGGCGCGCTGGAGGCACATTACGGCGCCCAACGCCTGATGTGGGGCAGTGACTGGCCGCATACGCAACATGAAGAAGCGATGAGTTTCGGCGCCGCGCTCGAGCAGTTCGAGGCGTTGGGCTGCTCCAGCGAGTTGCGCCAGGCGCTGATGGTGGACACCGCCAGCGCCCTGTTCGGATTCGGTTGAGCCGGGTAGTCGTAGCGTAAAACCTTGATCGCTCAACGGCGCCTTGAGTGGGCATCGCCGGGTCAGATCATCAGGGCAGGAGTTCGAGCTTCGCCGTTTTCACGGCCTGCGAGTCCAGGCCGACCATCACTTCGAACGCCCCGGGTTCGGCTGTCCAGCGCAGGTCACGGTCGACGAACTCAAACGCCTCTGGCGGCACCGTCAGCGTCAGGTCTCGGGCGCTTCCTGGGTTCAGGAAAACTTTCTGGAAGCCTTTGAGCTCCTTGACTGGCCGACTGACCGAGGCGCTCGAGTCCCGAAGGTACAATTGCACCGTCGTTTCGCCCGCCAGCGCGCCTTGATTGCTGACGGTGACCTGGACCTTCAAGTGTTCACCCCGCCGCAGGCGGTCGCTGGACAGGCGCAGGCTGGAAACATCGAATTGGGTATAGCTGAGTCCGAAGCCAAACGGGTAAAGCGGTGTGTCATCGATGTCATAGTGGCGCGACCGGTACGGCAACGGGTTGGCGGGGTCGAACGGCCTGCCAGTATTGAGATGGTTGTAATGCATGGGGATCTGTCCGACGTTGCGCACGAACGTCACCGCAAGCTTGCCTGAAGGGTTGTAGGCGCCGAACAGCACGTCGGCAATGGCGTTGCCACCTTCGCTACCGCTGTACCAGGTTTCGAGCACGGCATCGGCCCACTGCGTTTCGTCGTCGAGCGCGAGCGGCCGGCCATTCATCAGAACCAACACCAAAGGGATGCCGGTGGCTTTCAACGCCTTGAGCAGCTCGCGCTGCCTGCCGGGTAAGCCCAGGCTGGTCCTGCTCGCACCTTCATGGGACATGCCGCGCGCCTCGCCCAGCACCGCGACAATCACATCGGCTTGTCGAGCAGCCGCCAGGGCTTGTTCCAGCAGCACCTGCGGCGGTTGGGGGTCGATGTCGACGTGGTTGTCGCCAAGCAGCGCCAGCGCAGCCGAGTCGTCAACGATGTTGGCACCTTTGGCATAGATCAATCGGGCGGTGCCCGCTTGAGCCTGACGCAGACCACTTCGAAGCGTCACCACCTGCTCAGGCTTGCCATTGGCAGGCCAGCTGCCAAGCATGTCTGCCGCGTTATCGGCCAAAGGGCCGATCAGGGCGATGTTCATGTTTCTGTCGAGGGGTAGCGTGCGGTTGTGGTTTTTCAGCAGCACCAGGGAGCGGCGCGCCATGTCCCGCGCTTGGGCACGGTGTTGTTCGACCTTTTCCTTCGTTGGGTCGGCACCCAGGCGTTGGTAAGGCGCCGCGAAAAGGCCCATCGCGTACTTGGTTGCCAGGACTTGACGAACCGCGCCATCCAGCTCGGCTTCGCTCACCTGTCCTCGTTTGATCAGACCAGCCAAACTGTCACCGTAATGGTGGTCACTCATGCTCATTTGCGTGCCAGAAGTGAGTGCTGCGCGTGCAGCTTGCGCGCCACCGTCGGCCACGCCATGGTCGATGAGTTCTGCGACTGCACCGTGATCGCTGATGACCAGCCCTTTGAACTGCCACCGCTGGCGAAGCACATCGTTCAGGAGCCAGCGGTTTGCCGTTGCCGGCGTGCCGTTGAGGCTGGACAAGGCCGTCATGACGGCACCGGCCTTGGCGTCGATGGCGGCCTTGAAAGGAGGTAGGTAATCCTGATGGAGGCGTCGTTCGCTCATGTCGACCGTGTTGTAGTCGCGTCCGCCTTCAACTGCCCCATAACCGGCGAAATGCTTGATGCAGGCCATCAGGCTGTCCGGAGCTGACAGGCGGGGCCGTTGCAGGCCGCTTATCGCGGCCTCTGCCATGCGCGACGCCAGGTAGGCGTCTTCGCCGTAGCCTTCCGAGATACGTCCCCAGCGTGGGTCGCGGCTGATGTCCAGTACAGGTGCGAAGGTCATGTCCAGGCCATCGTTGGTTGCTTCGATCGCCGCTACCCGTGCGCTCTTCTCCACAGCATTGAGGTCCCAGCTAGAAGCCTGGCCCAGGCTGATGGGAAAGAGGGTGCGACGGCCGTGGATCACGTCTCCGGCAAAAAAAAGCGGGATGCGCAAACGGCTGCGTTCAACCGCCACGGCCTGTAGCCTGCGCAAATCGGTGCTATCGGCAGCCGGGTGGGTAAACATCGCCCCGACTTCCCCGGCTGCTATGGTCTCGATCATAGCCTGAGGGGCTTGTCCTGGGGCTGCATACTCCATGCGCAATTGACCGATTTTCTCCTGCACGGTCATTTGCGAGATCAGGTTGTCGATGAACGCCTTTTCCTGGGTGTCTGGTTCGTCAGCCTGGGTACAGGCAGGTGCAAGCGCTGCAGCGAGCATCAATGCCGCTGTAAGTCTGGGTGCGCCAATTGCGCGCTTGCGAGGATGGGTCATTCCATTGACTTCCAGAGCATGTTCCCCTGACATTGCCACCCGGGCGATGCAGATCGCTACTGGCATATTTGTCAGTTGCCAAGCCCGGTTACCCGTGCACCATCCATGCTTTTTCTTCACATGTGCCCTCGTGGCGTCATTCAGGACCAAGGACGATGAGTCATTCCTCGCAATTCACCTTGCTCGGCAAGCGGCGCTTTCTGCCTTTTTTCATTACCCAGTCACTCGGCGCATTCAACGACAACCTGTTCAAGCAATCGTTGATCCTGGCCATTCTGTTCAAACTCAGCCTTGGGGACGGTGACCGCTCCATCTGGGTCAACTTGTGCGCCTTGTTGTTCATCCTGCCGTTCTTCCTGTTTTCGGCGCTGGGCGGCCAGTTCGGGGAAAAGTTCGCCAAGGACGCACTCATTCGCGTCATCAAGCTGGCCGAAATCGGCATCATGTCGATCGGCGCGCTGGGCTTTGCGACCAATCACCTGGCCCTCATGCTGGTGGCCTTGTTCGGCATGGGCACGCATTCGGCGCTGTTCGGCCCGGTGAAGTATTCGATCCTGCCCCAGGCGCTGCGCGAAGAAGAGCTGGTGGGTGGCAATGGGCTGGTCGAGACGGGCACCTTCCTGGCCATACTCGCCGGCACCATCGGCGCCGGGGTGATGATGTCGGCCGACAGCTACGCCACGGTGGTGGCCGGTGGGGTGATCGGCATTGCCGTGCTGGGGTACCTGGCGAGTCGCTGGATCCCACGCGCCGCGGCTGCCTCACCGCACATGAAGCTGGACTGGAACATTTTCAGGCAGTCGTGGGCCATCCTGCGCATGGGGCTGACCCAGCCGCCGGCAGTATCCCGATCGATCGTGGGCAATTCGTGGTTCTGGTTCGTCGGCGCCATCTACCTGACCCAGATTCCCGCATACGCCAAGGACTGGCTGCACGGCGATGGCACCGTGGTGACCCTGGTGCTGACCCTGTTTTCGGTGGGCATTGCCCTGGGGTCGTTGCTGTGTGAGCGTCTGAGCGGACGCAAGGTTGAAATCGGTCTGGTGCCGTTCGGCTCGTTCGGCCTGACGGTGTTCGGCCTGCTTTGGTGGTGGCACTCAGGTGATGTACCACGGGCCGCCGCTGCGCATGACTGGCTCGACCTGCTGGGCCTGAGCCAGGCATGGTGGATCCTGTTGTCCATCGTCGGGCTCGGGGTGTTCGGGGGGTTCTACATCGTACCGCTGTATGCACTGATCCAGGCCCGTACCGCCGAGAACGAACGGGCGCGGGTGATCGCTGCCAACAACATCCTCAATGCGCTGTTCATGGTTGTCTCGGCCCTGTTGACCATCGTGCTGCTGGGCGTGGCTGGGCTGGACATTCCTCAGTTGTTCCTGGTCGTTTCGCTGCTGAACATTGCCGTCAACGCCTACATTTTCAGCATCGTGCCCGAATTCACCATGCGTTTTCTCATCTGGCTGCTCAGCCACTCCTTGTACCGAGTCAAGCACCAGGGGCTGCAGCACATTCCCGACGAGGGCGCGGCGTTGCTGGTGTGCAACCACGTGTCGTTCGTCGATGCACTGTTGCTCGGCGGCGCCATACGCCGGCCCATCCGGTTCGTCATGTACTACAAGATCTACAATCTGCCGGTGCTGAACTTCGTCTTCCGCACCGCTGGCGCCATCCCGATTGCAGGGCGTAGCGAGGACCTGGCGACTTACGAGCAGGCCTTCACGCGCATAGCCCGATACCTGGCAGACGGCGAGCTGGTGTGCATCTTCCCCGAGGGCAAGCTGACAGGTGACGGTGAGGTCGACGTGTTCAAGGGCGGCCTCAGCCATGTGTTGGAGCAGACGCCAGTGCCGGTGATCCCGCTGGCGCTGCAAGGGTTGTGGGGCAGTTTCTTCAGTCGCGACCCGGCCAAAGGGTTGTTCAGGAGAATGTGGTCGCGGGTGACCATCGTGGCAGGCAGCGCCGTCCCGGCGCAGGAGGCGCTGCCAGACCTGTTGCGCGAGCGGGTCATCGACCTGCGCGCAGGTAATCGCTAAGGGAGCCTGGGAAGCTGAGCGATGTCAGCTGGCACTGACCTTGAGGCCGATCAGGCCGCACACGATCAGTGCCACGCTCACCAGCCGAACCAGCGCCATGGACTCACCGAACAGGATGATGCCGGCTATCACGGTGCCCACGGCGCCGACCCCGGTCCAGATGGCATAGGCCGTGCCCAGCGGCAGCTCCTTCATCGCCAGGCCCAGCAGGCCAAGGCTGACGGCCATCGCGGCAACCGTCAGCACGGTGGGCAATGGCTTGCTGAAACCATCGGTGTATTTGAGGCCAACGGCCCAGCCGACTTCGAACAGGCCGGCGAAGAACAGGATGATCCAGGACATGATGCGTCTCCATCGTTGCAAGTGACGGGGCCGTCCCCTGGGTGATCACGCTGGGCGTCGTGAGGTCGTCCTCACCGTGGGTTCATGTTGCCCATCTGCGGCGTGGCGGGCAAGCCTGCACACGCACTGGGGCTCAGCTTCGAACGCGTTCAGCATCCTCGACGGCGGACGGCGCGTCATCCAGGCGCCGGAACCAGGTGGAAAGCAGCGCTCCGGAAATGTTGTGCCAAACGCTGAACAACGCGCTGGGCACGGCGGCCAGCGGTGAGAAATGCGCAGCTGCCAGGGCCGCGCCCAGCCCGGAATTCTGCATGCCCACTTCCAGCGCCAGTGATTTGCGCTGGGCCAGAGGCAACCTGCACAGTTTGCCGGTGATGTAGCCCAGCAAGTAGCCGAAGCTGTTGTGCAACATGACCACCGCCATGATCAGCAAACCTGACTCGGCGATCTTCGCCTGGCTGGCGGCCACCACCGCGCACACGATCATCACGATGCTCACCACCGAAACCAGTGGCAGGACTTGCACCGCAGCTTGCACGCGTGCGCCCAGCAGACGCTGGGCCAGCACCCCGAGCACGATAGGGAGCATCACCAGTTGCAGAATCGACCAGAACATGTCCATGAAGGACACCGGTAGCCAGGCGGAGGCCAGGAACCAGATCAGCGCGGGCGTCAGCAGCGGTGCCAGCAGCGTGGTCACCGCAGCGATCGCCACGGCCAGTGCCAGGTCGCCCCGCGACAACCACACCATCACGTTCGAGGCCGTACCGCTTGGGCAGCAACCTACCAGAATCACGCCCACCGCAATCTCCGGCGGCAAGTGGAACAGCCGGCACAGCAGCCACGCCACGCCCGGCATGATCACGAAGTGTGCCACCACGCCGAGCATGACCCGCCAGGGTTGGCGGGCGAGGGCGGCGAAGTCATCGAGCTTGAGGGTAAGGCCCATCCCGAACATCACCAGCCCAAGCAAGGGCACGATCGCCACCTTCAGCGCAATGAACCACTGCGGTTGCACGAACGCCAGCACGGCGAACACCAGTACCCACAGGGCAAAGGTGTTGCCGACGAAGCGACTCAAGGCGGCGAGGGCGCGCATGGTGAATCTCCTGTTCAACGGCATGCTCGATCATTCGAGCTGCATGGCATGGGCAAGGTGCGGCAACGGGACCGCACTCAAGCGTCATGGGCTCGACCAGCCCGATATGGGCTCACACCCCTTGCGGGATATCTTCACCACCCAGGGCTTCGAACAGCACAGGCAGAAACTCGGCGAAGGTCATCATCATCAGCTGGAAGCTGGCATCGAACTGCTGCGCGGCTTCGTCACCGCCATCCTGCTCGGCTTGCTCTTGCAGCAACTCCTCGAACTTCAGGCGTTTGATCACCATCTTGTCGTCCAGCACGAACGACAGCTTGTCCTGCCAGGCCAGCGCAAGCTGCGTCACCACCTTGCCGGTGCTCAGGTGCAACTGGATTTCCTCGCCGGTCAGGTCCTGGCGCTTGCAACGCACGATGCCGCCGTCTTCGGCGGTGTCGCGAAGCTCGCATTCGTCCAGCACGTAAAAGCCTTCGGCGGCCTTCTGGGACTTGACCCAATCGGTCATGGTGGCCACAGGGGCAATCTTGACGGTCGCCGGCCGCACGGGCAGCGAGCCCATCACCTCACGCAGGGTGGACAGCAGGTCTTCGGCGCGCTTGGCACTGGCCGAGTTGACCAGAATCACGCCAAGGCGCGGGGCAATGGCGGCGAAGATCATCGAACGGCGGATGAAGGCACGGGGCAGGAAGGCCTGGATGATCTCGTCCTTGATCTGGTCACGCTCCTTCTTGTAGACCTTGCGCATCTGTTCGGTCTCGATCTCTTCGACCTTTTCCTTGACCGCGTCGTTGACCACGCTGCTGGGCAGAATACGTTCTTCCTTGCGGGCCGCGATCAGCAGGTAATCGCCGCTGACGTGCACCAGCGGGGCATCTTCGCCCTTGCCGAACGGGGCGACGAAACCGTAGGTGGTCAGCTCCTGGCTGGCGCACGGACGGGCTGGCTTGCTGGCCAGGGCAGCCTCCAGGGCTTCAGGCTCGAAGGGTACGTCCTGGGTCAGGCGGTAGGTCAGCAGGTTCTTGAACCACATCGGGGAAATCTCACATTAATGCACAAGGCGGGCATTATTCTCCTACCAGCCCCGGAAGGCCAACCCTGTCAGAGGGCCGGCAGCGATACAAAGCGGATGAATTCGGTCCATTACGCTAGGTCTTTGAAAGATCTGTATTTTTTTCACGAGAAAGTGAAAAAAGTGCTTGCCAGTGGGCAGGGCCGTCCGTAGAATGCGCCCCACACCGAGACGAAGGGTGATTAGCTCAGCCGGGAGAGCATCTGCCTTACAAGCAGAGGGTCGGCGGTTCGATCCCGTCATCACCCACCACTTCTCAGTGTATCGCGCAGCGGTAGTTCAGTCGGTTAGAATACCGGCCTGTCACGCCGGGGGTCGCGGGTTCGAGTCCCGTCCGCTGCGCCATATTCAGCTTCAAGGGCCCACTGAACACCCTGAAGCAAAAAAAAGCGACCTTAGGGTCGCTTTTTTTATGCCTTGAATTCGGGGCGGGTGAGCGCGCTATAAAAAATGCGATAAGTGCTTGCCAGCATTGGAAGTTGTCCGTAGAATGCGCGCCACACCGAGAGACATGGGTGATTAGCTCAGCCGGGAGAGCATCTGCCTTACAAGCAGAGGGTCGGCGGTTCGATCCCGTCATCACCCACCACTTCTCAGTGTATCGCGCAGCGGTAGTTCAGTCGGTTAGAATACCGGCCTGTCACGCCGGGGGTCGCGGGTTCGAGTCCCGTCCGCTGCGCCATATTCAGCTTCGAGGGCCCACTGAACACCCCTGAAGCAACAGAAAAGCGACCCTAGGGTCGCTTTTTTCATGCCCGCATTTTAAGTGCCAGCGTCCCGAAATGTTCAGGGGCGTGTCGCCTGGCCCGCTGAGCGTAGGCCTTCCTCCGGCCGCAGGGTCAGTACTTCGAAGCCTTCTTCCGTCACGGCCACCGTGTGCTCCCACTGTGCTGACAGGCTGCCGTCGCGTGTCACCACGGTCCAGCCATCTTTGAGCGTGCGGGTGCCACGCCCGCCCTGGTTGATCATGGGCTCGATGGTGAACACCATGCCTGGCTTGAGCTTCATGCCCATGCCACGCTGACCCACATGCAGCACCTCGGGCGCCTCATGCATCTGTTGGCCAATGCCATGCCCACAATACTCACGGACCACGCTGTAGCCTGCGGCTTCGGCATGGGCCTGTACGGCGTGGCCAATATCGCCCAGGGTGGCCCCTGGCCGAACTTGCTCGATGCCTTTCCACAACGCGGCATAGGTGGTGTCGACCAGGCGCCGGGCTTCATCGCCGATCTGTCCGATGGCATACATCTTCGACGAGTCGGCGATATAACCGCCTTGCTCCAGTGTGATATCGACGTTGATGATCGAGCCTTCTTCCAGGGCCTCAGCGGCGCTTGGCATCCCGTGACACACGACGTGGTCGATCGAGGTATTGAGCGCATAGGGGAAACCATACTGCCCCTTGCTTGCCGGTCTGGCCCTGAGGGTCTGGACGATGAAGGCCTCGGCGTGGTCGTTGATCTGCAGGGTGGTGATGCCTGGACGGATGAATCTGTCGAGTTCGGCGAACACCTGGGCCAGCAGTTGTCCGGCGCGACGCATCACGTCGAGTTCGGCGGGGGATTTGATGATGACCTTGGACATAAACGCGAATGATCACTCAAGCCAGAATGGGTTTTAGCATAGCCCCAGGTCATATCTGCATGCCACCGTCGAGCACCCATCCAATGGCCCGGCACCCGGACTGTGCACGGCTACTGGCATCGTTGTGTGAAGAGGCGGTTGGATGCCAGAGGGGCAAGCCGACCACCAGTGGCAACTGGCCCTTACGCGCTTGATGAATAACGGTTCACTTGCTGAACTTACTGACTCAAACCCGCTCCTATGCCGGTAGCCATGGGTGATGGCCGCCTGCTAAGCTCGCGGCCTCTACCCTGATTGCCCTTATGGCGCATGAACAAGGAATTAGCATGAAACAGCATCGTTTGGCGGCTGCGGTTGCCTTGGTAGGCCTGGTACTGGCTGGTTGTGATCAGCAGGCCAGCAGCCCCGAACTGAAGACTCCTGCGCAGAAAGCTTCCTACGGCATTGGCCTGAACATGGGCAAGAGCCTGGCGCAGGAAGGCATGGACGACCTTGACTCCAAAGCGGTAGCGCTGGGCATCGAGGACGCAGTCGGCAAGAAAGAGCAGCGCCTGAAGGATGAAGAGCTGGTAGAAGCCTTCACCGCTCTGCAGAAGCGTTCCGAAGAGCGTCTGGCCAAAGCCAGCGAAGAGGCAGCCACTGCTGGCAAGAAGTTCCTCGAGGAAAACGCCAAGAAGCAGGGTGTGGTGACCACCGCCTCGGGCTTGCAGTACGAAGTGATCAAGAAGGCCGATGGCCCGCAGCCCAAGCCGACCGACGTGGTGACCGTCCACTATGAAGGCAAGCTGATCGACGGCAAGGTCTTCGACAGCTCTGTCGAGCGTGGCACCCCAATCGACCTGCCGGTCAGCGGCGTGATCCCGGGTTGGGTCGAAGCCCTGCAACTGATGCACGTTGGCGAGAAATACAAGTTGTTCATCCCCGCTGACCTGGCCTACGGCGCCCAGAGCCCAAGCCCGCTGATCCCGGCCAACTCGGTCCTGGTGTTCGACCTGGAGTTGATCGCTATCAAAGACCCTGCGCAGCTGCAAGGCGGCGAGCCTGAAGGCGAAGCGCCTGCTGAGGCGCCGGCTGAAGCACCTGCCCAGTAAGCGGCTGCTTGTCAAAGCAAACGCCCCGTCCTGACGGGGCGTTTGCGTTTATGAGTGCGCGACCGTTCGAACCAGCCCCGGCCCCTAATGTCCGAAGAAAGGCAGCCACCTTGTGTAGGCTGCGCCTGACATACCGTTCGCGTGGGGTATGAATCGTCAGGTCTGTAATCACTGTGTAAAAAACGCCCGATCATGTCCGGCGCCCTGTTTATAGGCAGGAGGGCTCGGAAACGTCCCCCTGTTCACAAGGTTATCCACAATAAATGTGGATAACCTTTTCCGTCTGGAGGCACCATGAAAGCACCTTGGAATTTCGCACGCTTCCTGCCGCTGGCTGAACGCCTGCTCAGCCGTGGGCGCTTGCCGGCATTGCTGTTTGCCGTGGCCCGCAAAGGGCCACGGTTGGGCAAGCTGCGTGAAGACGTGAAATTGATGCAGGCCCTGTGCCTGGCATGGTGGCGCGGCGAATACCGCACGATCAACCGCAAGGCGCTTATCACCATCGTCGCCGGCCTGCTGTATTTCGTAAGTCCCATCGATGCCATTCCGGACTGGTTGTTGGGCGTAGGCTTCCTGGATGACATCGCCGTGCTAGGGTGGGTCCTCAAGACCGTGTCCGATGAACTGGAGCGCTTCAAGGCATGGCGAGACAGCCAGGCACCGGAGCGGCTGCAGGTGGTCGAGCGTCTTCCGGCCACGGCCGAAGCACTGCGTCTTGAACGTGAAATGCCCTGACCCCTCGGCTGCACAGTGGGAGCATCTACCCGGGTTGACTGCAAAGATGCGGAACTTGGTCATATAATTGGCACATGAAACACGCCAATGGATTACGTTCGGTGATCCTCTCGAAGGGGTTTTGCAATGGATATTCAGGTCATCAGCCGGGACGGTCATCCAGAGTATGCAGTCGTCGCCTGGGAAGACTATCAAGCGCTGCTCAGGGCGGCAGGGCAGGCTCCGGCGAACACCTCGACGCAGGTACCTGTTGAAGAAACCAGCGAGCACGGTCCCTTGCCAGCGTTTGCCGAGGTCGGGGCGATCCGCCGAGAGAAGGGCATCGCGGCCGAGCATCTGGCCCGCAATGTGGGGGTGAGCCCGGCTTACCTGGCAATGATCGAGTCAGGTGAGCGGGTGCCCGATGCCGCCATTCGCCGTGCACTGGCCTGGCACCTGGGTGTGCCGGGCTGGAGCGAGGCTTCATGAGTCAGGTCAGGATCAGCCGCCAGCACTGGGACAACCTGCTTGGCGAGCTTGATCTGGCCCGACGCCAACGTCATTTGCTGACCTACCGGGCGCTCATCGAGCGCTTGCAACTGCCCAGCCCTGCCATGCAGACCCTCACCGCAGCGCTTGAATACCTGGCTGTGCTGGATGCTCGCGCTGAACAACCGCTGCGCAGTTCGCTGGTGATCAGCCAGGGTGCCAGCCGCTTGCCACGCACCGGCTTCTTCGAGTGCGTCGAACGACTGGGGCGCTTCACGGGGCCTGTAGACGGCATGGAGGCCGCCTCCTGGCACGCTTCGGAGGTGGCTAGGGTATTCGAGTATGCCTATCCCGCCTCTGACCCTGCCTGACTTCTTTCACTCAGGTAGGGCAGCCGGCCTGGAGCTCCAACCCGCTGCGACCGCCTTTGTGGCATGACCTATAAAGAAAAGCCGGACATCACGATGTCCGGCTTTCGTTTTCTGCATCGGGGGCGAATGTCGAGTCCGCCCCCTAAACCAACGCTTACTTTTTGGCCACCTTGCTGCTGGCGCTGAGGTAGTCGATCAGGATGCGTCCAGTCTCCGACAAGTAGGCGTCATCCTCCGGCTTGGTGTTCTCATCCTCGGCCGGCAATGCATCTTCGTCTTCTTTCTTGAGCTCCTTGAGCGGTTCCTCGCCCTTGGCCTTGCGACGGGTGTTTTCCAGGGCCAGTTGCTTGGCCTCGACTTCATCGTGACGCGCACGGCGTTCCTGCTCATTGAGGCTGACGGTTTTCTCAGTCATCAATTTCTGGGTCAAGGCCAGGCGGTCGCGGATGTAGATGAACTCGGCATCCTTGTCGCTGCGTGCCTCGTGCTGCGCCTTGAGCTGGGCCAGGTAAGGCTTGAACGGGTCCACTGCAGGCTTGACGACCGGGCGAATGGTGTCCCATGGCATCGCTTCTGGCAGGGCGCTTTCACCGATCTCCTTGGTGTCGATGATCGACGGGTAATCGATGTCCGGCAATACGCCCTGGTGTTGGGTGCTCTGGCCGGAAACCCGGTAGAACTTGGCCAGTGTCAGTTTCAGCTCACCGTGATTGAGGGGCTGGATGGTCTGCACGGTGCCCTTGCCGAAGGTCTGGCCGCCAATGATCAGCGCGCGGTGATAATCCTGCATGGCGCCGGCGAAAATCTCCGAGGCCGATGCGGACAGGCGGTTGACCAGCAGCGCCAGCGGGCCTTTGTAGAACGCGCCTGGGTTTTCATCTTCAAGCACATCCACACGGCCGTCGCTGTTGCGTACCAGCACGGTCGGGCCTTTTTCGATGAACAGGCTGGTCAGTTCGGTTGCTTCCTGCAGCGAGCCGCCACCGTTGTTGCGCAGGTCGATGACCACGCCATCCACTTTCTCTTTCTGCAGCTCGGTCAGCAGTTTCTTCACGTCACGCGTGGTGCTCTTGTACTCCGGGTCACCTGCACGGTAAGCCTTGAAGTCCAGGTAGAACGCCGGGATCTCGATGATCCCGAGTTTATAGTCACGGCCGTCCTGCTTGAGCTTGAGCACGGACTTCTTGGCCGCCTGCTCCTCGAGCTTGACCGCTTCGCGCGTGATCGACACGATCTTGCTGGTCTGGTCGCTCGGCGCATTGCTCGCCGGGATGATTTCCAGGCGTACCACCGACCCTTTGGGGCCGCGGATCAGCTTGACCACTTCGTCCAGGCGCCAGCCGACGACGTCGACCATTTCCTTGTTGCCTTGGGCCACGCCGATGATCTTGTCGGCCGGCGCCACCTGCTTGGTCTTGGCAGCGGGGCCCGCAGGCACCAGGCGCACGATCTTGACCTGATCATTGTCGCTCTGCAGGACCGCGCCGATCCCCTCCAGCGACAGGCTCATATTGATGTCGAAGTTTTCTGCGTTATCCGGCGACAGGTAGTTGGTGTGCGGATCGTATGACTGGGCGAAGGTATTGATGTATGCCTGGAAGATGTCTTCGGCACGGGTCTGATCCAGGCGCGCCAGCTGGTTCTTGTAGCGCTTGATCAGGGTTTCCTGGATCTGCTTGGGTTCCTTGCCTGCAATTTTCTGGCGCAGTACCTCGTCCTTGACACGTTTGCGCCACAGGTCGTCCAGAGCAGCCTGGTCCTTGAGCCAAGGTGCGTCCTTGCGGTCGATCAGCAAGGTTTCGTTGGTGGTGAAGTCGATCTTGTCCACGCCCTTGTTGAGCTCGGCCAATGCAAAGTCCAGGCGCTGCTTGACCCGGTCCAGGTAGCGCTTGTAGATGGTGAAGCCAGGGTCGAGATTGCCGCTTTTGAGGAAGTCGTCGAACTGCGTCTTCCATTTGTCGAACTCGGCGATGTCGGCAGCGGTGAAATAGCTGCGCGCGGGGTCCAACAGCTTGATGTAGCTGTCATAGATGATGACCGAACGGGCGTCATCCAGTGGCGGCTTGCTGTAGTGATGGCGTTTGAGCAACTCCACCACATTGAGGCTGGCGACGATTTCGTCGCGGTCCGGCTGCAGGCTGTCCCACTTGTTGGCGGCCGCCGCATTGCCGCCGAGCGTAAGGCTGCCGAGGCCGATCATCAGTGCCAGGGCGGTGCTGGGTAGGAAATGCTTCATGCTGATTCGACGTGGGGGCAATTGATCACGCATAGTAGGCCGTCTTTTCCGTTCGCCGGTTCCATAAAAACCGGGCGCATACTGCAAAAAGCCTGGGCACGGGTGGCCCAGGCTCGGTCATATGATTCAACTATGGAGGCACTGTGAAGGCATTGCAAGGCGTTGACGGACATGTCACCTGGGTCGAAGCCGAACGTCCGGCGTGTGACGCTGGGCAAGTACGCATCCGGGTAGCGGCTGCGGGGTTGAACCGTGCCGATTTGCTGCAGATGAAAGGGCTCTACCCGCCACCGCCCGGCGCCAGCCCCTACATGGGCCTGGAGTGTGCTGGCGTGATCGCAGAAGCGGGGACCGGTACGGCCTGGCAGGTCGGCGACAGGGTGTGCGCGCTGCTGGCCAGCGGCGCCATGGCCGAGGAAGTGATCGTGGACGCGCGCCACGTTCTGCCTGTACCGGAGGGGCTGAGCCTGCATGAGGCGGCGGCCTTGCCTGAGGTCTATGCCACGGCGTGGCTGAACATCTTCCAGCTTGGCGGTGTTAAAGCCGGCGAGAAGGTGCTGGTGCACGCCGGCGCCAGCGGCGTGGGATCGGCTGCCATCCAACTGTGCAAGGCGTTCGGCAACAGTGTGTGGGTCAGCGTCGGTTCGGACGAGCGTCTTGCCTACTGCCAGGCGCTGGGCGCGGCAGGTGGGGTGGTGCGTAACCAGAACCTGAACGATCTGGAAGCCATCGGCCCATTCGATATGATTCTCGACCCTGTAGGGGCCAGCTACGGCGAGCTGAACCTCAAGCTTCTGGCTCGCGACGGGCGCTGGGTGATCATCGGCGTGATGGGTGGACGCAAGTTCGAGCTGGACCTTGCACAAGTCATGGCCAAGCGGGCACAGATCACCGGCTCGACCTTGCGTAACCGCGATGACGCGTTCAAGGCCGAGCTGTTGAGTGATCTGCGCCAGCAAGTCTGGCCGCTGTTCACCGAAGGCCGGTTGTCTGCCCAGCTGGTCGATACCTACCCGGTGGAGTTCGCCCAGGCCGCCTATGCCGAGCTCGAGACCAATCAGGTGTCGGGCAAGTTGGTGATGATCATCGACCCCAGCCTGGTCTAGTCCCGGAGGCAATCGCCTGTTTTGGCGTTCGCCGGCGCCGTGGGCTGCATTGACCGCCGCAAGCCTGCTTCGACAGCGGCCTGCGGCGACTTCGTCAAGGCCTAACCTTGGCATTGGACAGCGAGCGCTGAAGCCTGGCTTCAGCGCCAGTTCAAGATCGGCCAACCGTGGGCCTGGGCATGCTCGCGCAATGCCGGGTCCGGGTTGACGGCATAGGGGTGGTCCACCCTCAGCAACAACGGCAGGTCATTGCGCGAGTCCGAATAGAAGCTCGCGCCTTCCAGGTTTTCCTGCTCCTGGTCCAGCCAGGCCATTAACCGGGTGATCTTGCCTTCTCGGTAGGTGAGTACGCCATGGGTGCGTCCGGTATAGACGCCGTTGTGGGCCTCCAGGTCGATTGCCAGGTACTCGTCCACCCCTAGGCGGGCGGCGATCGGGCCGACCAAGTGAACCCCTGATGCCGAGATGATCAGCACCCGGTCCCCGCGCTTGCGGTGCTCGGCAATGCATTGGCAGGCATCGCCCAGGATGATTGGCTCGATGACGTCCTCAACCCACGGCTCGACCAGATGTGCGACCTCTTCCAGGGTACGCCCGGCAATCGGCTCCAGGCTGAATGCCATGTACTCATCCATCGCCAGTTGGCCGTTGCTGTAGGCCTGCATCAGCTCATGATCACGCCGCAGGAACGCTTCACTGTCCACCCAGCCCAGTCGGGCCATGTGCTCACTCCACAGCGATGCGCAGTCGCCGTGGATGAGGGTTTCGTCCAGATCGAAAATGGCCAACGCCATACATGCATCTCCTTAAGCCACTTCCCGTAGCGCACTGGGGTCTATCGAAACGCTGACCCGCTGCCCATCGGCATGCAGGTCGGCCGGCGAGCGGTTGAGTACGTCCACTACCAGCTCCACCTCTCGCACTTGTACCCGATAACGAATCACGTTACCCAGCAGGCTGTGACTGCGCACCTGGGCGTCGAGTTCGCCGTGCAGGTCCAGCGTGATGGATTCGGGCCGTATTGCCAGGCGACTGGTGATCGGACGCTGTAGCAGGCGGCTGGCACTGTCGGCGTCCAGCAGGTTGTAGTTGCCGATGAAGCCTGCGGCAAACAGATCCACCGGAGCCGTGTAGAGGGTTTCTGCATCACCGCTCTGCACGATACTGCCCTTGTTCATCAGGAAGATACGGTCGGACAGCGTCAACGCTTCTTCCTGGTCGTGGGTGACGAAGATGGTCGTCAAGCCCAGCTCTCTCTGGATGGCGCGTATCTGTTCGCGCAGGTGCTTGCGAATACGTGCATCCAATGCCGAAAGCGGCTCGTCGAGCAGCAGCAGACGGGGCCGGGTGACCAGTGAACGGGCCAGGGCCACGCGCTGGCATTGGCCGCCCGATAACTGATGGGGGTAACGCGCGGCGAAGTCGCTCAGCTCCACCAACTGTAATGCCTCTCGCACCCGTGCCTGGCTTTCTTCACCTTTGACCTTCTGCATGCGCAACCCGAACGCAACGTTGTGTTCCACCGTCATGTTGGGAAACAGCGCATAGCTTTGAAATACCATGCCGATGCCGCGTTTCTGTGGGCTCTGCGGGACGATGTCGGTGCCGTCGAGCAGGATCTGCCCGCCGTCGACGGGTGTGAGGCCGGCGATGCAGCGCAGCAGCGTGGACTTGCCGCATCCCGAAGGGCCGAGCAGGGTGATGAACTCGCCACGTTCGATTTCGCAGTCGATCTGGCTGAACACCGGGCTCCCGGCGTAGCTTTTTTGCAGGTTGCGTACGCTGACGTAGCTCATGTCAGGTCTTGTCCTTGTTCAAACGGTTGGCGACCCACGTCAGGATCAGCACGAAGGCAAAATAGGAAATCACCAGCGCGCTGTTGAAGTGGCCGCTGCTGTTGCGCATGTTGTTCAGGTAAACCTGCAAGGTTTCGTAGCGAGTGCCCACCAGCAGGTTGGCGAACACGAATTCTCCGAACAGGAACGAGAACGACAGCAGCAAGGCCACCATCAGGCCCTTGCGCAGGTTGGGCAGTACCACCAGCAAAGCCGCCTGCCAGGTGCTGGCGCCCAGCAATTGGGCGGCGTCCATCAGGTCGCGCAGGTTGATGGCCTGGAGGTTGTTGGTGATGGCCCGGTACATGAAGGGCAGTGCAATGGTGAAGTAGCAGCCGATCAGGATCCATGGCGTCCCAACCATGGCCATCGGCCCACTGCCATACAGCTGCAGCAACCCCACCGACGACACCACCGGTGGCACCGCGAACGGTAGCAGGATCAGGACATTCATCAGGGCATCGAGCCTTGGAAAGTGGTAGTGCACCACGAACAGCAGCGGCAGGATCAGCACGACCGACAGCACCAAGGCACCAACGCACACCAGCAAAGACTGGCCGAAGGCGGCCAGAAAGCGCGGTTCGCTCCACAACGCCACATACCATTTCAAGGTCAGGCCGCTGGGCAGCAGGGTGGCCGACCAACTAGTGGCCAGGGAGTAGAGCAGGGTGCCGGCCAGCGGCATCAGCAGGATCAGAAACAGCAGGTAGACCACGGCGCGGTGATACCAGCCGCCGCTTCGGGTGTCAGCGCGCATGGTAGCTCCTTCTCAACAGCCATTGATGCACCACGGTGACCACGGTCATCAGCCCTACCAGGACCATGGCCAGGGCGCTGGCCAGGTTGGGATCGAGGCTGATGTCGCCCGCTACCAGGCCCGCGATGCGAATGGGCAGTACGTTGAAGTTGCCCGTCGTCAAGGCATAGACCGTGGCGTAGGCGCCCAGGGCGTTGGCCAGCAGGATGACGAACGTGCCCAGCAGCGCCGGCGTCAGCACCGGCAGCCCGATGTGCCGCCAGAACTGCCAGTGGTTGGCCCCCAGCAGGGCAGCCGACTCGCGCCAATCTTCGCGCAGCGCGTCGAAGGCCGGGTAGAGCAGCAGCACACCGAGCGGGATCTGAAAGTAGGTGTAGACCAATATCAGCCCGCTCTTGGAATAGATACTGAAGTCTTCCAGCAGGCCCACCTGCTTGAGCAGCAAGGTGACCGCGCCGTTGAAGCCGAGCAGGATGATGAACGCGAATGCCAGTGGCACGCCGGCGAAGTTGCTGGTCATGTTGGCGAAGGCACTGACGAAATCGCGCAGCCGTGAGTCCACCTGGCGCAGCGAATAGGCGCCGAGGGTGGCGATGACAATGCCGAACAGGCTGGACCAGAAGCTGATCTCCAAGCTGCGTTGCAGGGCTTGCAGGTAGAACTTGGAGGCGAACACCTTGGTGAAGTTGTCGATGCCCCAGCCGGTTTCCGACTGCAGGCTGCTCAGCGCTACCCAGGCCAGCGGGGCAATCTGGAAGATCACGAAGACGGCAGCGAAGGGCACCAGGCACAACAGCGCCAGGTAGCGGCCACGGGGGGACTGACTCATCTGAGCAGCTCCCTGCAGACCGACTTGTCATGAGCGGCGCCGAGCAGTTCGCAGATCGTGCCGCACAGGTCGATCTGCTGCGGCTTGGCCGATGGGTCGAGGCTGAAGCCCTCCCCGAACACGAACAATGGCACTTCCCGTTCTTCGGCCAGCAGCCCATTGTGCGAACGGTCGTTGTTCATGCCGTGGTCGGCGGTGACCATCACCTGGTAGCCCTCTTCGAGCCATCCGGGCAGGTAGTCGGCCAGCAGAATGTCGGCGCTGCGGGCAGCGTTGCGGTATTGGCTGCTGTCCAAGCCATGGTGGTGACCGACGTCGTCGATGCTCATCGGGTGCACCAGCAGAAAGTTGGGTGCGTGGCGGCGGCGCAGGTATTCGCCGTCCGCCAGCAGGTGCGAGTCAGGGTAGCGATCGTCCCAGTAGAACAACCCGTGCTGGATCGGCAGCTTGGGTGCGTGGGTGTGCCGGTCACGCTGCGGGTCGAAAGGCGAGCGGTTGTACAGCTCGCTCATCCAGTGATAGGCGGCAGCGGCAGTGCCCAGGTTGGCTTCGCGGGCATAGTGGAACACGCTGCGCTGGTTGGAAAGACGATTGACGTTGTTGTGCACGATGCCGCTGTCGATAGGGGGTACACCGGTGAGAATGCACTCGTACAGCGGACGGGACAGCGACGGCAGCTCGCATTCCATGCGGTAGAGTGCGGCACGGTCGGCCTCGACATAGGCGTGCAGATGGCCCATGGCATGGTGGGCTACCTGATAATTCAGCCCATCCAACAGCACCAGGATGACGTTGTGCCTCATTCATTACTCCCCTAAATGAACCGCGAAGCGGCGTGCTCGCTGTGCCGCACCAGGGTGCTGGGACTACTACCCCGGTGCGGCCCGGGCCCGCTGGCTGCTGCCACGCCTGGCAAGACGACGCGCGGGCCAGCTCAGGCCAATTAGCCAGCGGCGTCATTCCATCTCGATGATGACCTGCTCCTGCCACATCTGCGGCAGTTCCTTGGAGGTCGCTTCCCAGGCGGCGGCGTCCTTGATTGGCTGCGCAGGCGCGTATTGCTCGTTGGGCAGCAGTTTGGCTTGCACATCGTCCGGCAGCTTCAGGTGTTCGGCGCGAATCGGGCGCGCATGGCCCTTGGCCAGGTTGATCTGCCCGGCATCACTGAAGATGTACTCGCGTGTCAGCTTGGCCGCATTGGGGTGCTTGGCGTACTTGTTGATGATGGTGGTGTAGCCCGAGGTAATCGAGCCGTCCGATGGGATCAGCACTTCGAAACGCTTGGGGTCGATCTGATCGCGGTAGCTCAAGCCATTGAAGTCCCACACCACGCCGACTTCCACCTCGCCTTTTTCCAGAGTCTGGATGGTAGGGTTGGCCAGTGACAGGCGTTTTTGCTGGGCCAGCTTGGTGAACAGTTGCAGGCCGGGCGCCACGTTGCGCTCGTCACCCTTGTAGGCGATGGCGGCTGCCAGCACGCCGTTGGCGGCCTGAGCGGCGGTGCCGACATCGCCGATGGCCACCTTGTACTTGCCGCGCTCCAGGTCATGCCAGGTTTTCGGCCGCTCGGACTCCTTCACCAAGTCCTTGTTGATGATGAACGCAATGGTGCCGGTGTAGGCCAGCGCCCAGTGGCCGTCCTTGTCCTTGGCCCACTCCGGGACCTGGTCCCACGTGCTGGGCTTGTACGGCTGGCTCACGCCCTTGGCGATGGCGATGGGCCCGAACGCGGCGCCCACGTCGCCGATGTCGGCGCTGGCATTGTCTTTCTCAGCTTCGAACTTGGCGATCTCCTGGGCCGAGCTCATGTCCGTGTCGCTGTGCTTGAGCCCGTACTTGCTGGCCAGGTCCTGCCAGGTATCTTTCCAGTTGGCCCAGGCATCCGGCATGCCCACGCTGTTGACCATGCCTTCCTTGCGGGCGGCGTCTTCCAGCGCCTTGAGGTCTTCTGCGGCCATGACCGACGTGCAGAACGCGATCGCCGAACCGAGCAGTGACGCCATGAACAACTTTTTCATCCGTAGCTCCTTGGGTGGGTGCATCAACCGAACGCTGTTATGTATGAAGCCGTTGTCTGCAGCCTTGGTCTAGGTCAGCAAACCTTGAGCCAAGGTAGGTCGGTCGCGTGACAATTTGATGTAGCGCCTGGCACTGCTGCACATCAGCGGCTTCTGGCAATACAGCGTAGACCACTTGCAACCCCGCCCTCACAGGGCCTGGCCCGTTTCTGGCAACGTCAGGCCGCAACCCTGTCACGGGATCTTCATCAGCCGTGCCTAGGCTTGCACCCTGCGCCTTGTGCCCCGACGTGGGGCTGGTCTAGTCCAGATAGGTAACCTTTGATGCAGCCAATGCCACCGCGCGCGGTAACAGCCATCTGTAACGCCCTTGAGGAGCAGATCGCGCACGGTTTGTTGGCGCCAGGCGGCAAGTTGCCCGCTGAGCGCCGGCTCAGCGAGCTATTCGCCACCACCCGCATCACCCTGCGCGAGGCGCTCGTGCAACTGGAAGCGAGGGGGCTGATCTACCGCGAGGAGCGGCGGGGTTGGTTCGTTGCGCCCGAACGGTTGAGCTATGACCTCATCGAGCGGAGCCACTTCCATGCGATGGTGCGCGAGCAAGGCCGGGTCGCCAGCACCCAGTTGCTCTCGGCCAGGTTGCAACCGGCTCCGGCGGCCATTTGCGCGCGGTTGCAGCTGCCGGCGTTGTCCAGCGTGGTGCGCATCTGCAGGTTGAGGCGTATCGACGATCGGGCCGTATTGTATGCCGAGCATTACCTCAACCCCCGATACTTCCCGGCGATCCTCGAACAGGACCTGGCCCAGTCACTGACCGAGATCTACGCGCGTGTGTACGGTTTGCACTATGGGCAGGTGTGCTTCGAGATCCTGCCGACGGCATTGCCGGTACAGGCGGCCGGTGCGCTGAAGGTGTCACCGGGCAACCCCGGGCTGCACATCACCCGGGTCAACAGCGACCAGCATGGACAACTGATCGACTGTGACCTGGAATACTGGCGCCATGACGCTATCTGCATCAAGGCGCAGGCAGGCTAGCCGGGCCGATGCGCCCAGCTTCATCCTGAAACTGAGCGGCGCGGGCGGGCTCAGTGGCGAACGGGCCTCAACTCGACGCCCCGGTCTCGGCCATGGCACCGCCGCCGGCCGTCACCACCTGCACCGACAACCTGGGCGTCGCCAAGTCCAGGCCGGCTTCGTCGAGCTGGCGCTTGAGCGCCAGGTTGAAGGCCCGCGACACTTCCCACTGCTTGATCGGCGCGGTCTTGAAGCGTGCCCGCAGTACCGCCGAACCCGATTCGAAGCTCTCCACGCCTTGCAACTCCAGCGGCGACCAGATGTTTCGGCGCATCAAAGGATCGTTGCGTAGCTTCTGACCTACCTCGCGCACCAGTGTGATCGCCTGGTCGATGTTCATGCTGTAGGGGATCGCCACGCGAAAGATGGCGTAGCCGAATTCCCGGGAGTAGTTCTTGATGCTCTTGATTTCGCTAAAAGGAATGGTGTGCACGATGCCATCGATGTCGCGCAGGCGCACGGTACGGATGGTCAGGCCTTCCACCGTGCCCAGGTGACCGCCCACGTCCACGTAGTCGTCGATGGCCAGGGAGTCCTCGATGATGATGAACAAGCCGGTGATCAGATCGGCCACGAGCGATTGGGCGCCAAAACCGATCGCCAGGCCGATCACACCGGCACCGGCCAGCAGCGGTGTGACGTTCATGCCCATGTTGGCCAAGGCCACGATCACCGCGATGATGAAGATGAACACGAACATCACGTTGCGGATCAGCGGCATCATGGTTTGCGCCCGGGCATTGGCCATGCCGCGGCGCGAGCGGACCAGCGCGTGGTGCACGGCCGTGTCGGCCAGGATCCACACCAGCCAGGCCACGATCAGGGTGCCTGCCAAGCCCATCAGGCGCAGGCTGATGTCATGCCCCTCGCCTTCGGCGAAGCTGATCATCGACAGCCCCCATACCCGAAGGCCCAGCTCGATGAACACCAGCCAGATGAACAGGTGTACCAGCAGATAACCAAAATTGCGCAGCCGCTCGGCATACACCGCGTGGCGCTTGCCTGCGCGCTTGGGGTTGGCGGCATGGCGGCGAACCAGGCCATTGAGCACCATGCACACCACCACCAGCACCGTACACATCAACGACTGGCGAAGCGCCGTGCTGGTGTCACCGGCCGACACGAAGGTGGCGAACAGCGAAATGGCCACCAGAATCAGCGCCGGGATGAACCAGAAGCTGCCGAGGATCTCGATGGTGTCGCTGAGGGTTCGCCGTGTCAGGCGGCGCGACAGGGGTTGATTACGAATCAAATGAGCGATGGGCCGGCGAAAACGCAGGATGAACAAGCCGGTGCACACCGCTGCGACGACGTTGGCCAGGGTTGCTACCCCATGGGCCAGGTGGGTGCCGAGCGCAGCCGTTAGCCGTGGGTCGCTCATGGCCTCGCCGAAGGCTGCGAAGCTGCCGATCAACCACAGGGGGCGAAAGGCCCGATGGCGCAGGATGTGCAGTGCCCGGTGACGGTGTGGGCCGTCCAGCAAGGAGAAAGCGATTACGCAGATGGCCGAGAAACAGGTCCCTACCACCAGCGCATACGCCAGCACCATGGCCAGGGACTTCCCCAGGGAGGGCGGCAGCACGAAGCTGAGGTACACGGTAAACAGCAGCGCAACCAGCCACGGGCCCAACTTGCGCAAGGCGAAGCGCACCAGGTCCCAGGTACGCGGGTGTTGCGGCAGCTCTTCGCTCAGGCCGAAACGCAGGCGAACCCGGTGCCCGACCCAGTTGAACGCGAACGCCAGCACGCTCCACACGGCAATCACCGCTGCAAAGCCGAAAAGGATCGCCGGCCATTGATGGACGGGCACCATCAGCGCAGCCAGCTCGTCCCGGGCCTGGTCGATTTCAGTGCCCCATCGCTGGAACGGGTTGGCATCACCGGTGAACTGCCCTTCGAAGTCGTGCAGGGCACCACCGATCAAACCGAGCACACCTTGCTCCACGGTCGGTTGCGACTTTTGCGTGGCATCGCGCAGCTTTTTCAGGTCGGCCAGGAGTTTGGCACGCTGCTGGTCGTTCTCGAGGCTCTTGATCACCTCGTCCAGGGATTTGCCCAGCGGCTCCGAAGCCTCGGGCTGGGCGGGGGCGCTGGAGCCCAGCAAGCCGGGCAGGCCTGCTGCCTGTACAGGGCCGATGAACAGTAACAGCAGGACAAACAGGTAACGCAGAAGGGCAGGCACGGGCAGATCTACCTCAGGTCAAACGATTGCCCGAGTGTAGAGGTTTATGTCGGCAGTTTCTCCAGGATCTTCCAACAGGTCAGGCCAAAGATGCCCAGGGTGCCTACCCACATCATCAGCACACCGACATCGCGTTCGCGCAGGCCGAAGCCGAGGGTCAGCAACAGCAGCGATGCGCAGACCGGAACGAGCAGGGAGAGAAAGGGTGACATGGCGGCAGTCCTTTGCAGTGAGACATGCCCCAAGCATAGCCGCTAATGGCTGGCCCAGCCTGAGCGGGGCGCGTCTTGCCAGCACTGCGCCGCAGCGCGGCACCGCTGGCGCCAAGGTGTGCCACACCCTGGCGCCACGCTTGGCTCAAGGCAGTTCGTGACTGCGGTAGAACGCGGTCAGCACCTTCACCAGGTGCGCCAGGTCGTGGCTGCCGCACAGCTCGCGGATCGAATGCATGGCGAAAGTCGGCAGCCCGATGTCCACCGTGCGCACGCCCAGGTGGCTGGCGGCTATGGGGCCGATGGTCGAGCCACAGCCCATGTCGCTGCGTACCACGAAGCTCTGCACCGGTACTTCCTCGGCCATGCACAAATGGCGGAAGAACCCGGCAGTTTCGCTATTGGTGGCGTAGCGCTGGTTGTTGTTCACCTTGATCACCGGCCCGGCGTTGAGTTTCGGCCCGTGGTTGCCATCATGCCTGTCGGCGTAGTTCGGATGAACGCCATGGGCATTGTCGGCCGATACCATCAGCGAGCGCTGGATGGTGCGCACGTAGGCATCGCCGTCGGGCAGCAGGCGTTGCAACGTCTGTTCGAGCATCGGCCCGTCGGCGCCGCAGGCCGAACTGCTGCCGACTTCTTCGTGGTCATTGCACACCAGAATGCAGGTTTCATCGCTGTCAGCGGCCAGCAGTGCCTGCAGCCCGGCGTAGCAGGACAGCAGGTTGTCGAGGCGGGCGCCGGCGATGAAGTCACCATTGAGCCCAATCTGCGCAGCATCCTGGGTGTCGTAGAAGCTCAGTTCGTAGTCCAGCACCACGTCGGCGTTGAGTTGATGCTCGCGCGCCAGTTGTTCGGTCAGCAGCGCGCGGAAATCGATGCGCTCGTCTCCGGCCACCTGGGCCAGAATCGGTGGCAGCTCGGTCTGCGGGTTGATGTGCCAGCCTTCGTTGGCGGTGCGGTTCAGGTGAATGGCCAGGTTGGGAATGATCGCTATCGGCAGCTTGAAGTCGATCAGCTGGCTTTCCACCTTGCCGTCACGGCGGTAGGTGACCCGTCCGGCCAGTGACAGATCGCGGTCGAACCACGGCGCCAGCAAGGCACCGCCATACACTTCCACGCCGAGCTGCAGAAAGCCCTGGCGCTGCAGTTCCGGCTGCGGCTTGACCCGCAGGCAAGGGCTGTCGGTATGGGCGCCGACCATGCGAATACCGTTGAGCAGCGGTGCCTGCCTGCCCATCCTGATGGCGATGATCGAGGAGTCATTGCGGGTGACGTAATAGCGCCCGCCCGGTACTACGGACCAGCTCTCGCGCTCGTCCAGACGCTGGTAGCCAGCCGCCTCCAGGCGCATGGCCAGGCTGGCGGTGGCGTGGAAGGGGGTAGGGGAGGCCTTGAGAAAATCGATCAGGCCTGCATTGAGTACATCGCGCATAGTTCACTCCAGACAGCAGTGGCGCGAGTTTAGCGTATTGAGTCGCCGAGCGGTGCCAAGCCGTGGGTTGCGCGGTGACTCGGTATTTCAGCTCGCATCACAGACCATCGGGGCCGCTGCGCGACCCATCGCGGTACAAGACCGCTCCCACACGAATGGGCTGCCCCAGAGATTGGACAGAAATCCAACCCCCGGTGGCAGTCCACTTCGGGTTCTGATGTGCACACGCCAATCTGTGGGAGGGGCCTTGTGCCCCGATGGGGCGCGTAGCGGCCCCAGGATTTGAGC
>CAURYQ010000032.1:0-39075 GCA_963529135.1 uncultured Pseudomonas sp. | reverse complement strand
AGGTGCAGGCCGCCATCAATGCAACGCGCAACCTGTTGCCCAGCGGCATGCGCAGCATGCCGACCTACAAGAAGATCAACCCTTCCCAGGCCCCGGTCATGGTCCTGTCGCTGACCTCCAGTGTGTTGCAGAAAGGGCAGCTGTACGATTTGGCCGATACCATCCTGTCCCAAAGCCTGGCCCAGGTGCCTGGGGTGGGAGAAGTGCAGATCGGGGGGAGCTCGCTACCGGCGGTGCGCATTTCGGTCGAGCCGCAGTTGTTGAATCAGTACGGTCTGTCGCTGGACGAGGTGCGCACGGCTGTCGCCAACGCCAACCAGCGGCGGCCCATGGGCTTCGTCGAGGATGCCGAGCGCAATTGGCAGGTGCGGGCCAACGATCAGTTGGAAAGCGCCAAGGACTACGGGCCAGTGGTGATTCGCCAGGAAAACGGCACGATCCTGCGGCTGTCCGACGTGGCGACCATCACCGACGGCGTCGAAAACCGCTACAACAGTGGCTTCTTTAACGACCAGAGCGCGGTGTTGCTTGTCGTGAACCGGCAGGCCGGTGCCAACATCATCGCCACCGTGGATCAGATCAAGGCGCAGTTGCCTGCGTTGCAATCGCTGCTTCCGGCGAGCGTGGAGCTGAACGTGGCCATGGATCGGTCGCCGGTCATCAAGGCCACGCTGAAGGAAGCCGAACATACCCTGCTGATCGCCGTGGTGCTGGTGATCCTGGTGGTCTATCTGTTCCTGGGCAGCCTGCGCGCGTCCCTGATTCCCAGCCTGGCAGTGCCGGTGTCGTTGGTTGGCACGTTCGCCGTCATGTACCTGTGTGGCTTCTCGCTCAACAACCTGTCGTTGATGGCGTTGATCCTGGCAACGGGCCTGGTGGTGGACGACGCCATCGTCGTGCTGGAGAACATCTCCCGGCATATCGAGGACGGGCAGCCGCCCATGAAGGCGGCATTTCTGGGGGCCCGGGAGGTAGGCTTCACCCTGTTGTCGATGAACGTGTCGCTGGTAGCAGTGTTCGTTTCGATCCTGTTCATGGGCGGTATCGTGCGCAGCCTGTTCCAGGAATTCTCCATCACGCTGGCGGCCGCCATCCTGGTTTCGCTGCTGGTCTCGTTGACCCTCACACCCATGCTGTGCGCTCGCTGGCTGACCGCGCAAAAGGCCGAGCAAACCCGGCTGCAGCGTTGGAGCGATGCCGTGCACCGGCGCATGGTCGGCGCTTATGACCGCAGCCTGGGATGGGCGCTGCGGCACAGACGCCTCACCCTGATCAGCCTGCTGGTCACCATCGCCGTCAACGTGGCGTTGTACGTGGTAGTCCCCAAGACGCTGATGCCTCAGCAGGACACCGGCCAGCTCATGGGCTTCATCCGCGGGGACGACGGCCTGTCCTTCAGTGTCATGCAACCGAAGATGGAAACCTACCGGCGCGCCTTGCTGGCAGACCCTGCCGTGCAGAGCGTGGCAGGGTTCATCGGTGGTAACAGCGGCACCAACAACGCGATGGTGTTGGTCAGGCTCAAGCCCATCAACGAGCGCAAGCTCGATGCCCAGAAGGTGATCGAGCGCCTGCGCAAGGAAATGCCCAAGGTGCCAGGCGGTCGGCTGTTCCTCATGGCCGACCAGGACTTGCAGTTGGGCGGGGGCGGGCGCGACCAGTCGTCCTCGCAGTACCTGTATACCTTGCAGAGCGGCGACCTGGCCGCCCTGCGCCTGTGGTTCCCCAAGGTGGTCGCGGCCATGCGCGCCTTGCCGGAATTGACGGCGATCGACGCCCGCGATGGTGCGGGCACGCAGCAGGTGACCCTGGTGGTGGACCGTGACCAGGCCAAGCGCCTGGGCATCGACATGCAGATGGTTACCACCGTGTTGAACAACGCCTACAGCCAGCGCCAGATTTCCACCATCTATGACAGCCTCAACCAATACCAGGTGGTGCTGGAAATCAACCCCAAGTATGCCTGGGACCCCAGTACCCTGGAGCAGGTGCAGGTGATCACCGCCGAGGGCGCGCGGGTACCGCTGTCAACCATCGCGCACTACGAGAACAGCCTGGCCAACGATCGGGTGAGCCATGAAGACCAGTTCGCCTCCGAGGACATCGCCTTCGATGTGGCCGAAGGCTATAGCACTGACCAGGCACTGGCGGCGGTCGAACGTGCCGTGGCCAAGTTGGGCCTTCCCGAAGGGGTGATCGCCAAGCTCGGTGGCACGGCCGATGCCTTCACCAAGACCGCGCAGGGCCAGCCTTTCATGATTCTGGGCGCCTTGGTGCTCGTGTACCTGGTACTGGGGATTCTCTACGAGAGCTACATTCATCCGCTGACCATCTTGTCCACCCTGCCGTCGGCCGGGGTCGGCGCCCTGTTGGCCCTGTACGTGACCGGGGGCGAATTCAGCCTGATCTCCTTGCTGGGGCTCTTTCTGCTGATCGGGGTGGTGAAGAAGAATGCCATCCTGATGATCGACCTGGCCCTGCAGCTTGAGCGCCACCAGGGGCTGTCACCCGAGGAATCCATCCGTCGCGCCTGCCTGCTGCGCTTGCGCCCGATCCTGATGACGACGCTGGCGGCCATCCTCGGCGCCTTGCCCCTGCTGCTGAGCCAGGCTGAAGGGGCGGAGATGCGTCAGCCGCTGGGGCTGACCATTATCGGTGGCCTGGTCTTCAGCCAGGTCTTGACCCTCTATACGACGCCCGTGGTCTATCTGTACCTGGACCGCCTGCGTCATCGCTACAACCGTTGGCGCGGCGTACGCACCGACGCGGCCTTGGAAAACCCGCTATGAATTTTGCCCAGACCCCGCTTCATCGTGCCTTGCAAATACTCAGCCGTGTCCGTGGCTCGCGTTTGTTGGGGGCGGCATTAGGCGCGGCCCTGCTCAGCGCCTGCACCTTGGCCCCGGACTACCACCGCCCGGAAATGGTCGGCACCGCGCAGTTCAAGCATGCCGAAGGCTGGACCCAGGCGGCGCCTTCCGACGCCATCGCCCGTGGCGCCTGGTGGGAGATCTACCAGGATGCCCAGCTCGACGCCCTGGTCGAGGAGCTCAACCGCAACAACCAAAGCGTTGCGCAGTCCGAAGCCCAATACCGCCAGGCTCAGGCGCTTGTGCGCAGCAGCCGGGCCGGGCTGTTTCCAAGCCTTGACCTGAGCGTGGCCAAGAACCGCTCCGCCCAGGGCACCGGCAGTTCGAGTTCCAGCCTGTCCAACAACAGCAGCGGCATACGCGACACCTATAACGCCCAGCTGGGCGTGAGCTGGGAGATCGACTTGTGGGGCAAGCTTCGTGAGACCCTCAATGCCAACCAGGCCAGCGCCCAGGCCAGCTTGGCCGACCTGGCCGCGATGCGCTTGAGCCAGCAATCGGAACTGGTGCAGAACTACCTGCAGCTGCGGGTCATCGATGAGCAGAAGCGCCTGCTGCAGGCCACGGTAGCTGCGTACCAGCGCTCGTTGCGCATGACCCAGAACCAATACCGCGCTGGCATCTCCGGCCCCGATGCGGTTGCCCAGGCCCGTACCCAGCTCAAAAGCACCGAGGCTGACCTGATCGACCTGATCTGGCAGCGCGCCCAGTTCGAGAACGCCATCGCTGTGCTGCTGGGCAAAACACCCGCTCAATTCGCCCTGGCGGACAGTCAGGCCATCCCTGCCTTGCCGCAGATCCCAGTGGCCCTGCCATCGCAACTGCTTGAGCGGCGACCCGACATCGCCGCGGCCGAGCGCAACGTGATGGCTGCCAACGCCAATATCGGCGTCTCCCGGGCAGCCTACTTTCCTGATCTGAGCCTGAGCCTCAATGGCGGCTATTCGAGCAGCAGCTTCAACAACTGGATCGAATTACCCAACCGCTACTGGTCGGTCGGGCCGCAGCTTGCCCTGACGTTGTTCGATGCAGGCCGGCGTAGCGCCGAGGTGGACCGTACGGTTGCCGTGTACGACCAAACCGTGGCCCAGTACCGTCAGACCGTGCTCGACGGTTTCAAGGAAGTCGAGAACCTGCTGGTCCAGTTGAAGGTTTACGGTGACGAGGCGGTGGTCCGTCAGGAAGCACTGGAAGCCGCGCGCGAATCGCTGCGGCTAACGGAAAACCAATACCGGGCCGGCTTGATTGGTTACCTGGATGTGGTCAACGTACAGGCCACGGCCCTTAGCAACGAGCGCAGTGTGCTCAACCTGTTGCAGGGGCGCCTAGTCGCCAGTGTTCAGTTGGTGGCTGCATTGGGTGGCGGTTGGGATGCCGCAGGGGCTTACGCCGAGCAGGAGTGAAGCGCAGGCCGGACACCTGTCGGCGAGCCTACCTGTCGTCGACATGGCCATTTGATATGCTGAAACACCGTGCGTTTTACCTAAGCTTGAGTACAATGGTCGGCCTTTCATGCCCCCTTTCTGCTGGCTTCTGGTACTTCGCAAAATGCTCACCGCTGGCTACTCCTCTTCGCTGGTGTTGATTTCACTGTGCGTGGCTATCCTGGCGTCCTATACGGCGCTGGACCTCGCCGGGCGCATCGCTACGGCAAGAGGCTATGCGGCTTCGCTTTGGATGTTCGGCGGGGCACTGGCCATGGGCACTGGCATATGGTCCATGCATTTTGTCGGCATGCTTGCCTTGCTGCTCCCCATCGAGCTGGGCTATGACCTGACACTCACGGCGGGTTCGCTGCTGATCGCGGTGTTGTCCTCAGGCTTTGCGCTGTGGCTGGTGAGCCAGCCCAGCCTGCCCGCCATGCAGTTGGCTTTCGGCGCGCTCATCATGGGGGCCGGCATCGCCAGCATGCATTACACCGGCATGGCAGCGCTGCGCATGCAGCCAGGCATCGACTATGACCCGAGCCTGTTCGTGGTTTCGCTGCTGATTGCCGTGGGTGCTTCGGCTGCAGCCTTGTCGATTGCCTTCCGGCTGCGCCGGCAAACCCCTTACGTTCGCCAGATCCGTGGGTTGGCGGCGGTGCTGATGGGGATCGCCATCGTCGGCATGCACTATACCAGCATGGCAGCCGCCAGCTTTCCTCTGGGCAGCTTCTGTGGCGCGCTGCCCGGTGGCCTGGAAGGCGACGGCCTGGTGTCGCTGGTACTGATCACCACCTTCGCCGTGCTGGTGGTGACGCTGCTGACATCCGTACTGGATGCCCGGCTCGACGCGCGCACGGCCGCGCTGGCCCAGTCACTCACCCTGGCCAATCAGGAGCTGACCCAGCTGGCCTTGCACGACACGCTCACGGGCCTGCCGAACCGCAGCCTGCTTGCCGATCGCATCGAACTGGCCATCGCCAAGGTCGCCGAGCATGGCGGTTGTTTCGCCCTGATGTTCATCGACCTGGACGGGTTCAAGCCAGTCAACGATGCCTTTGGCCATCATGCTGGCGACCTACTGCTCAAGGCGGTGGCAACGCGGCTGCGCGGGCATCTGCATAGCCAGGATACGTTGGCGCGCATTGGCGGCGATGAGTTCGTCTTGTTGGTCGAACTGCAAGACCCCAGCGATGCCATGAGCGTTGCCCTCAAGCAGGTCAATCTGGTCTCGCGGCCCTTCAAGGTGGCAGAACACGACCTGCAGCTTTCGGCAAGCCTGGGTATCGTCCTGTACCCAGGCAACGGCCAGGACCAGCACGAGTTGCTGCGCAATGCCGATGCCGCCATGTACCACGCCAAGCGGGTGGGCAAGAATGGCTACAGCTTCTTCGACGCATCGATGAACAGCAACGCCCGCCAGCAGTTGCAGCTGCTGCAGGACCTGCGAGTGGCCGTGGCGGCGGGGCAGTTTCGCTTGCATTATCAACCCAAGTTCGATGCCAAGCGGTGTCAGCCGATCGGTGCCGAGGCGTTGCTACGTTGGGAGCACCCACAACATGGGCTCCTGGCGCCTGATCGCTTCATCGGCCTGGCGGAAAAGACCGGCCTGATCATACCCATCGGTGATTGGGTACTGGACGAGGCCTGTCGGCAGATGCGTCTATGGCGTGATCAAGGGGTCGAAGGCTGGCGGATAGCGGTCAACCTGTCGGCCATCCAGTTCTGCCATGCAGGGCTGCTGGGTAGCGTGGCGCGAGCCCTGGAACGTCACGCACTGCCGGCCAACTGCCTGACGTTGGAGATCACCGAAACCACCGCGATGTCGGATGTCGACATGAGCCTCAGCGTGCTCCAGCAGCTATCGGACATGGGCGTGGACTTGTCGATCGATGACTTTGGGACAGGGTATTCCAGCCTGATGTACCTCAAGCGTCTGCCCGCCAACGAGCTGAAGATCGACCGGGGCTTCGTACGTGAACTGGAAGATGACGGTGAAGATGCGGCCATCGTATCGGCCATCGTGGCCCTGGGCCGCGCACTGGGCTTGCGGATCGTGGCCGAAGGGGTGGAAACCTTAAGCCAGCAAGCCTTCCTCACACGGTTGGGTTGTGATTCGTTGCAGGGCTACCTGCTCGGCCGACCCGTGCCGGCCGAACAGTTGCTGGGCGCGCCTTCTGCACTCGGCCAGTGCCAGGCGAGGGGTTAGCTGGCGCTGCGTAGCAGGGTAGCCGGCTTGAAGGCATCGAGCTCGGCCTCAACAGCCTCGATGATGCGCTCTACATCGCTGGCGGCCATGATGGCCGTGCAGGGGATGCCGGCAATGGCCAGCAAGGTTTCGCCCGTGCTTCGATCGAATAGACGGGCCACCATGCTGCGCGGCGCATCCATGTTGGCTTCGAAGCCCAGCGGATGAAAGTGCCAGCGCATTACCTGACAGGCGTTGGGGAATGTCATCTTGTTCATCCGAGCCTCCTTGTGCATGACTGAAAGCTGGTGACGGGTGGCCGCGCGCTGTGGCTGCCGGGAAAGTAACCATAGCATCTGGTTGCCGTCATTATCGCTCCAGAATGTGACAAATGTTGCAAGGCATGATCTGGATCACAGCGCAAAGAAAGACCTAGGCCGGGTGAGGGCAGATTACCGCGGTTTTCGCGCGTTAGCGGCCGTAAGCCGACCGCGCTACTTCAAGGGGTGCGCGCACCGTCGGGCGCCGGGCTTGCCGGTCAAGATCCCTGGCAAGGCACTGATGGGCATGGAGGCAAGCGCTGCGCAAGGATGTGAATTCAGACAAACGGAACGGTTAACCGAGCAACCCGGCCGCGATGTTGATGGTGAAGCCGAGGATGGCCGTATTGAATACGAACCCGACCAGCGAGTGCGCCAGCACCACGCGGCGCATCGCTCGGCCGGCTACGCCCACATCGGACGTCTGCACGGCAACGCTGATGGTGAACGAGACATAGTGGAAGTCCCAGTAGTCCGGGTGGGTTTCGCCATCGGCGAAGCGCAAGGGCGGTGCCGTGGTCTTTTCTGCATAAAACAGTCGTGCGTAATGCAGGCTGAAGATGCAACCGATCAGCAACCAGGAGCCTGCGACGGTGAACCCGGTGTACAGGTAGTGCGCCGTCAGGGCGCTGCCATGCAGCCCGCGGCTGGACACCAGTTGCAGCGTCACGGCCACCAGGCTGGCGATAGCGGCGATGCACACTGTAAGCAGCACCAGGCCCGCATTTTCATCCTCACTGTGGGCCACTTTGCGGACCTTTTCAGAGGTTGCGGTGCAACTGAGCCACAGCACCAGCATCAGGTACAGCCACACACCGATGTTCCAGCCAGCTAGCAAGCGTTGCACAGGATCGCTGACAGGAACGAGCCAGCTGCCCAGCAGCCCCACGCCGGCGGCCAGGCTCAATCGTGGATGGGTGCGCGTCAGGCGGTAGAACGCCATGTGGCCTCTCAGGGAATGTCGCGTCGACAAGGCTGTAGACCGCTGGTGTGCATCCAAGATCCACAGGGCTCAAGAGGCGTGCTGCCATACCTATTCAGGTACGGCTGCACGCTTGGAGCCGTCGTTGAGCGATGCCAGGGTTTCTTTCGCGGCCTGATCGCGCGCACGTGCAACTCTCAGTACACTGCACGCTCTAATCCCCCACATTTCGCTGAACTCGAGGTTAATGCATGACGCTCAGTCCTTTGGCAGGCAAGCCGGCTCCAGCCAGCGTGTTGGTCGATATCCCCCGCCTGCTCACGGCCTACTACACCGGTCGCCCAGATGCTGGCGTGACGGGCCAGCGTGTCGCCTTCGGCACCTCGGGGCATCGGGGTACCTCGCTCGAGTTGAGTTTCAACGAACACCATGTATTGGCCATCACTCAGGCCATCTGCCTGTACCGGCAGGAAAAGGGCATCGATGGCCCGCTGTTCGTCGGTACCGACACCCATGCGCTGTCGGCCCCTGCTGCTGCCAGCGCACTGGAAGTGCTGGCCGCCAACGGCGTCCAGGTGATGTTGTCCAAGGACGATGAATACACCCCGACACCGGCGGTATCCCACGCCATTCTCTGCTACAACCGGGGTCGCCAGAGCGGTTTGGCCGACGGGGTCGTGATCACGCCTTCGCACAACCCGCCGCAAAGCGGTGGCTTCAAGTACAACCCCCCCAACGGCGGCCCTGCCGACAGCGACGTGACCAAGTGGATCGAGGGCAAGGCCAACGAGCTACTGGCAGACGGGCTGGTGGGGGTCAAGCGCATGGACCACGCCCAAGCCTTGCAAGCGTCAACCACGCATCGTCATGACTACATCAGCCACTACGTGGCAGACCTGGAAAACGTGATCGATTTCGAGGTCATCCGCGCGGCCAAGTTGCGCCTGGGTGTCGACCCGCTGGGTGGGGCAGGGGTGCGCTACTGGTCAGCCATCGCCGAGCACTACCAGCTGGATCTGGAAGTGGTGAACACCGAGGTCGATCCTACCTTCCGTTTCATGAGCGTCGACTGGGATGGCCAGATTCGCATGGACCCATCGTCGCCCTATGCCATGCAAGGGCTGATCGGCCTGCGCGAGCGCTTCGACGTGGCGTTCGCCTGCGACCCTGACCATGACCGCCATGGCATCGTGACGCCGGATGGCTTGCTGCAACCGAACAACTACCTGGCCGTGGCCATCGACTACCTGTACCGCAACCGGCCGCAGTGGCGTGCTGACGCTGCCGTGGGCAAGACCGTCGTGTCCAGCGGCATGATCGACAGGGTGACCGAGCGCCTGGGCCGCAAGCTGTACGAAGTACCCGTGGGCTTCAAGTTCTTCGCCCAGGGTTTGTTCGAGGGTTCGCTGGGCTTTGGTGGCGAAGAGAGCGCCGGCGCCTCGTTCCTGCGCCGCGATGGTTCGGTATGGGCGACCGACAAGGACGGCCTCATCCCGGCCTTGCTGGCAGCCGAGATGACGGCCCGTACGGGACGTAATCCAAGCCAGGCTTACGCTGACTTGACCCAGGCCTTGGGCAAGCCGTTCGCTACCCGCGTCGAAGCCAAGGCCGATGCCCGTCAGAAGGGGCTGTTGAGCAAGCTTGCGCCTGAGCAGGTCACCTCTACCGAACTGGCCGGAGAGCCGATCCTGCAGATCATGAGCCATGCCCCCGGTAACGGGCAGGCCATCGGCGGTCTCAAGGTGATCACTGCCAATGGCTGGTTCGCCGCCCGTCCCTCGGGCACCGAGGACATCTACAAGATCTACGCCGAAAGCTTCGTCGACGAAGCCCATCTGCAGCGTCTGGTCCAGGAGGCCCAGGTGCTGGTCGATGCCGCGATTGCCTGAGGTGTGACAAAGGGCTTGGCCCTGCGAGGGGATGTAAATTAGAATTAATCCTATTTACATCATCGCAGGGACATGTCCATGTTCGACGCCGCGCCGCCGCCCTCGCAAAGCTTCCCTGACCTGTACCGGGCACACCGTGGCTGGCTCGAAAGCTGGTTACGGCGGCGTATGGGTAATGCCTGGGATGCGGCCGACCTCAGTCAGGATACCTTCCTTCGCGTCATGGCCAGCGCTCAGCCGTTGGCCGAGATTCATGAGCCACGTGCCTACCTGCTGACGGTGGGTAAACGCCTGCTCAGCAACTTTCACCAACGCCGCAGTCTTGAAAAAGCCTACCTCGAAGCCCTGATGCAACTGCCCGATCAGCATGCGCCTTCACCGGAGCAGCGCTGGCTGTTGCTCGAAACGCTCCAGGCGCTCGATGAGTTGCTGGCCGGCTTGAAGCCGGCCGTGCGCAAGGCGTTCCTGTGGAGCCAGCTCGAAGGGCTGAGCTACGCGCAAATCGCCAGTCGGCTCGGTGTCTGCGAGCGGTCGGTCAAGCGCTACATGGCGCAGGCCTACGAACACTGCCTGTTGGCCGAACTGCAATGACGCCTCCTGTGCTGCTAAGGGAGGCGTTGCGCGAGGCTGCCCAGTGGTTGGTCCGGATCGATTCTGGCGACACTCGGGAGGCGGACCTGGTCGCGCTCGAGCAGTGGCGAGGACAAAGCGATGTGCATGAGACTGCCTGGCAGCAGGCGCTGCGCTTGCGTGAGCGCTTTACCGCGTTGCCCGGCCCCTTGGCAATGGCCGCACTGGACCGGCCTGATCAAGGTCGCCGGGCAGCACTCCGGCAGGTGCTCGGGTTGTCCGCGCTGGTACCTGCTGCTTGGTGGGGGAGCCGCGAATTGCCCCTTCAGGCCTGGACGGCCGATCTGCGCACTGGCGTGGGTGAGCGTCGTCGGGTAATGCTGAGTGATGGCACTAGCGTGCAGTTGAACACCGACAGCGCCGTTGACGTGGACGTCGTCAACCACCGGGTATGGTTGCGACGCGGAGAGGTCGCCGTGAGCACGGCTGGCCGGCAACCGGTTTACGTCGAGGCTCCTTCAGGCCAGGTACTGCTGGGTGGAAATCCCCTTGGTCCCGCGCAAGTCTGCGTCCGCCTGGTCGAGCCGGGTTGTGAGGTGGCAGTCGTCCAGGGCAGGGCGGATGTGCAACCTGTGCGCGGCGATCTGCTGCGGTTGGAGGCTGGCCAGCAGGCCGACGTCATGGCCTCTGGGGTGCGCCTGCTTGGGAACGTCGAGACGTGGCGGCTGGGGTGGCAAGACGGGGTGTTGCGCCTGGACGATCGGCGACTAGGCGACCTGCTGCTGGAACTGAGCCGGTATCGGCCAGGTGTGCTGCGCTGGGACCCAGCCCTGGATGCGCTGAAAGTGACGGGCACATTCCGCCTGGATGATACCGACCGGGTGCTGGCGTTGCTCGCCGCAAGCCTGCCGGTGCAGGTGATCGCCCGTACCCGTTACTGGGTCACGCTGGTGCCTCGGGCAACCACCGCCTGAAGCTCGATGCCGCTCGTCATGAAGCGTCAGGCCGGTTGTCGCAGGTGTCAAAACCCGAGCATGTTGTAGTGCACGTAATACATGATCCACAGCGACAGCCCGACCAGCAGGGTGATGATCACCACCGTGAACACCAGTGCTACCAGATTCCAGCGCTGCTCTCGCGCTGTGGTCAGGTGCAGGAAGAACACCATGTGCACCACGATCTGGGCCAGTGCGCACACTAGCACTGCCAGGAATGTCAGGTGGCGTGGCAAGCTTGAGTACATGGCCAGCCCGAAGGGTAGAAGCGTGAGCAGGGCGGCCAGCACGAACCCTGTATTGTACGTCCGCGGGCTGCTCTGGCTGGCGCCGGCACTGCTGCGCACATGGCTTTGACGGTTCATCAGATCACCCCGAACAGATAGACGACGGTAAATACGCAAACCCACACGATGTCGAGGAAATGCCAGAACAGGCTCAGGCAACTCAAGCGTGTGGCATTGACCTCATTCAGGCCACGCTGTTGGACCTGCACCATCAACAGCGCCATCCAGACCAGCCCTACCAATACATGAAGGCCGTGGGTGCCCACCAACGTGAAGAACGCCGTCAGGAACGCGCTGCGCTGAGGGCCGGCCCCTTCGCTGATCAGATGATGGAACTCGTTGATCTCCATGCCGATGAAGCCCAGGCCAAAGAGGAACGTGATGCCCAGCCACTGCAGCACCCGGCGTTTGTCCTGGCGATGGTTGGCCAGCATCGCATAGCCATAGGTGATGCTGCTGAACAGCAACAGGAACGTCTCCACCAGCACGTAAGGCAGCTCGAAGATGTCCGCCGCATTGGGCCCGCCTGCCACTGACTGGCCAAGCACTGCGTACGTGGCGAACAGGGTGGCGAACAGAATGCAGTCGGTCATCAGGTAGACCCAGAAGCCGAACAGGCTCAGGGAACCTGCGTCTTCATGGCCATGCTCCTGTTCGTGGGCTGTTTCATCGTGCACGACATGGGACATGATCAGGCCTCCGCCAGCCGTTGACGCCGTTCGGTTTCCATCCGTTCGACCTCTTCGGCCGGGATGTAGTAGTCGGTGTGCGGGTCGTAGCTGCGTATGACCAGCGTGCCGATGATCGCCAGTGAACTCACGATGACCAACCACCATATGTGCCAGATCAAGGCGAAGCCCAGCACCGTGGAGAGCACTCCGAGCACCAGGCCCAGGCTCGTGTTGCAGGGCATGTGGATCTTGCGCAAATCCATCTCGGCCAGCGTTTTCACCCCTTTCTCCTTCATCCCCCAATAGGCGTCGATGCCATCGACGACGGGCTGCTCGGCAAAGTTGTAGAACGGCGGCGGTGAGGCGGTCGCCCACTCCAGCGTGCGCCCGTCCCAGGGGTCGCCGGTGAGGTCCCGGTTCTCGTGGCGCTTGCGGATACTCACCACCAGTTGCATCACCTGGCAGGCCACGCCGCACAGGATGATCAGCACGCCGACCATTTCCAGCAGCAGGAAGGGCCGCCACTGCGGCACGTCAAAGTGATTCAGGCGCCGGGTCATGCCCATGAAGCCCAGGAAATAGGACGGCATGAAGGCGAAATAAAACCCTGCCAACCAGCACCAGAAGGCAGCACGCCCCAACGGGTCGTAAAGCTTGAAGCCGAAGGCCTTGGGGAACCAGTACGTCAGGCCGCAGAGGTAGCCGAAGACAGCACCGCCGATGATCACGTTGTGGAAATGCGCGATCAGGAACAGGCTGTTATGCAGCAGAAAGTCCGCACCGGGCACGGCCAGCAGGACCCCGGTCATCCCCCCGATGCTGAAGGTGACGATGAAGCCCACCGTCCACAGCATGGGCGTTTCGAAACGCACTCGGCCCCGGTACATGGTGAACAGCCAGGTGAAGATCTTCACCCCGGTGGGGACGGCGATGATCATGGTCATGATGCCGAAGAATGCATTGACGTTCGGGCCGGCACCCATGGTGAAGAAGTGGTGCACCCAGACGATGAACGACAATACTGTGATGACGATGGTGGCCCATACCAGCGAGTAGTAGCCGAACAGTTTCTTGCGCGAGAACGTGGAGGCCACCTCCGAGAAAATGCCGAATGCCGGAAGGATGAGGATGTAAACCTCGGGATGGCCCCAGGCCCAGATGAGGTTCACGTACATCATGGGGTTGCCGCCCAGCTCATTGGTGAAGAAATGCATGCCCAGGTAGCGATCCAGGGTCAGCATGAACAGCGTGGCGGTGAGGATGGGGAAGGCAGCCAGGATCAGGATGGAGGTACACAGCACCGTCCAGGTGAACACCGGCATGCGAAACAGCGTCATGCCGGTGGTCCGCATCTTCAGGATGGTGACGAAGAAGTTGAGGCCGGTAAGCAGGGTACCCACCCCCGATATCTGCAACGCCCATATGTAGTAGTCCACTCCTACGCCCGGGCTGTATCCGATGCCGGACAAGGGCGGGTAGGCGACCCAGCCAGTACGCGCGAACTCGCCGATGCCCAATGAAAGGTTGACCAGTACCGCGCCTGAGACGAACAGCCAGAAACTCACGGCGTTGAGGAAAGGATAAGCCACGTCGCGGGCACCGATCTGCAGCGGCACCACCACGTTCATCAGCCCGACCACGAACGGCATGGCCATGAAGAAGATCATGATCACCCCGTGGGCGGTGAATATCTGGTCGTAGTGCTCAGGCGGCAGGTAGCCCGGGGAGCCGTCCGAGGCCATGGCCTGTTGGGTGCGCATCATCAGGGCATCGGCGAAACCACGCAGCAGCATCACCAGGGCGACGACGATGTACATCACCCCGATGCGCTTGTGGTCCACCGTGGTGAACCACTCCTTCCACAGGTACGTCCATTTGCCCATGTAGGTGATGGCGCCAACCACCGCCATGCCCAGCAGCCCGACCACGGCCAGCGTGTACATGATGATCGGCTCGTGGAGGGGGATGGCGTCCCAGGTCAGTTTTCCGAACATTGTCTTACTCCTTGCTGCCTGCGGGGCTATCGCCCTGGGGATTGCCGAGCCGGTCTTCGACCTCACGTGAACGGTTGACGCCCTGGTACTTGTCGATCAGTGACTGGAACAGGTTCGGATCGACCTTGCCGTAATGCTCCACCGGGTGGGCAATGCTGGGCTTGGCCAGTTGCGTGTAGGCCGCCCCGTCGAGCTCGCGCCCAGCGGCGCGTGTGCGCTCGACCCAGTCATTGAAGCCCGTCTGATCCAGCGCCAGGGCTTTGAAATGCATGTCCGAGAACCCCTGGCCGTTGTAATTGGCGGCGATCCCGGTGTAGTCGCCGGCGTGGTTGGCGATCAGGTGCAGGCGTGTTTGCATCCCTGCCATCGCATAGATTTGGCCGCCCAGGGCCGGGATGAAGAAAGAGGTAATGGCACCGTCTGACGTCACGCGGAAATCAACTGGTGTGTCCACGGGCATGGCCATTTCGTTTACCGAGGCGATACCCAGTTCGGGATAGACGAACAGCCACTTCCAGTCCATGGCAATGACTTGGACCTTCAACGGCGGAGTATCGGATGCCAGCGGCCGGTACGGGTCCAGCGCATGGGTCGAGCGCCAGGTGACGACGCCAAGCACGATGATGATGGCCAGCGGAACGCCCCATACCACGGCCTCGATCGGCCGTGAGTGGCTCCAGTCAGGGGCGTAGCGGGCTTTCTCATTCGAGGCCCGGTAGCGCACCGAAAAAACCACGGCCATGATCATCACCGGCACTACCACGATCAGCATCAGCAAGGTAGCGAGGATGATCAGGTTGCGTTGTTCCAGCCCCACTTGCCCCTTGGGATTGAACAGCAGCATGTCGCAGCCCGAGAGCTGCACGGCGATGATCCCGAGCATGAGCATCCAGAGCAGCCGGCTTGCCCTCATCAGTTCCCTGGCCATTCGTCAGTCCTGTGTCTGTGTCAGATGTTTCGCTCATCAGACTTAGGAGAAAGCCAAGCCCGGCAAGGTTTTTTGCAAAATGCGATTGATCGACGAATGGCAGCGCAGGGTAGGGAACATGACGCTACGGCACCTGGCAGTTCAGCACTGCACTGAACCTTGCGCGCAAGTGCCCAGTCACAGCGCCATTGCCCAGACGATTGGAGAGCCATGATGGCCAGCGATGCGACCGCCTCCCTCAAACGCGTAATCACCTTGCCGCTGCTGGTGTTCTTCATTCTTGGGGACGTGTTGGGCGCGGGAGTATACGCGCTGGCGGGCGCCATCGCCGACAGGGCAGGTGGCGCCATATGGGCACCGCTGACCATGGCACTGTTCTTTGCCCTGTTGACTGCAGCGTCCTATGCCGAGCTGGTCAGCAAATATCCCCGAGCCGGGGGGGCGGCCGTGTTTGCACGGCGGGCGTTCGGCTCGCCCTTGCTGGCATTTCTGGTGGGGTTCGCCATGTTGGCGGCCGGCATCACCAGCGCTGCGGGGCTGGCGTTGGCGTTTGCAGGTGAGTACCTGCGCGTGTTCATCGACTGGCCCTCGGCGGTGTTGGCGCCCTTGTTTCTGGTGCTGATGGCACTGCTCAACGCCCGGGGTATCAAGGAGTCGCTCAGTGCCAACCTGGTCATGACGCTGATCGAGCTCAGCGGCTTGGTGCTGGTGATCGTCGCTGTGGCGGTACTGAGCGGCCAAGGCCAGGCCGAGCCCGCCCGCTTGCTGGACTTCGGCGACCATGGCCCGGCGACGGCGGTACTGGGCGGCGCCTTGCTGGCGTTCTATTCCTACGTAGGCTTCGAGACCTCCGCCAACCTGGCCGAGGAGATCAAGGACGTTCGCAGGACCTACCCGCGGGCGCTTTTCTTAGCCTTGCTGATGGCAGGGGTGATCTACCTGGCAGTCGGCGCCGGCGCCGCCCTGGTGATGCCAGTGCAGGCCCTGATCGACGCCAAGACGCCTTTGATGGACATCGTGCACAACGCCGAATTGGGGCTGCCCCATGGTGTATTCGCCGTGATCGCCCTGGTGGCGGTGGCCAATGGCGCCATGCTGACCATGATCATGGCCAGCCGACTCGCGTGGGGCATGGCGCGCGACGGCATGCTGCCGCGCGTGCTGGGCCAAGTGCTGCCCAACCGCGGCACCCCTGGTTATGCGATAGCGGCGACCACCTGCCTGGCCATCATCCTGACGTTCACCGGCACGTTGGAAGTGCTGGCCGAGACCGTCGTGTTGCTGTTGCTGTTCGTATTTCTGAGCACGAACCTTGCGGTGTTGGTGCTCAAGAAGGACAAGGTCGATGCCGAGCATTTTTCGGTCCACCCCGCGGTACCTGTGCTGGGCATCCTGTCGTGCCTGCTGGTACTGAGTCAGCAGCCTTTCGAGAACTGGCTCAGAGCAGGGGCATTGCTGGCGTTGGGGGCGTTGCTGCATTGGCTGGCGGGCAAGGGCTTTGGCCGTACCGTCACCGAGGGTGACGCCGGGCAGTGACTGGGCAAGCGATCACGTGCGAGCCTTGGTGTCCGACCCCATGGCTGGCGAACCACGCGCTAGCGCCGCGCTGCTGCCCCAAGGAGCCGTTCAATGGCCAAAGAAATTGAAAGCCCCTGTGTATCGAGCTGCAAGCTCAAGCATGAAGTGTGCGTGAGTTGCGGGCGCAGCAAGGAAGAAATCCGCGGCTGGCGGAGTATGAAACGCTCTGAAAAGCAGGCTACGGTCGAAAAGGCGGCCGCTCGCCTGAAGAAGATCAAGAAGAAAAGCAAAGGTTGAGCCTGATGCAGGGCTGGCTGACTTCGTGCGAGGGTCGCCGAACGCGATTTCAGCCTGGCGTAGCGCTGATGAGCGGCAACGCGACAGCTTTTTGCAATTTGAGCGGCTGTAAAGCTGCACCTCCATGCATCAACTGTCCAGCGCGTTTCGCAGCATTAGAACGCGACGTCACCTTCGATATCTTCGTCCAGGTTTACCGAGAGGTTTGCGTTGGCGAGCATGGCTTGCGCCAAGCCTTCCGGCAGGGTGGTAAAGTGGCGGCCATTTCGAATATCAGCTTCCAGCAAACCCAGGAATGCAAGTTGGTCTGCAACGTTTACGCGGTTGGCCACGTTGCCTTGATGGATTGCTGACTCGTCCAGCTGCGCTTGTGCGGAGCTGATGTCACTGGCTTGACCGCCAGAGAGAAGGGAACGCAACGGTGCCCCGTTGGCGTCGCAGGGCATGTGGATTTTGGTTGTCAGGCCACCGCGACTGCGGCCTTGAGCATGATCGTCAGGCAAGTCAGGCTCCCTTTTTCCCGGCGCCAGATGAGGCTCGGGTTGCACGTACTGCGGTTGAGTCGCTTGAACGAAGTCCCTAAAGACTCTCAGGGTCGCCAAAAAACATCTGAATCCTGGACCGCAACCACCGCTCCGCCGGATCGTTGTCCTGCGCGCCGCGCCAGGCCATGTGCAGCTCGAAGCTGCGCACGTCCAGGGGCAGTTCCTCAGCCCGCAAGCCACCGGCAGCCGTCAGGGCATCGGCGGTGTAATCGGGCACGGTGGCCACGATGTCGGTGCCGGCCAGCAGGCTGCCCAGGCCATTGAACTGTGGCACGGCCAGCACCACGTGGCGCTTGCGTCCAAGTGCCTGCAGGGCTTCGTCGATGAAGCCCGACAGATCCCCTGCAAACGACACCAGCGCGTGGGGCCTGGCGCAGAAATCGTCGAGGCTGATGTTGCCCGGTACGCTGTCGGCCCGAAGCAGCTTCGGTCGGCTGCGACGCAGCACCTTGCGCTTGGCGTTGGCGGGCAATTCGCTGGTATAGCTCACGCCGACCGAAATCTCGCCAGAGGCCAGCAAGGTGGGCATCAACAGGTAATTGACGCGCCGTATCACCAGTACGATGCCCGGCGCTTCTGCACGCACGCGCTTGAGCAACTGCGGCAACAGACCGAATTCGGCATCGTCCGACAGGCCTATGCGAAACACCGCGTTGCTGGTGGCCGGATCGAACTCGGCCGCTCGGCTGACAGCGGTGGAGATCGAATCCAGCGCAGGGGAGAGCAGGGCGAAGATTTCGTTGGCGCGGGCGGACGGCTCCATGCTGCGGCCGGTGCGCACGAACAGCGGATCATCGAACAGGTTGCGCAGGCGCGACAGGGCGGCGCTGATGGCGGGCTGCCCCAGAAAAAGCTTCTCTGCCGCACGCGTCACGCTGCGCTCGTGCATGAGCGTTTCGAACACGATCAGCAGGTTGAGGTCTACGCGACGCAGGTCGTTTCGATTCATCGGGGCGCTTCGCCAGAAAAGGAGCAGGGGTGAATATTAAGGCCAAAGGCTGGTAACCTGCACGCATCCATGGGGCCAATTGCAGGGAAAGTGCGGGGCCCAATCGATGACAGGCATGTCGACTATTAATGACCACGGCTGGCCTGATGGGTAAAGCCCGGATAGAGTCAGTGGTAATTGATGTTTCACTAGGCGAGGTAGGCGATGTCCCGCATGATTCGGTTCCACAAGTTCGGCGCTGCGGATGTGCTCCGTTGCGAGGAGCAGGCCGAGCCGACGCCCGCCGCCGGAGAGGTGCAGATCCGCGTCGAGGCCATCGGGATCAGCTGGTACGACGTGCTCTGGCGGCAGAACCTGGCCTCCTCGCGTGCACGCCTGCCTGCCGGCATCGGCCATGAGATGGCAGGTGTGGTAACGGCGGTAGGGGATGCGGTCGACGACATTGCGGTCGGTGACCGGGTGGCGAGCTTCCCGGCCACCAGTGCCAACGACCACCCTGTCTATGGCGACGTCATCGTGCTGCCTCGGTCGGCCATCACCCGTTACCCTGCAGTGCTGACGCCGCTCGAGGCGAGCGTTCACTACACCCCACTGCTGATCGCCTATTTCGCGTATGTCGATCTGGCACGGGCCAAGAGTGGGCAGACGGCGCTGGTCACCGATGCCAGTCATTGCGCAGGGCCGGCGTTCGTGCAGTTGGGCAAGGCGCTTGGCCTGACGGTATTCGCCGCGACGAAAGACAGTGAACAGCGTGACTATCTGCTCGGGCTGGGCGCTGACAAGGTGATCGTCACCGAAGAGCAGGACCTGGTGATGCAGGTGAGCAAGTACACCGAGGGTCGCGGTGTCGACATGGTGCTCGATGGGCTCGGCGGCCCACAGATGTCGTTGCTGGGCGATGTACTGGCCCCACGAGGCAGCCTTGTGCTGTATGGCCTGCAAGGCGGTAACCAGACGCCGTTCCCGGCATGTGCTGCGTTCCAGAAGAACATTCAGTTCTACGTGCACTGCATCGGCAACTTCACGGGCAAGCCTGAACTTGGCATCAGCCAGGACCAGGTGGCGCTGCACAGGGCGTTACGCGATATCAACCAGTTCACGGCAGACAAGCTGCTCACGCCACAGATCATCAAGGTCTACCCGTTCGACCAAGTGGTCGAGGCCCATCGTTACATGGATCAGTGCCCGTGCGGCGGGCGGGTCGTGCTGGACCTGCTACCTGCCTGACTCCTGCGTCCATCATGCAAGCCGGCACTGCAGTCGGCGCAGGTCGTCTCCGATCCTGGAGGCTGCCGTCATTCTCTCTCCTCTAACGGCGGCGCCCTGGTCACCGGCGCCGGCTTGACCGTGCCTGCCTCGTGATAGCGCAAAGCGGATGGCGTTTAGTTGTCGGTCTGAAGTTTATAAAAGGATAATTCCTACAAAGTGCAAAGACTCAGACTACATAAAGTTTCTGTCTTTTAGAGTTGTGGAAATATCTCGCCTCTTATCTTTTGTTGAGTGCTTCAAGTTCTGGCGTCAAGCTGTCGTTTCATCTCGTCTGACTACTTTTTTTGATCCGATCTGTATCTTTAATTCTTCGGTTGTATACCGATAATGGCGCTATGACAGTTTACGCAAGGAGCGTGAGATGGACAGGGCTGAGCTAGCTGGGGCAAGGCATGCAGGGCTGCGGTGCCGTGGTCATAGGGTGACCTCCGAAGCGTGGCGACAGTGAAGGCACAACTTCATTGTGCGTGGATTGTAACGAGCATTCGGAATATCCCGGCCCGTGCTGATGCCCAACGGCGTGAGCGTGAACTGGCCGCATGAACTGGACGAGGTATCATCGTGACGGCTATTCACGATCAGGCAATGCATCATATTTACCGGCAAGTGCTGGAACGCTTGTTGAGTCATATGTCCCAATCCCAGCGCGCATCTCTGCAGTTGCTGATTCAGCGATTGCTGATAACCGCCGGCGGCGCCGAATATATCGGGACCTTTCGCCTGTTGGTGCTGCATGGCAATGACCGCCGCAGCGCCAGGTTGCTGGCCATGCTCAGGGCAGCGCAGTTATGTATCGCCATGCGCGGGCCGGTCACCTTCCAGCTGCGGGTGCTGGTGATCAGCCACCCCGCGCCCTGCTGCCAAGCCCTCGAGTGTCATGATCGGGCGTTCAGTGCCTTGTTTCTGCACGAAGATCCACGGGTCGAACTGCTCATGGTCCGCAATCGGTCCGTCATACCCTTTTCTCGGGACTGGGTTCCGGGCAAGGAGGACGACTCGGCGGCAGGCAAGGCCATGTTGCTCTTCGGGCACTTCGCCGACGCTACCCCGGAGGCGTTGCTAGGCGCCCGGCTCTATCTGGAGTTGGCAGCGACGTTCACCGAGGCCATGCAAGCCCAGGCACTGGCCGATGCGATGATCACGGCACTGCCTGCACGTCAGCGCCACCGGTTCATGGCCTGGGTGCGGCGTATCCTGCACCTGGCGGGGGAAAATGGCTCGCCGGAGGCGCAACATTGCCTGGCAGCGCTGGCTGAAGGGTTGAGTCGGCTGGCCGGAAAATTGGAGGACATCGGTGGTGACCAAACCACACCCGTAAGCCGCGAGCCCTCTGGGCGCGATCCGTTGCGGGTTCTGTCGATCGATGAATTTCTGGCGCACCTGCTTGAAGGGCAGAAACTTGATTCGATGCTCGGCCGCCCCTATGCAAGTGAACAGGATGCCTGGCCGTTGGGCGCTTACGTCGATCCCGAGGCGGTGGCCCAGCTTGGCCATTTGCAGAGCCGTGTTCAGCAAGCTCAAGAGGAGCGCCCCGTGTTGACGCTCACCTGTCAGTGGGACAAGTCGAGCCGCAACCGCCCGGGGCAGGCCACCCGTGCGCTGGGCTTGAGCCACGATCAGTTGATGTGCCTGCTGTTCAAACCCTTCACCCACCGTGGCGAGCACCTGGAGCGCTTCCTCAAGTGCCGGCATACCGACATGCTGGTGGCATTGCCCTATCTGCACCAGGCTCTGCGCGGCCAAGCGTGCCCTCACGCTGTGAAAGCGTGGCTGGTCAACGTCAGCGGCTTGCAGATCGCACAGCTGCGGGTGCTGTATGAAACACACCTGCCGGGCTCGCCTTGGCGCGTGTTGAACCATCTGGCCCGCCGTGACATCAACCTGCGTCTGCTGCGCAAGGCGTCGGCGCAGGGCAGCAGCGTGGAGTCGGGATGATGCCGCAGGCGCCCCTTCGCGAGTTTGCCTATCGCAAGGTTTACCGGTACATCGAGACACTCATCGAACAATCGCCGCCGGGGCAGCGCCAGCGCCTGCCTTCGTTACGCGGCCTGGCGGTCAGGTTGCGGGTGTCTTTGGGCACTGTCCAGCATGCCTATAACCTGCTCGAGGAAGCCGGTCATGTTCAGCGCCTGCCGAGGTCGGGGTACTTCGTCAGTGATGCCTCACCCAGCGATGCGGCCATCGCACCCTGGCAACCGCCGCTACCTGGGACGTCGCGGCTTGAACTGAGCCTGCACGGTCATGAGCGCCGGCTGGCGCGGCAACGGCTGCGGGCTGCTGGCGCCAGCCAGGATTCCGGCAGCGTGAGGCTGCGTCAGGCCCTTGCAGAGCGCTATACCCACTCGAGTAGCCGCTACTGGTCCGCAAAGGATGTGCATGTGGCCCCAGACCTCACTGCGCTGTTCGATACCCTGTGGGCGGCGCTCGACCTCAAGCATGCGACCGTGGTGGTGCACTCACCCTGCTGCTGGCAACTGTTGCAGGCGCTCGCCCGGTCCGGCATGCCCGTGCTCGAGGTGCCGCTCGATGCGCAGGGCGACCTCAATCTGTACGCGTTGACCTGCCTGTTGGAAAACGAACCGGTCGGGTTGGTGGTGTTGCCCTCCTGCCTGAGCACGCCCCGAGGGCGGCTGGTGTCCCAGGCGTGCCAGCAGCAATTGGGGCACTTGCTGTCGCGGTACCCGGTCTGGGTGTTGGAAAGCGACCTTGACAGCGAGCTCTGTCACGAAGGCCCGCCTGCCATTCGGCAGCGCGACTGGGTGGACGTGCGGCAACTGCTGGTGGTCGGCGGCTTCGAGGCTGCGCTCGGGCCCGAGGCCCCTTATGCATACCTCCTGGGGCCTGCCGGAGCCCTGAACGAAGGCTTCGCCGAACGTGCGTTCCGTTTGCCGCCCTTACGTATGCAAGCGTTGGCCTGCATGCTCGACAAGGGGGAGGTGGATGCGCAGTGGAGCTGGGTGCGCCAGGCGTTGCAACGACGTACCCGCACATTGGCACGCGTGCTGGCGTTGCGTTTCGGACCGCAGTTGCAACTGCGTATGCCCGACGGCGGCGGCTTGCTGTGGGCGCGCTTGCGCCAGCCGGTGCCGTGGGAGGCCGTCAGCAAGGCCTTGGCAGGCTCATCGTTGCACGCCATGCCCGGGCGGTATTTCAGCCTGCAAAGCCGCTTTCGGCACTACCTGGCCCTGGGCTGGACGGGCGATGATCCGGTTGAGCTGCAGGCTGCCGTCGAACGTCTGGCCCAGACGGCCGGCCACCCGTGATCGCTTGCCTTCAGGCCGAAACCCGGCATCGGAACCAAGGTGGGAGGGTTCACTGCCCGACCCACGGCACTTGTCAGGGGCAGCGGTCTGTATGTATAACCAGTACCTAGTCAAGCCGCCGCCCGACCCGATTGCCGTGATTGCCCATTCCGTTGAAGATCCTCTTTATTACCTGCACAACTTTCGCCAGGTGCTGTGCTGGGTAGGTCAGCGCTACGCAGACCTGCTCGACGCACACGAGCAGGCGTTCATCGCTGCGTTCGCCGAACTGGATGCCGCTGCCCAGGCCATCATGGTGCGCATGGTCATGCGCAAGGGCGAGCTGTTTCGGGACGATCGCCTGCACTATGTCGAAGTGGGCGACATCGGGCAGGCTTTGTCGCCTTTGCGAGCGCTCGGCTGGGTCTGCGAACCCGAGCACTTGACGGTGCAGCAGCTGTTCACGCTGTTGCGCAAGGACGAACTTGCCCAGTGCTTCGCAGCGCACCTCAGCCGCCCGCGTGCGGCCAAGCATGAACTGCTGGCCGAGTTGCAAGCGCTGGATCTGGCTCCTCGTTCCCTTGGCCAATGGTTTCCACGCAGTGAGCTGCGCATCGTGCAATGGTGCCGACAGCCGGTGTGCGATCGTATTCGGCTGTTGTTTTTCGGCAACCTGTACCAGGACTGGTCAGACTTCGTCCTGGCTGATCTGGGTGTGTTGCGTTTCGAGCAGGTGCCATTCAGTGCCGACTCGCGGGCACTGCACGAGCGCTCGGAGGTCGACCTGGCCATGGCGCTGCACCAGTGCGCCGAACGCCTGGAGGAGGGCGCCGACACCGCTTCGATCCTGGCGGCGCTACAAGACCTGCACAGCGGCAATGCGTGGCTGGCAAGGCGCCGGGCACGCCTGCTGTTCGCGCTGGGCCAGCAATGCGAGCGCAAGGGCGAGTGGGACCAGGCCATGGCAGTGTACGCCCAATGCGCCCATCCCCAGGCCCGCATCCGCCAGGTGCGTGTGCTGGAACGTACGCAGTCCTGGGAGCAGGCCCATGCCCTGGCCCTGCAGCTGTCGGCGGCACCGGCCAATGCGCTGGAGGTGCAGGCTTTGGAGCGAATGCTGCCGCGCCTGGCGCGCAAGCTTGGCGGGCCGCCCCAGCGGCGCCAGCGCATCAAGCCATTGGAGGTGATCGAACTGGAATTGCCCAGGGCTCACGCAGCGCTTGGCGTGGAGGAAGCAGTACGGCAGCACCTCGCCGCCTCGGGTGGGGACGTTCATTACGTCGAAAATACCTTGTTCAACAGCCTATTCGGCCTGCTGTGCTGGGAGGCCGTGTTCGCGCCCGTGCCAGGGGCCTTCTTCAACCCGTTCCAGTCGGCGCCGCAAGACCTGCACGACAGCGATTTCCAGCATCGGCGCAGTGCCCTGTTCGAACGGTGCCTGGAGCGGCTGGAAGACGGTACGCATCGCCAGGCGATTCTGGACTGCTACGCAGCCAAACGCGGTCTGCAATCGCCTTTCGTGTTCTGGGGCATGCTCAACGAACATTTGCTGGAGCAAGCGTTGGCCTGCCTGCCCGGCGCCCATTTGAAGCAATGCTTCCTGAGGCTGCTGCAGGACATTCGCAACAACCGCACCGGTATGCCGGACCTCATTCAATTCTGGCCGGAACAGGGCAGCTACCGCATGGTAGAGGTCAAGGGCCCAGGTGATCGCCTGCAGGACAACCAGGTGCGTTGGCTGGACTTCTGTCGCCTGCACGGCTTGCCGGTAGCAGTGTGTCATGTGCGCTGGAGCGAGGCGGCGTGAGCTACAGCGTCGCAGTACGGGCGCTGTGCGAGTTCAGCGCCAAGGTGGGCGACCTCGATCTGCGCTTCACGCCATCGCCCACTGCCCAGGAGGGCATAGAAGGCCATCGCCGCGTGGTCGCCCGGCGCAGCGCGGACTATGAATCGGAGATCGCCCTGGAGGGGCATTTCGAGACCTTGCGCGTGCGTGGGCGCGCTGACGGCTACGACCCGGCGTGTAACCGCCTCGAAGAGATCAAGACCCACCGGGGTGATCTGGCCCGCCAGCCGGCGAACCACCGCCAGTTGCATTGGGCACAGGCCAAGGTGTACGGCTGGCTGCTGTGCCAGGCGCGTGGCCTGGCGGCCATCGATATAGCCCTGGTGTACCTGGACGTCGACAGTGACGGGCAGACCCTCATCACCCAGCATTGCACGGCGACGGCGCTGCAGGCTTTCTTCCACGACCAGTGTCAGCGGTTTCTGGCCTGGGCTCACCGCCAGCAACGGCGCCTGATCGAGCGCGACCAAGGGCTGCTGGCGCTGGGCTTCCCATATCCCGAATTCCGACAGGGGCAACGGCAGTTGTCCGAGACCCTCTACAAGGCAGTGAGTACCGGCCGCTGCCTGATGGCCCAAGCCAGCACCGGTATCGGCAAGACGCTGGGAACGCTGTTTCCGTTACTCAAGGCGATGGTGCCGCAGCAATTGGACAAGTTGTACTTTCTCACGGCCAAGACACCGGGGCGCGCGTTGGCCCTGGACGCGCTGCGCCAGTTGACCGACGCCCAGGCGCAGCCCGGCTTGCGCACCTTGGAGCTGATTGCCCGCGACAAAGCCTGCGAACACCCGGACAAGGCCTGTCATGGGGAGTCATGCCCATTGGCGGCGGGCTTTTATGACAGGTTGCCTGCGGCGCGCGAAGCCGCTGCTGACGAGCCCTTGCTGGATCGTGCAGGCCTGCGGGCCGTGGCGTTGGCCCACCAGGTGTGCCCTTATTACCTGGGGCAGGAGATGGCGCGCTGGGTCGATGTGCTGATTGCCGATTACAACTATTACTTCGATGCCCACGCGCTGCTCTTCGGCCTGGCCCAAGCCAACCAGTGGCGTACCGCCGTGCTGGTGGACGAGGCACACAACCTGGTCGATCGAGGCCGCGGCATGTACAGCGCCAGCCTCGATCAGGGGCAGTTGCAGGCCCTGCGCCAACGCAAGCCTGCCGGGCTGACCACCGCGCTGGAGCGCTTGAATCGACAGTGGAACGCTCTGTACAAGGAGCAGCGCGCACCCTATCAGGCCGGTGACGCTGCACCCCAGGGGCTGCTGCGCGCGCTGCAGCAATGCATTGGCCTGATTCAGGAGCAGATGAATCAATCCCCGGCGCATACCGATCCGCACGTGCTGCAGTTCTTCTTCAGCGCGTTGCAGTTCAGTCGGGTGGCGGAATTGTTCGATGAGCATTTCATTTTCGACATCAGTCTGCGCAACGGCCCGCGCAACAAACGGCTTGCCACGTTGTGCCTGCGAAACGTCAACCCGGCACGTCTGTTGTCCCCGCGCATGCAGGCTGCGCGTAGCGTGACCTTGTTTTCCGCAACCCTGAGCCCTCAGCGCTTCTACCGTGACTTACTCGGCATGCCTGGCGACACCGCCTGGCTGGAAGTGGCCGCGCCATTTCGCGCGGAGCAATTGGAAGTGCGGATCGCAAGCCAGGTGTCCACCCGCTACCAGCAGCGCAATGCGTCATTGGCCCCCATCGTCGAGTTGATCGCGCAGCAATATCAGCGCCTGCCGGGTAACTACCTGGCATTTTTCAGCAGTTTCGAATACCTGCAGCAGGTAGCCGGGCTGCTGGCACAGCAGCACGGGCAGATACCGATCTGGTTGCAGCAGCCAGGGATGGACGAGGGTGAACGTCAGGCGTTTCTGGATCGCTTCGTCGAGGGCGGTCGCGGCGTAGGGTTCGCAGTGCTCGGTGGCGCATTTGGTGAAGGGGTCGACCTGCCTGGTACACGGTTGATCGGTGCGTTCGTGGCGACCCTGGGGCTGCCACAGGTGAACCCGATCAACGAGCAGTTCAAGCAACGTCTAGGGCGCCAGTTCGGCGCAGGGTTCGATTACGCCTACCTGTATCCGGGTGTGCGCAAGGTCATCCAGGCAGCAGGCAGGGTCATCCGCGGCGATCAGGACCGTGGGGTGCTGGTCCTGATCGATGAGCGTTTCGCAGAACCCCGTGTCCAGCAGATGTTCCCAGGTTGGTGGCCGCCGGCGCTCGATGAACCTGGGCTGCGATGAGCAATGGGTATTGACTGGGGAGCATTGTGGGGGCTTTGGTCGTTCTGGTGAGGTGTTTGCGTTAAGATCGAAAACCTTGGAAACCCGCGAGGTTTTTGTATTTCAACGTGGTGGAGCTTGCGGGCGCGCTGACTGACCTGGCCTGTGCAGTGGGCTCAGACCTTGCTGGATGGGTAACTTGCACTCATCGCTCGCCTGCGCCGCTACACCGCTACAGGATTTATGTTTTGTCCGAGCTTTCGAAAAACCCGCTGTTGCAGTACATGGACAGACTGGCGCCCTCCAGCCAGCAGACCATGCGCTATATCCTGCAGGACGCAGCCGACCGGCTAGGGTTCGTCGACTGCAATGTGGTCGATGTACCTTGGCATCAGCTAGAGCCTGGTCATGTGATAGGGCTGGTCGCAGCACTGCGCAGTGATGGTTTTGCGCCTAACAGTTCGTCGTTGTACGTCAATGCCATCCGTGGCGTCATGAACGAGGCCTGGCGGCAAGGCCTGATCGATCATGAGCACCTGTTGCGCATGCGCGAGGTGAAACCTGCTACGGGTTCACGGCTTCCGCCCGGCCGCAACCTGCGCCGCAGCCTGATTCGTGAACTGATGGAGGCCTGCGCTGCCGACCCGCGCCCGCAGGGGGTTCGCGATGCGGCAATCATCGCCTTGTTGTATGGCACTGGCATGCGCAAGTCCGAGTCGGTGGACATCGACCTGGAACAGGTGGATTTCGAGGCGCGCAGCCTGCAGGTGGTGGGCAAGGGCAATCATCAACTGATCAAGTACGCACCGCCCTGGGCCTTCGAGAAGCTGCAGGCCTGGCTTGACCTGAGGCGTGCTGCCCTGCCGGCCGGCGCAGAAGATGACCCGTTCCTGTTCAACCGCATCCGGCGTGGCAACCACATCACCCGTGCCCGGATCACCAAGCATGCGATCTACTACATCGCTAGGCAACGCGGAGCGCAGGTAGGTGTAAAGATCATGCCGCACGATTTTCGGCGCGCCTTCATCACGCGCGTCATCGAAGAGCACGACTTGTCGATTGCACAGAAACTGGCACACCACGCCAACATTCAGACCACTGCCATCTATGACCGTCGCGATGACAACGAGCGCCGTCGTGCCGTCGACCGCTTCGACTACTGAAGCCGCTGGCCTCGCCTCGGCGATTTCAACTGGCCCTGCCAACAGTCCCAAGAGCACCTAAACGGCGCTGGTGCATGCGCCTGGTCAGTGCGCGTTGCCTCTAACTGCCCACTACCGGCGCAGCAGCCGACAGTGGCGCCGACAGCTCATGCGCAAGGTTGGCCCATTCCCTGCTATGTCCTGGTTGAGAATTTGATCGAGTGGTCAGGCCGGAGCGGGTAGCTGCTCCGCCCAACGCCCTCGCAACGGCCGCCAGGCCACGCAACACAAGGGCCGCAGGATGATGCTCGCAGCGCCGCGCACGACATTGGATGAGCCAGCAGGGTGGAGCGCCCACCTGCAGTTGCGTTTCGTGGCACGCGATGGCGTGACCCGCCTTGGTGCGCGGCGCCACTTCGGACCTCTTTTGGTGCAGCGGCCGTTCTACCCTGAAGGCGCGCCGTGTCACGTCTATATCTTGCATCCCCCAGGGGGCATCGTCGCTGGGGACCGGCTGGAGCTCGACATCGGCCTTGAGCCCGGCAGCCATGCACTGCTCACCATGCCAGGGGCGAGCAAGTTCTATCGCAGCCTGGGCCCTACGGCGTGCCTGACCCAACGCTTCCACCTGGGCGCTGGCAGTACGCTGGAGTGGCTACCTCAGGACAGCATCTTTTTCAGTGGCGCCAGGGCGAGGCTCGACAGCCGCTTCACCCTCGAAGCGGGCGCTCGGCTACTGGCTTGGGAAACCCTGTGCCTGGGTAGGCCGGTCATGCAAGAGCGCTTCGAGCGCGGGGCGCTCGATAGCCTGCTGCGTATCGACCTGGCAGGCGAGATCGGCTTGCACGAACGCCTGCGGGTGCAGGGTGGGCGCCTGGAGAAGCTCGCCGGGCACCCGTTGCTGGCCACGTTCTGCGCCGCGCCTGCCGATCAAGACACGCTTGAAGCCATACGCCCCCATCTGGACTCATTGAGCATCCCAGCTGGCGTGACCCTGCTCGGCTCGCTGCTGGTGATTCGCCTGCTCGACCACGATAACCAACACCTGCAACACACCCTGCAGCGCCTGTGGCATGTCCTGCGTCCGGCCATTGTGGGCCTGCCGGCCTGCCCACCGCGTATCTGGGCCACCTGAAGAGAGCACCCATGGAGTTGACCCCAAGAGAGAAAGACAAACTGTTGCTGTTCACGGCCGCGTTGCTGGCCGAGCGGCGCCTTGCCCGTGGCGTGAAGCTGAACTACCCGGAGGCGGTGGCGCTGATCAGTGCGACGGTGCTCGAAGGGGCGCGCGATGGACGCACGGTCGCCGAACTGATGAGCCTGGGCCGTGAGGTGCTGACCCGCGATCAGGTGATGCCCGGTATTGCCGAGATGCTCCACGACGTGCAGGTCGAAGCGACGTTTCCCGATGGCACCAAGCTTGTGACGGTGCATGACCCCATTGTCTGAAACCACACCGGAGCCCCTGATGATTCCAGGTGAAATCCAGGTCGCCGCTGGCGACATCGAGCTCAACAGCGGCCGTGACACGGTCAGCGTGAGCGTAGCCAACCACGGCGATAGGCCGGTGCAGGTGGGTTCGCACTACCATTTCTATGAAGTGAACGGCGCTCTGGTGTTCGAGCGTGACCCAACCCGAGGGTTTCGCCTGGACATTCCGGCCGGTACTGCGGTGCGCTTCGAGCCTGGTCAGGCGCGTACCGTGCAATTGGTGGCCTACGCTGGCAAGCGCGAGGTCTACGGCTTCCAGGGCAAGGTCATGGGGCCCTTGGAGCGTGAAGCATGAGCCGGCTGTCTCGTCAGGCTTATGCCGACATGTTTGGCCCCACGGTCGGGGACCGGGTTCGTCTGGCCGACACCGAGCTGTGGGTGGCGGTCGAGCACGACTACACCCTGTATGGCGAAGAAGTGAAATTCGGCGGCGGCAAGGTCATCCGCGACGGCATGGGCCAGGGGCAGATGCTGGCCGCCGAGGCCATGGACCTGGTCCTTACCAATGCGCTGATCATCGATCACTGGGGCATCGTCAAGGCCGACATTGGCATCAAGCATGGCCGTATCAAAGGTATCGGCAAGGCTGGCAACCCTGACGTTCAGTCTGGCGTGACCCTGCCGATCGGGCCTGGCACGGAGGTGATCGCGGCCGAGGGCAAGATCGTCACGGCCGGCGGCGTCGATTCGCACATTCATTTCATCTGCCCGCAGCAGGTGGACGAGGCGCTCAACAGCGGCGTCACCACCTTCATTGGCGGTGGCACCGGGCCCGCCACCGGCACCAATGCAACGACTTGCACGCCGGGCCCTTGGTACCTGGCGCGTATGCTCCAGGCGGCGGACAGTTTGCCGATCAACATCGGGCTGCTGGGCAAGGGCAATGCGTCGCGGCCCGAGGCGTTGCGCGAGCAGATCGCCGCCGGGGCCGTGGGGCTCAAGCTGCACGAGGATTGGGGCTCCACCCCAGCGGCCATCGACTGTTGCCTGGGCGTAGCCGAGGAAATGGACATACAAGTGGCCATCCATACCGACACCCTCAATGAGTCAGGTTGCATCGAAGATACCCTGACCGCCATTGGCGAGCGCACCATCCACACCTTCCATACCGAAGGGGCTGGTGGCGGTCACGCTCCGGACATCATCCGGGCCGCGGGGCAAGCCAACGTACTGCCATCCTCGACCAATCCCACCTTGCCCTACACGGTCAACACCGTGGATGAGCACCTGGACATGCTCATGGTCTGCCACCACCTGGACCCGAGCATCGCCGAAGACGTTGCCTTCGCCGAATCGCGTATTCGTCGGGAGACCATCGCGGCAGAGGACATCCTGCACGACATGGGCGCCTTCGCCATGACCTCGTCCGATTCCCAGGCCATGGGTCGGGTAGGGGAGGTGGTGCTGCGCACCTGGCAGGTGGCGCACCAGATGAAAAAGCGTCGCGGACCACTGGCACCCGACACGGCGTACAGCGATAACTTCCGGGTCAAGCGCTACATCGCCAAATACACCATCAACCCGGCGCTCACGCACGGTATCGCGCATGAGGTGGGCTCGATCGAGGCCGGCAAGCTGGCGGATCTGGTGCTGTGGTCACCGGCGTTCTTTGCAGTCAAGCCGGCCCTGGTAATCAAGGGCGGCATGATCGTCACCGCACCCATGGGGGACGTCAACGGCTCGATCCCGACGCCCCAACCGGTTCACTACCGGCCAATGTTCGGCGCCTTGGGCGCGGCGCGCCATGCCACACGTATGACCTTTCTGCCACAGGCGGCAGTCGACGATGGCCTGCATCAGGCGTTGAACCTGCGCAGCCTGATCGGCGTGGCCCATGGCTGTCGCCGGGTTCGCAAGGCCGACATGCTTCACAACACCCTGCAGCCGGTGATCGAAGTCGATGCCCAGACCTATCAGGTCAGGGCCGACGGTGAATTGCTGGTGTGCGAGCCGGCCACAGAGCTGCCGTTGGCGCAGCGCTACTTTTTGTTCTGAAGGAGTTCCGATGCTTGTCCTGACCCGTCGTATCACCGACCCCGGCATCCGCCCCGAAACCGGCACTGTCACCCTGGATGTGGACAGCCGCATCAAGAGCCGCCTGCGCGTGACCTTGGACGATGGCCGCGAAGCGGGCCTGATGCTCGAGCGAGGGCACTTGTTGCGCGGCGGCGAGCTGCTGGCGGATGCCGCCGGCACGCAGTTGATTCGGGTTCAGGCTGCGGCCGAAGCAGTCTCCACCGTGCGTTGTGCCGACCCGCACCTGCTGGCCCGCGCCGCGTATCACTTGGGCAATCGGCACGTGCCCCTGCAGATCGAGCCCGGCCTGCTGCGCTTTCAGCACGATCATGTGCTCGACGACATGCTGCGCGGCCTGGGCCTGACCGTGGATGCCGAACAGGCACCCTTCGAGCCGGAGGCCGGCGCCTACCAGAGTGCTGCCCACGGCCACACGCATGGCCATGACCACGACCACCCGTTCGTGCGCCTGCCTGCCCATTCCTGACCCTACTGGAGCTACCTGTGAAAAAGACTGTCGCCTTGTTTTTGCTGATGCTGGCGTTGCCAGCTCTCGCGCACCCTGGCCACGATACGAACCCGCTGCAAGACGGGCTGCTGCATCCGCTGACCGGACTGGACCACCTGCTGATGCTGCTGGGCACCGGGGTGTTGGCCGCCTTGACCCGTCGTACGCTGCTTTTGCCCTTGGCGACACTGGGGGCGATGTTTGCCGGTGCCGTAGGTGGCCACCTGTTCGGGGACGTGCTTGGCATGGAAACCCTGATCGTCGCCTCGCTCGTGGTGGCCGGGGTCGCCCTGCTGCTGCCCGCACGGCAGCTGCTGCTGGCCCTGGCGATGCCGGTGTTCGCCCTGTTTCACGGCTGGGCCCATGGCGTTGAGGCCACCCCGAGCGCGTTCTGGCAGTTCAGCGCAGGCTTTGTGGTGGTCAGTGGCCTGTTGCTGGTAAGCGGCTACGTTGCAGGCTGCCTGCTGCGTCGGCATGCCGGTCTACAAAAGGCGTTCGGGGGTGGGCTGTTGGCCGGCGCAGCGCTGGTGCTGGTCGGTTGATGGGCACCGATCTGGCGTTGCTGCGCCTGTTGCAGCTGGCAAGCCCTGGCTTGCCGGTCGGTGGCTTCACCTATTCCCAGGGCCTGGAATATGCGGTCGAGGCAGGTTGGGTAAAGGCAGCGAGTGGCTTCGCCGTCTGGCAGCGCGAACAGATCCAGGACACCCTGGCGTATCTGGACTGGCCGGTGCTTGTCCGCCTTCATCACGCTTGCACCGCCAATGATGCCAACGCCTACGCCCACTGGTGCCGGTTTCTGCTGGCCAACCGCGAAACCGCAGAGTTGCGTCTGGAAGAACAACAGCGTGGGGCCGCCCTGGCAAGGCTGCTCGATGGCTGGCAACTGGCCCAGGCCCCGGCGTGGCGCGACAGCCTGGGGCTGACGCAACTTGGGGCCATGGCCTGGCTGGCGGTGCATTGGGCGATCCCTGTGCGCCCACTGGCCATGGGTTATGGCTTTGCCTGGCTCGAGGGTGCGGTCATGGCGGGGGTCAAGCTGGTGCCGTTCGGCCAGCAGGCTGCCCAGACCCTGCTGCATGAGCTCAGCACTGATCTGCCTGAAGCGTTCGACCAAGCGCTGACCCTCGGTGATGACCAGCTTGGCGGTAGCTTGCCGCTGCTGGCTATCGCCTCGGCCCGTCATGAAACCCAATACACCCGTTTATTCCGTTCTTGAGGACTGCCTGAATGCAAAGCTATCAACAACCCCTGCGTGTCGGTGTAGGCGGCCCAGTGGGTTCCGGCAAGACCGCATTGCTCGAAGCGCTGTGCAAGGCCATGCGCGACCATTACCAGATCGCCGTGGTGACCAACGACATCTACACCAAGGAAGACCAGCGCATCCTGACCGAAGCCGGGGCGCTGGAGCCTGAGCGGATCGTGGGCGTCGAAACTGGCGGCTGCCCGCACACGGCCATCCGTGAAGATGCATCGATGAACCTCGCGGCCGTTGAGGAGCTGGCGCGCAAGTTTGGCAACCTGGAGGTCATCTTCGTCGAAAGTGGTGGAGACAACCTCAGCGCTACATTCAGCCCCGAGTTGGCCGACCTGACGATCTACGTGATCGACGTGGCCGAAGGAGAGAAGATCCCGCGCAAAGGCGGGCCAGGCATCACCAAGTCGGATTTCCTGGTCATCAACAAGACCGACCTGGCGCCATACGTTGGGGCTTCTCTGGACGTGATGGCACGTGATACCCAGCGGATGCGGCCCCAGCGGCCCTGGACGTTCAGCAACCTGAAAAAGGGTGAGGGCTTGCAGGCGGTGATCGATTTCATCGTGGAGCGAGGCATGCTGGGCGTGCGTACCTGAACTTGCCCGTTGGCCAGCACCCCATTGGGGGTGCACGCCAGGCGCGGGAGGCGCGTCAGCCCGAATGTGCGACGTGCTCCTGAGTCAGCTCATCCTGGAATTCATCCTCGCCAGGCAGCGCCGTGATGACACTGAAATCACTCACTTCCACCTGGCCATCGCCATAGCCTAGAAGATGGAACGAAAAGGCCTTGCGCTCGACAGGGTTGTCGAAACGAAAATCCATTTCCAGTGGCTCATCAGCGGTGACACGGACTTGCTCGGGTAACCCAAGCGGCACGTCCTGCTCCATCTGCTTGGCCTTGAGCTGGATGTAGGCGGCGTGGCTGGCATCCAGCGCCCGCACCTTGACCCTCACCCGTGTACGCGAGCCTTCTGGCATTTCCAGGTACTGCGCGCCGATGAGGTTGTCGGTCCAGTCATCATTGACGCGCTCGCGCAACTGGATGGGCGAGGGCCCGCCAAATTGGTAGCGCAGGTTCAAGGCGCTCTGCATCAGTGACCGGTCCAACACCCCTGCCAATGCCGAAATCTGCTGACCCAGTACCCCGTCGCCCTGGCCCAGGTAGCGTGCCAGGTCGGCAAGAAAGCCCTCACTGGCGTAGCGGCGACAGCGCTGCTGGAAATCGCATTCGGTAAACACGCCATGGCCGTCGTGGTAGCGCAACATGCCGTTGGTGTACGAAATCATTTCGCGGCCGGTGTCGTAGTCGCGGTACAGCGACCGACCGGCAAGGGCCATGGGAATGGGCAGCGCGAAATAGTCCAGCAGCGAGGTGGCCAGGTCGACATGCCCGTAGGTGCCCCGTTTGAGGTGAGGCAACTGAGCCTGCTCGGGCGCAAGGGTGAGGTTGAAACCCCAGGAAGAAGCCAGTCGCACTCCATCGATGCCGTGGGATTCATCCGACGTGACCACCACCAGCGTGTCGTTCAGCACGCCTTGGCGTTCCAGGTCGTCGAGGAAGTTGGCCAGGGCATCGTCCAGATAGGCCACGGCGGCCTGTCTGGGATCGTCGAAACGTGCCAGGTAATCGGCAGGCGCCGCGTAGGGCTGATGCGTGCCCACGGTGAGCAGGGTGAGCATCCAGGGTTTGTCTTGCTGGCGCAGTTGCCCGACATAGCCCAGCGCGCCTTCGAAAAAGGCCCGGTCGTCTTTGCCCCAGGGGAAATCGAGGTAGTTGCGGTTGTTGAACCATTCCACGCCATGCACCGAATCGAAGCCTACGTGGGGCATTATCAAGTCCTTGGCCATGAAGCGCAGGCCCGCACCTTGCAGGTAGTGGGTGGTGAAGCCGGCCTGGCGCAACTGCGCGGGTAGGCAGGCCTGATTGCGCTCGGTCTGGCTCAGTAGCTCCACGCCCTTGGGCGTGCCGCTGTCCAGCTTGTCGTAATCGCCACAGAGCATCGCGTACAGACCGCGGATGGTCTGGTGATTGTGCAGGACATAGTCCGGAGTGTTCATGCCCCGCGCCGCCCACTGGCTCAGGCGCGGCATCAGGGCCTGGTCGTAACGGCTGTGCAGCGCCTCGCGGTTGGGACGCAGGTAGGCCCCGGGGATGCCCTCGACCGTGATGACCAGCAGGTTGCGGGCGCTGCCAGGGCCGCCCAGCAGGCGCTTACCGGTGAGGTCCGATTGGGTGAGGCCGGCGCTGGGGAGTGGAGTGAACGGCGTCTGCTGACCGCTCCAGCTTTGCACCTGGCGTTGCACGTTGCCCACTGCCGCCGAGGCAAGTTGGTGGCCGAGGTTGTACTGGCGCCATTGCTCGGCATCGGACGGCGCGAGATGTTGGCTCGCCCAATGCACGCCGAACAGCGCCAGTACCGCAGCCCATGCCTTTCGTGGCAGCGGCCGGCCTGGCTGGGCGCGTGCCTTCCACGCGCAGGCCCACCACGCCAGCAGGCCGGCGCCCAGGGACCAGGGCAGCCAGGCATGGGCCAGGCCGCCTCCGGTAGAGTTTTCCATGAATTGTGGATCGACCAGGTAGGCGAGGTCTGTGCTGGTGGGCAGCCGTCCCACCGCGCTGACCAGCTCGGCCGAGGCGACCCAGAGCATGGCCCACGCCAGTAACACGGGCAGCGCCAGCCACCAGGGCCTGCGATGCAGAAGCAACAGCAGTGCGCCGCCCAGGGCGAAATCCGAGAGATAGCCGAGGGGGTTGGACCAACCCAGCGCGGCACGTGCGCCCAGAGGGATCACCAGCACCAACACGGCCAAGGCGGCAAGCCGCTTGTGTGAGGGGTCTGAGAGGCTCTTCACAAAAAACTTTCCTTTGCCATTAAATCGTCATCAAGCTGTGCGTGATGATAACAGGCCAAGGCCGGGCAAAGCGGGCGCGCAAAGTGCTGGCACACAAAAGCCGGGCCCGCTTGTGCGGGCCCGATGCATCGACCATCAGAAGTAGTAAGGGAATTTCAGGCTGAACGAGAAATCGGGTGCGTCGTCGGTCAGCCCGATGGAGAGGTTGGGTACGATGGTGAGGTTGTCGGTGGCGGCGAAGGTCATGCCGACGTTGAAGTTGGCCGCGTTGTAGTCGCTGTTGGAAACCGATTGCCAGTCACCGCCATCGGGCTTGATCTTGCTCTTGCGCCCGAACTGGTCGGAGACCGAGAACGACATGCTCATCTTTTCGTTCAAGGCAAAGGCAATCCCCGCACCGATCTGCCATGAATCGCCCAGCTTCACGTCCCCCGGTACCTTGCTGTTGACCTGCGGGCTGATGTCGCTGAAGGAATCTTGCAGGTTGTACGTATAGGACAAGCTGCCGAACAGCACCGCCGGATCGAACGTCTTGACCAGCGAGATGCCCGGCGTGATGGACCAGACTCCGTTGCCGGTCGGCAGGCTTTCAGGCACCGACAGGTTGTCGTTACCTGCCACTTCACGCAGCTTGATCCCATAGGGGTCCTTGCCTGTCGGCGCCTTGACCCGCAGGGTGGCCACGGCATCGGGCCAGGTTTCGGATTCATCCAGGAACTTGTAGGCGACGCCCACGTTGATGTCGCCGATTTCCGGATCGCGCGTGACAGTGGCGTCCGAGGTGCTCGGCCCGGCCCCACCGGCGCCGCCGGAAGAATACGTGGACTCGCGGTAGATGACCGGGACGTTGATGTCGAACTGCCAACGCTGGTCCAGGTTGTAGCGTGCCGTCAGATCGAGGGTCCAGTTGTCGGCCTTGATCCGGTCCAGGTTGATATTGCCCAGGAAGATCGAATCCAGCGCCAGGAAGCCGTTCAGGGTGAGGGCGCGAGTGTCGTAATGGGTATAGGTCAGGCCCGTTTCGAGGCTGAACTTGCCGCCCCCGAAGAACCCGCTGGCCTCGTCGTACAGGTTCGAAACGCTTTGCGCAGGTTCCGAGTCCGCGGCCAGCGCCTGTCCATACGAACTGCCGGTGGTGCCGGGTACCCCTGTGGCCACGGTCTGGGCCCCCTTGACCCGCTCGCTCGGCGACCTGACCAGGCGCTTGGGCGGAGGCGCGGCCGGGGTCTCTTCAACCTGGCGGACCCGCTGCTCGAGTACCATCAGCGCTTGCTGCTGGGCTTCGTAGCGGCGCTTGAGTTCGACCAGTTCCTGTTTGAGTGCTTCGACTTGCGGATCTACAGCGGCGTACAGCGATGTGGCGGGTGCCAAGGTTGTCAAACACACAACCGCTTTGAGTGCTAACGATCGTTGCATGAAGATGCCGTCCCTTCCGACTGCTGTGATGAGACTGAGCGTAGATCAGTATCCCGCAGAGCGGAGCCCTTTAAGCTGGTCCAGGCTGCCATTTAGTGAAGCAGCGGTCGGCAGGCTCTGGCGCATGACCACATTCAGGGAGGTGACGTTGTCCACCCGGTTGCCATTGCCGAGCAAGGTCGTGTTCTGCATCAGCCCGCCCTGGGCCAGTCGCTGGACGCTGCTGCCCTGATTGGCGTGGGCGTCTATGTTCATTTGCACGCCCGCGCCGGTAGAGGAGACGCTCAGCGCGCCGGCACCGTTTTCGGCCACCAATGTCTGGCCGGCGGCCAGTACCTGGCCGTTGGGCTGCTGGGCAGGGGCCTGGTCGGCCTTGGTCACATTCACGTTCACGTTGTTGTAGGCGCTGTTGTTGTCGCCGGCCGCGCGCACCACCTGAGTAACCCCCTCCGTGGTGCCAAGCCCCGCACCGCCGCTCACGGTGCCGCTGCCCTGGGCGGCTTGCCGGGCACTTCCCTGCGCTGCAGGCGCACCTTGCTCATCGATCAACGAGACGTAGAATTGCGGTTTGATCGTGGCCTGCTGCACCTGCAGCGTGCTGGTGGCGCCGATCACCTCGCCGCGCGCGTTTTGCCAGGTGCTGCTCATGACGATGCCGAAACTCACGATTCGGCCCGGCATCACGTAGCGCCCGCGCAAGCTCGCCAGTTCCTGGTCCTTGAGCTCGATGGGTCGCAACATTTCGGCGTGGACAGGCAGGCTGGCCGTGATGCAGGCCAGTGCCAACCAGATAGGGGTCTTCATGCAATGCTCCCCGGCGCATCATGCACCTTGTTCTTGGAAGAGGCGTTAGAAGAAGTCGCTTCGGATGAAGCCGTAGTCCAGCAGATCGGCATCCTTGACCGGCGTGAAACTGTCCAGGCGGCCTTTGGCAGTAAGCGGCAGCGGGGGGTCGAGCAGGGCGTTCTGCTTGTCGTAGCCCTGGCCAATCACCGCGAAGATGATGCCGTTCCAGCCCTTGAGAAAGTCTTCGGTCCTGTAGCGTTTATGGCCCAGCACCGGGTCACCGATGTAGACCCAACCCCGGTCGACCTTTTGCATGACCACAAAATGCTTGTAGCCACGAATATCCATCAGCACCACGACAGGGATGCGAACGCTGTTGAGGGTATCGGGGGCCACCCGGTAACCCCGGGCGCGCATGCCCAGGCTTTCCACGTAGCGCTTCATGTCGAGCATCGAGAACCCTTGGGTGCGAACCAGGTCCTGGTCGGCGTGGGCCAGCATGCCCTCGATGATCTGGTGTTCGTCTACGTCCAGCCAGTAGGCCTGACGCAGAATGGTTGCCAGCGCTGCGGCGCCGCAACTGAAGTCCGTCTTCTGTTGCACCAGGTCGGCGAACTTGCGCTCGCGAATACTCTGGATAGGCTTGAACACCACCGCGCCGCCAGGCAGAA
>CAURYQ010000031.1:0-39412 GCA_963529135.1 uncultured Pseudomonas sp. | reverse complement strand
CCTCCACCCGCCCACCGCTATCGGTGCTCAGGAGGCCAGATCATGAGATGCCCGTGCTCTTGGTCGTAAGGAGCCGCCAGTCCCGCGTCAGTGGACACCCTCACAGGTCGCAGGGGCCTTGATCCCTGATAACACTCAGCATTCTTGGCGGGATGACGTGAGGATGGACTTCAGGCTAGCTAAGAGAGGACACAGATCATGGCTGTAGTTGAAACGCGAGGTGGGTGGAAGGTCAGTCCCAAGACTAGCGAAGCCGGCCCCATTCAAGCTTCACGAAAACCTGAAGTTGGACACCTCGTCATCGCAAGGGCTATTGTTTGGTAACCTCTACGCTTACTGGTTCACTGAGGATTGTAGCGAGAGGCTACAAGCTTCACCTGGGACGTAGAGGCTGAAGACGGTGATAGATACTAGCCTGGTGGCGAAGCTAAAGGCTGAGAATGCAAGATTGGTCGCCTTGCTGGATGCTCATGGCATCGATTGGCGTCTGCCGGCCGAGCCAGTCAAGATCGAGGTTGTTCAAGCAGAACACACACAACAATTCGGCACAGAAGCAAAGCTTGCCCTATTCCGGAGCTTGTTTCGTGGTAGGACAGACGTTTATCCAATTCGCTGGGAAAGCAAGGCAGGCAAATCAGGATACACACCCGCCTGCGCAAATGAATGGAAACCTGGCGTTTGTGAAAAGCCCCGAATTAAATGCGGGGACTGCGGTAATCGTCAGCTACTTCCTCTCACCGATGAGGTCGTTTACCGCCATCTAGCTGGTGAAGTGGTTATTGGCATCTACCCCCTGCTCCCGGATGACACCTGCTATCTTCTGGCGGTCGACTTTGATGAAGCCGAATGGCGTGATGATGCACGAGCCTTCGCTCAGTCGTGTCATGAACTGAACGTACCAATGGCACTGGAAATATCCCGTTCAGGTAAAGGCGCTCATTGCTGGATTTTCTTCAAGCAAAGTGTTCCCGCTCATGATGCCCGACGTCTTGGTGCGGCAATCATCAGCCATGCATGTGAACGTACACGCCAATTGGCACTCACTTCTTATGATCGGTTGTTCCCAAATCAGGACTACATGCCTAAAGGCGGCTTCGGAAATCTCATCGCGCTTCCATTGCAAAAGCGAGCCAGAGCTCACAACAACAGCGTTTTTGTCGACAGCGAGCTTGAACCTTATCTCGATCAGTGGGCCTTCTTAGCATCGGTTCAGAAAATGCCTCCGGAGGATATTCCGTTCGTTGTCATCCAAGCGATGGGGAAGCAGGACCCTACAGGAGTCATGTATGTTGACGACGACGGCGATGCAGAACCTTGGAAGGCTCGTGAGTCAAAGTCACCAAAATTGACGTGCCCATTGCCAGCCTCTATCAACGTCACGCTGGCTAACATGATTTACTTTGAAAAGTCGGCGTTGCCGCAACCATTAGCAAACCAGCTTGTCCGGCTAGCCGCGTTTCAAAATCCCGAATTCTACAAAGCTCAAGCCATGCGCATGTCGGTGTGGAACAAGCCGAGAATAATCGGTTGCGCCCAGAACTTCCCCAAACATATTGCGCTGCCACGTGGCTGCCTGGATGCTGCACTGGAGCTGCTAGGGGTAAATGGCATCTCCCCTGAGTTTCAAGATGAACGCTTCGCCGGTGACCCGATTGACGTGAGTTTCCTCGGGACCTTGCGTCCAGACCAGAAAGATGCCATCGGCAAAATGCTGAATCATGATACCGGAATTCTTTGCGCACCTACGGCGTTCGGCAAAACGGTCAGCGCAGCTGCATTGATTGCTAGACGTGGCGTTAATACATTAATACTTGTGCATCGGACCGAATTATTAAGACAGTGGCAGGAACGCGTGCAAGCGTTCTTGGGTGTTGGCAAGGGTGTGGTTGGAACGATTGGGGGCGGAAAAGCAAAACCTACAGGCATCATCGATATTGCCGTAATGCAATCGTTATCGCGAAAAGGTGAGATCAGCGATCACATAAAAAACTACGGGCAAATTATCGTCGATGAGTGTCATCACCTGTCAGCAGTGTCATTCGAGGCACTACTGAGAACCGCGACTGCACGATACGTGCTGGGCCTTACGGCAACCCCGGTGCGACGAGATGGCCAACAGCCAATCATTTTCATGCAATGCGGACCGATCCGACACTCTGCCGCTCGACCGGCGAGCGCACCTCATGATCTATCTGTCGTACCTCGACTGCTGCCAAAGCCTGTGGTGGTCCACGACGGTTCTGGAATCCAAGACGTTTTTCGGAAGTTAGCAGACGACTCTGAGCGCACAGCCAAAATCGTCTCGGAGATCGAGCTGGCGTACAGCCAAGGTAGAAAAATTCTGGTGCTAACAGAGCGGACGGAGCATGTGGATACCTTAGAGTTGGAGTTGAAGCAGCGCGTGAACAACCTTTTCACACTTCATGGGCGAGTGCCTAAAAAACAACGAATTGCCCGTATGCATGAGCTTGAGTGCCTCCCCCCTGATGCACCACGAGTACTCCTGGCGACGGGAAAACTAGTGGGTGAAGGCTTCGATCATCCGCCATTGGACACGCTGGTGCTGGCAATGCCTATCTCATGGAAGGGAATCCTCCAGCAGTATGCAGGACGGTTGCATCGATCACATGCCGACAAAGCTGACGTGCGAGTGATCGACTTCGTTGACGAGGGGAATGCCGCGCTGGTGAGAATGTGGGATAAGCGCCAAGCAGGTTACAAAGCGATGGGCTACCGTATGGCCGACGCCCTGGTTACCATGGATCTACTTTAAACGTGATTCGACGGCTCATAGGGCACCACTCCGGTGAGATCACGAAACCATAAGCATCTTCAAACGCGGGTTTAAAAGCGGGTACACATGCCGCTTGATAGCACCCAAATCCAGGCTTCATAAGGCCTGAACCCAATGACTTCCGGTTCAACGTCTAACCGACGTCCGATCGCTGCAGCAAGCAGGAGCGCTCGACGGCCCAAACCAGGGTCTGCCGAACGCTCCTGTTTTCATTCAAGCCTGATATAGCGCAATCACTGCACTCCCGCATCGCACCGACTTGCCTCAGCCCTCCGACCGCTGTCTTCCTGCCAGCATCGCCAGTGATGCAACCACCATCACCGCGGCACCCACGTTGTAGACGCCCGCTACAAAAGCCTGAACATGATGGTCGGCCTGAACGTTCGTGTTTTCCTTGCCCGGCAGCGCCGCCGCACGGTCGAGGTCACGCCCGAAGCCATACCCGCCTTCGCTGCGTTGACAAAGACCGTTACCTGCGGCTAGTGGTGTAAGCACGCCAAGAGGGGCCGCCTGGCGGCCCGTGATTCACGCGCCGTCTTCAGCCTCGGAGGGGCGTTTCCCGTCCTGCAAGAGCACCATGCTCTGCGGCGCGGACAAGGCGATACCCTCATCGCGCAAGCGACCCAGAATGGTGAACAGCAGGTCACTGCGGGCCCCGCCCACCAGCCGCGGTCCGGCCACATAGCCACTGACCCCAATCACCATGCCCGCATTGGTCAGATCCTTGAACGACACGGAAGGTGCCGGTGCATCGAGGATGGCTTCGTGTTCCTGGAAGGCGGTCAACAGCAGCTCGCGAACACGGTTGGCGTCGGTGTCCAGTGGCAGGGTCAAGGTGATGCCCACCACGCCCAGCGCATTCCCCATGGTCACGTTGCGCACGTTCTGGGAAATGAACTGCGAGTTGGGCACGATCACGGTGGAGCGATCCGCCATCTGGATTTCGGTGGCGCGCACGTTGATGCGACGGATATCGCCTTCGACGCCCGCCAGGCTCACCCAGTCGCCCACCTTGACCGGGCGTTCGGTGAGCAGGATCAGGCCGGAGATGAAGTTCTGCACGATCTGCTGGAGACCGAAGCCGATACCGACCGACAAGGCACTCACGACCCAGGTCAGGCTGGTAAGGTTGATGTGCAGGGTGGACATGACCAGCATGGCCAGGAACAGGAAACCCAGGTAGCCCACCAGCGTCACCAACGAGGCACGCATACCGGCGTCCATATCGGTTTCCGGCAGCAGGCGTTCACTCAGCCAGCGCTTGACCACTCGTATGGCCAGCATCCCGCCTGCCAGGATGCCAAGGGCCAGCACGATGTCCTGGGGCACGATGTTCAGGTTGCCCAGCAGCTTGCCGCCCGTGCCGTCCCAGTCACCCAGGCTCAGCAGCAGTTCACTGGGGCTGGTGCCCGACGGCATCAAGGTCAGCAGCAGGGCCAGGAACAGCACGGCAGTGCGACCGATACCGGCCAGCACCGTGCTCGCCTGCGCCTGATGACGCGGCGCCAGGCCAAGCGTTGACGCAAGCGCCAGCCCACCTGGCTGGCGGGGAGAGAGCAGGATTTCGCACAGGTCGCTGAGGAACGTCGTGAGCAGGTAGGCGCAGGTGACGACCAGGCTGACCCACAGCAGCTTGGCGGTGAGGTAATAGGCCAGGGTCAGGTAACCTGTGATCAGCGACAGCAGGATCGCTGCCAACCACACCACCATCACGAACGGGATCAACCCGGCCAGCCCCGGCGCCCGGCCAATGCCGTGACGACGGCGAGCACGGCGGTAGCACACCAGGGCGCCGGCGAAGATCAATGCGACCACCAGCGCCGTCAGGCCGTTGACCGCGACCGTCAAGGCCAGGCTGACGCCGATCACACTGTTGACCCGCTCTAAGGTCATCATCACCATCAGTGCCAATGCCAGCACCTTGGGGAACCAACCCAGGGCCTCGGCCACTTCGTCCGGGATCGCGGGCAAGCGCCAGGAGGGCCGCTGCAACATCAACAGCGCACGGCCAAGGCCGGTGATGAAGGCGCTGAACACGACCAGGGCAAGGATATGGTCGGTCAGGCTGGCCAGGTCCGAGCCCAGCTGCGCACTGCTTTCAACTCCCCAGCGCAAGAGCGATACGGAGCCTGCAATGGTGCCCAGCGTCGCCAGGCTCACGCCCAATGCCAAGGCACTGCGACGCAGCCGCCCTTCTGGCAGCCAGCGCACCATCGACCTGGCCAGCAGTCGCTCCAACAGCCCCCGCACCAAGGTCCATACCAGAATGGACGCGATCAGGCTGGCGAAGAACAGCCAGCGGTGCTCGGCACTCAAGGCACTGTCGAGCGCGTCGGTGATCTCGCCGCGCAGGTCATGCAGCCGTGCCACGTCATCCTGGGTGGGGCGGATGATGCTCTGCCAGAAAGCAGGGTTCAACGGCGAGGCTGCCCGGCTGGATATCTGCGAGTTGAACAGGCTGCGGCGCAGGTTGACGATCTGCGTGGACAGGTCGCGTGCCGACTGGGTCAGTTTGGTGGCCTGGTCCTGTTGCGCCACCAGGGTTTTCTTTTCGGCTTCCAGCGCCTTGCGCTGCTGGGTCAAGGCAGCGGCCTCGTCCGGCTGCAGCGGGCCTATGACCTTCAGCTGGTCATCCACCTTCTGGGCATCGGCTGCACGCTGGGCGCTCAGGGCGTCAGCCTGGCGCTGGACCTGCACGGCCGCCATGCGCAATTGCGCCAGAAGGTCGTCGTTGGCGTCATTGGTAACGCCCTGGCGAATCTGGTCCAGCCGGTCGCTCAATTGGTCGACGGTGGCCGTTTCGTCCAGCGCGGGGGCGTCAGCGGCAGACTGCGCCGACGCGACAGCGGCAGGTGCCGACCAGGCCGGGCTGGACGCTGCCATGATCAACGCCAGCAGCAACATCAAGCGCTGACTAAAGCGGGCAAGGCTGACACGCCTCATCGAATATTCCTCTTTGCAATTCGATCTGGCGAGCGATTCTACGCCGCTTCAGGCAATCAGGAGAGGCCTGTTTCTCGCACCAGCAATTGCCGTTTACGCTCGATACCCCATCGATAACCGCTAATGTCGCCGTCGCGTCGTACCACGCGGTGACAGGGAATGGCCACGGCAATACGGTTGGCCGCGCACGCCTTGGCAACCGCTCGCACCGCCTTGGGTGCGCCTATGCGTTGGGCGATGTCGCTGTAGCTGACTCGGCAACCGACCGGTACCTCTCGCAGCGCTTGCCACACCCGCTCCTGAAACACGGTGCCCTGCACGTCCAGCGGCAGGTCCAGACCAAGCGCCGGCGCCTCGACGAAGCCGATCACCTGCGCCACGACCTGTTCATAGTCGGCATCTGCACCCACCAGCTCCGCGTTGCAGAACTGATCCTCCAAGGCGTGCACGAGCGTCTCGGGCTCATCGCCCAGCAAGATGGCACAGATGCCCTTCTCACTCTGTGCGACCAGGATGGCGCCCAAGGAGCACTGGCCAACGGCGAAGCGAATGGTCACCCCGGCGCCGCCCGCGCGGAACTGCCGCGGAGGCATGCCCAGGCGCTGCTCGGCGCCAGCATAGAAGCGGCTGCTGGAGTTGTACCCCGCGTCAAGGATGGCATCGGTGACCGAGCCCTGTCCTTCTTCGAGCCGAGCCCTCAGGCGCTGGGCGCGAAACGCCTCGGCGTAGGCCTTGGGCGTGAGGCCGGTGTGTGCCTTGAACAACCGGTGCAGGTGGAACGGGCTGACCGCCAGGTGTTGGCCCAGCTGCTCCAGGCTCGGCGGCGGATCGCACCGCTGGATCAGGCGACAGGCACGACTGACCAGGCTACGGTGACGCGAAGTGCCGGCCGGCGGGCCCATGCAGCGTTTGCATGCACGATAGCCAGCTGCCTCTGCCGATGCGGGCGTGTCGAAAAACTCGAGGTTGCTGCGCAGGGGCAGCTTGGCCCTGCAGCCCGGATAGCAATAGATACCGGTTGTGCGCACGGCGTAGACGAAATATTGCGCTGCTTCGGCGATTCGCGCCTCGACCGCCTGCCAGCGCTGCTCGGACGTAGTGTAGGTTTTCATGCTCGCCTTCCAGACAATTCGTGGGTCGGCCCGCGCTCAGGCCCGCCACAGGTACCAGGCAGCCACGGTGCGATAAGGCCGCCAGGCGGCACCTAGGGCGCGCATTTGCGCTGGCGTCGGCGCTTTTTCCAGGGCCTTGAGCCGTCGATAGCCTTCGCGCACGCCAAAGTCATCGACCGGGAGCACGTCCAAGCGCTCCAGGCTGTAGATCAGTAACATTTCAACCGTCCACCGCCCTACTCCGCGCAGTGTCACCAGCCGCTCTATCAATTCGTCATCCATCATGCCCAGGGCCTGCACACGGGTCGGCACGACACCGTCGAGGCGAGCGTGGGCGATGCCCTGCACCGTGGCCAGTTTGCTGGCCGAAAAGCCGCAGCCGCGCAGTAAAGCAGGGTCTGCTGCCAGCAGTTGCTCGGGCCCGGGAAAAGCCTGCTGCCCAAACAGCGTTAGCAACCGCTTCAGGATCGCATCGCCTGCACGGGCATGCAGCTGCTGGTAAGCGACCGACCTTATCAACGCCTCATAGGGCTCGCGACCGGGCGTCGTGCAGTGAAGGCAAGGCCCTACGGCGGCGATGTGCCGCGCCCAGTCCGCATCCAGCCCACTGAGATGCTCGGCAGCCTGCCGGTAGGCATCAGGTTCAAGGTCGACCGACATCGATGAAGCTCCAAGCATCACGGGAGATGCCAGCTTAGCGCAGCCACTCATCGGCTCAATGCCGAATCTTGCGCAAGTAATTTCCGAGGCGGCATTGCCGCTGTGGCGTTACCCGCATAGAATTGAGAACCATTCACAATCACACCCGACAGGAACCGACCGTGGCGACGATGCAGCTTCCCGACACGCTCAACCCGACGGAGGTCGCCCTGCTCTACCGGTCCCATCATGCCTGGTTGCGCGGCTGGCTGCGCAGCCGTGTCGGGTGTAGCGAACATGCAGCCGATCTGGCCCAGGACACCTTCGTACGCCTGTTGCGGGCTCGGCAGACCTCGCAGCTGAAAGAACCCCGCGCCTACCTGAGCAGCATCGCCCGTGGCCTGATGATCGATCAATTTCGTCGCCGTGCGCTGGAGCGGGCCTATCAGGACAGCCTTGCGCATCTGCCCGAAACGGACATCCCCAGCGAAGAACACAGGTTGGTCATTCTCGACAGCCTCGAGCGCCTCGACCGTGCCCTGCATCAGCTCAAGCCGCGCGCTCGCCAGGCGTTCCTGCACGCGCAACTGGACGGGCTCAGCATCGTCCAGATCAGCCTGCTGCTGGGCGTTTCAAAAGCGACCGTGGAGCGCGACTTGGCCAAGGCACTGAAGGTCTGTTACCGGTTGCGCTATGCCGACGCCTGACGAAGCACCTGCCCAGGCACGTGTCGACCAGGCCATCGACTGGCTGGTGACGCTACGCTTCGGCAGCCCCGGCCCGGATACCGAGGCGCAGTTTCAGCACTGGCTGACCTTGCACCCTCATAACAGCTTGGCCTGGCAGCGAGTCAGCAATCTGGGCGATGAACTGGCGGGGTTACCCAAGGACCTGAGCCGTCGGACGCTGCAAGGTAGCGAACGCCAAGGCATTAGCCGACGCGACCAGCTCAAGCTGGTGGCCGTGCTGGCTGTGGGCAGCGGTATCGGCTGGATGACGCGCGAGCCACTGAGCCTGCCACACCTGCTGGCCGACAGTGCCACTGCTACCGGCGAGCGCCGACAGCTGCAAGGCAGCGATGGCAGCCGCATTCAGTTGAACACCGCCAGTGCCATCGACCTGCGCTTCACGGCGAGCCAACGCCGCCTGGAGCTTCTGCGCGGTGAGGTCAGCCTGGACAGCAACGCCGACGACAAACGCCCGTTTTTCATCGATACCCCAGTGGTCACCCTGCTCACCCTCGACGGGCAGTTGGTGGTACGCCAAAGCGATCAAGGCTTGATGGTGGCCGTGCGCCGAGGCGAAGTGACGGTAATGACGGGTACCACCCCATTGCAGATGCATTCCGGCGAAACCTTGCAAGTGCAGGCCGACGGAGGCCATCACGCCATTACCCCGCCCAGTGACCCCTGGGGCTGGACCGACGGAGTGCTCAGCGTACGGCAGATGCCGCTGGCGGATTTCGTCGCCGAGCTCTCTCGTTACCGCCCCGGCTTGCTGCGCTGCGCACCGGCAGTGGCGAACCTCAAGGTGTCGGGCACCTACCAGTTGGCCGACACCAACCAGATCCTCCAGCTGCTGACCCGGAGCCTGCCGGTGCGTATCGATTACCACACCCGATACTGGGTCAACATCGACGCCGCTTAGGCTTATCGCATTGCCGTCCGCCGGCTCAGTCCGCCACGGCAGGCACCTGCCGTTCCCGCCGGTACGACTGCCGGGCGAAACACACGAACAGGCCGGCCATCAATGCTAGCGCCATGGGCAAGCCATGAGGCGCTGCCCCCATGGCCGCACCGCTGATCAGCGGCCCTACCAGGCTACCGACGCCCCACAGCAGACCGACGCTGGCATTGGCGGTGACCAGGTCCTGGCCTTTGAAGCGCTGGCCGATCAGCACCAGCGCCAAGGTATAGATGCCGCCCGCGACGGCGCCCAGCACCACCAGCAGTGGCCACAACAGCCAGGTCATGTTCAACAACCAGGGCAGGCCAATGCCGATGGCCATGGCCACCACACCGCACACCAGGTGCAGGCCGGTGCGCTCCACGCGGTCGGCAAGCCAGCCCAGCGGCAGCTGGAACAGCATGTCGCCTGCGAACACAACGGTCACCATCAGCGCCGCTATCCCCACGGCAAAACCATGGCTGCTGGCATACACCGGCAACAGCGAGAGCACCACGGCATCGAAGAACGAGAAGAACAGCACGGCCACGCACAGCGTGGGGGCTACGCGGAAGAAACCAGCCAAGCCGAAGCTCTTGTCATCTTCGGCGTGCGACACGCGGTCATTGGGAACCGTCATCACGATGCAGGCCAGTGCCAGGCCATAGCACGCCGTGACCACGCCGGTGATCCAAGGGCTGTGGGCACCGAGCAGCGCCAGCATCGCCGGCCCCAGTACTTGAAAGCCGGTAAAGCTGGTGGCGTACAGCGCCATGATCTTGCCGCGGTTATGCTCCTGGCACAGTTCGTTGACCCACGACTCACCGAGAATGATGGCGATACCCATGCCAAGGCCCAGTGCCAGCCGCAAGATTGCCAGCCACCACAACGACGCGAATGCAGGCTCCAGAAGACCGATGCTGAGTGTGCACAGGCTGAAGCACAGCAAATACAGCGTACGTCGGTTGAAATGTCGGCAGCCGGCGTCCACCAAAAACGCCGACAACATCATGCCAGCCGCCGGGATGGCGGAAATCACGCCGATTTCGAGGGTACTTGCTCCTGCTTCGTGCAGGCGCAACGACACCAGTGGCAAGGTCGCGCCCAAGCTGAAACCCACGACCGAAACGGCGAACAACAAGCCCGCCAGCAAACGCATGTTCATGAACCACTCCCAGTAAACCGATTAGACGTGCAGACACGAGCGCACCCACCAGCATGGCGGACGCTGTTCGAACGCTGATCAGTTCAGGTGTGGCGAAAAAGTGAAGGCAAAGAGGACGCTGCGGCGGCGCTTGAGCACGGTGTCGCTCGGCCATGCACGGCGCAGCCCATCCAAGGCAGGCTGACGAGTACAGGGCAAGGACAGGAAACGGCGCATTGCTTTGGCTACTACGCAGAAAATGAGGAAGAGGCGGCACTCTAGGCCAGAGCAAGCGATACCGTCAATTGTCCAGGCGCCTGGGCGGCCAAGGGGGCATCAATGCCCCCGTGTCTGCTCAGCGCTTGCCCGTGCTCGGCAACAGCACTGCCAGCACCCCGAAAAGCGGCAGGAACGAGCACAGCCCGTAGACGTACTCGATGCCGCGCAGGTCAGCCACGTACCCCAGCAATGCCGCGCCGATACCGCCAAAGCCGAACATCAGGCCGAAGAAGATGCCCGCGATCATGCCCACGCTTCCAGGTACCAGTTCCTGGGCATACACCACGATGGCGGAGAAGGCCGAAGCCAGAATGAAGCCGATCACCACGCTCAATACGGTCGTCCAGAACAGGTCGGCGTAGGGCAGTGCCAGGGTGAACGGTGCCACACCCAGGATCGAAAACCAGATCACCGCCTTGCGCCCGATGCGATCGCCGATGGGCCCGCCAAAGAAGGTGCCCGCCGCCACTGCACCCAGGAACAGGAACAGATGCAGTTGGGAACTGGCGACCGAGACGCCGAACTTTTCGATCAGGTAGAAGGTGAAGTAGCTCGTGAAGCTCGCCATGTAGAAGTACTTGGAAAACACCAGCAGCCCCAGCACCACCAGCGCCGCGACCACGCGCCCGCGCGAGATGCCATGGGTAGCCTGCACGGCCTTGCGAGCCTTGGCCTGGTTGAGGTGCTCGATGTACCAGCGGCGCAGCATCAAGGTCACGGCGAGGAAAAACAATGCGGCGACGCCAAACCACGCCACGTGGGTTTGCCCGAACGGGATGACGATGGCCGCTGCCAGCAACGGGCCCAGGGCAGAACCGGAGTTGCCGCCTACCTGGAACGTCGATTGCGCCAGGCCAAAGCGGCCCCCGGATGCCAGTCGCGCGATACGCGAGGTTTCCGGGTGAAATGTAGAAGAGCCGATGCCGACCAGGGCCGATGCGAGCAGGATCATCGGGAAGCTGCCGACGAAGGCCAGCATCACGATGCCGATCAATGTACAGACCGTGCCCATGGGCAGCAGGTTGGGCGAAGGCCGGCGGTCGGTGAAAAAGCCCACCCACGGTTGCAGCAGCGAAGCGGTGATCTGGAACGTCAGGGTGATCATGCCGATCTGGGCAAAACTCAAGTCGTAGTTGGCCTTGAGCATCGGGTAGATGGCCGGTAGCACCGACTGGATCAGGTCGTTGATCAGGTGCGCCAGGGCGCAGAAACCGATGATGCGCATCACCAGCGGCGTAGCGGTGCTCGCCTGCGCTTGAGTGGACGCCGGGGCGGCGCTGGGGGTGGCCATGGCCTGAATCTCCGTCGGAAAGCTGGGCTCCGATTATCGGGACACAAATAGATACATAGCTACCTTTTTTTCCGTTACCTGCAGTCAGGCAGGCAAGGCTGTCGTAATCGCGAGATAGGTGGGCGGGGTCGAGGCAGCCAGGCGTTGCGAATGGACCACAGGCGTGACTCAGGCCATCCAGCCCCCAAATATGGGGTTGGCGGGTGGTGGGACAAACCCTGCATACCAGCATCGACCGCTAAGTTTTTGAAAGCGTGTAAATTTTTTTTGAAAAGCGTGTTGACAGAGGGGCCGTTCAAGAGAATAATGCGCGCCATCGGCTACATAGCTCAGTTGGTTAGAGCATAGCATTCATAATGCTGGGGTCCGGGGTTCAAGTCCCTGTGTAGCCACCAAACAAGACGAAGGGCTTACCGCAAGGTAAGCCCTTTTTCTTTGCCTGTCAGAAAGCCATGCGTTAGCCGGTTAGCAATGACTTGCCGTTCGATCATCGCTTCGCGCAAACCGGCGCTGGAGAAAAAGACCGCGACCAGGCTGAACCATGCCCAGTGCGCCAGCCACAAAATGGATTGGCCCTGTGGGTCGCCCGCCGTTGTCAGCGACGCTGCAAGGGCAACGACTGTTGCACAGTGCGACCCGCCCCGATACCTGGCTCACCTGGGCTTGCTACAGAACGATGACGTGGCACTGCCGTCGCCTCCCCAGGTGCGGTAGCCGGCCGTGTCCAGATGGATGCGGCCGCTCGGGTAGCGGCCGAACCCCATGTTCCACGCCTGGCCGTGCTGCTGCCAGAAACGGCAAAGCGGGTTCGGGTCGGCCCAGGGCGGCAACAGGATATCCACGGCGAACTGCTGCGTATGCGCACTGCCGACCGCCCCGCCTGCACAGCGATTCAGGCCTGCATCACGGTAGGCGGAGACCACTTCGAAATCGGCCAAGGCCCCTTGCTCACCTAGCGTCCTGAGCAACGTGAGCGTGGACCGCACAGCGGGCCAGTGCGCCTCGGGCGGCACGGCGAACGGTGAGGCTCGGCACAGCTTCCAGTCCGACGCCGAGCGCAACAGTTGGTGGATCGGCACCACGCCATACACACGGGCCTGGACCAGCATTTCACGAAACGGCCGTGTCGAGTGATCGCCTGCCCAGTGGGCGAACATCCGCAGGTCGCGTTCATCGGCCACAGCAGCACTGGGTGCTGAACATGCCGCCATCAGTAGCACCGCGACCACAACCCCTTTCGACATGGCATACCCCTGCACGTCATGGTAGCGGCACGGTGCCGCTCGCTCAGTCCGGGAACAACGTGCAGGCCATCACCAACGCATCCTCGCGACCACCTGCAGCTGGATAGTAGTCGCGTCTGCGGCCAATTTCATTGAAGCCAAAACGCTCGTACAAGCGATAGGCCGGGTTGCTGGCCCTCACTTCAAGGAAGCATTCGCGCCCATTGAGCTGGTAGGCTCGCGACATCAGGTGCTCAAGCAGCCGCAGGCCCAGGCCACGCCCCTGGTTCTCAGGCTTGACGGTGATATTGAGCAGGTGGGCTTCGTCGATGATCACGTTGATCACCCCATGGCCTACCTGCTGCTGACCATCGAACATCAGCCAGACTTCGTAGGATTTCAAGGCATCCAGGAAGATGCCGCGAGTCCAGGGATGGCTGAACGCGGCATATTCGATTTTCAGCACGGCATCCAGATCCGCCTCGCTCATGAGGCGAAAACTGATCGAGTCACTCATTCAACGCGCTTCCAGCGCGCCATCAGCTGGCGCATGGCTTTCCAGACGTCCGCTTTACGTTGCGGCTCGTCCATCAACAGTTCCAGGCCTGGCAAGGCCCATGCCTCGCCCAGGCCGTCGAGCTTGAGGGTTTGATAATAGGCCTGGTCGTCGGCGCCGGCGGCAAAGCGCAGCGCCGGCATGCCCACCAGCCACAGGCAGGTGCAGGGGGCCTCTTCCAGGCGCGCCTGGACAAAGCCCTGAACGAAATCGCGGGCTGCTTCCGGGCCTTGGTCCATATTGCCGCGCATCAGCAGCGGCCACCGCACCGGCTCACCGACGATTTGCGGAGCGTCGGGCAGACCGGCAGCGCGCAGCATGTCCTTGAGCAACAGATAGGACGGGTCACGGCTCTGGAAAGGCTGCCCCGTAGCCAGCTCCACCAACAACAGGCATTCGCCGGCGCGCAGCAGTTGCAGGGCGAAGCGCGGGGGCGGCACGGGCACTGGGCGAGGGGCTGCAGCCTGCTCCGGCGTCTCGACAGGCTTGGCAGCAGCCTTGGCGGAAGCGCCAGGCCGCGGGACTTCGATTTTCGGCCGCTCGACAACCCGCGCCTGGGGAGCGGCAGCCGGCTTGCCTGCCATCTGGCGCGGCGGCGGCTCGAAGTCGATGTCCTCGGCCGGCGCCAACGGCAGCAGCAGCTCGGGCCGCGATGGCGCTGCGAACGGCAGCTCGGCGCGCGGCAGCCAGTGCACCACTTGCATGGCGGACAGGTAGGCACGGCGACGTTGTTCGGTAAGCAAGGCGTTCATCCGAGGGGGGGGTGGAGACAGGTGCGCATTCTAACGCCGATGACCTGCCAGCGCCGCATCTGCTCGGCGGTTTTTTGCGCATGCCCTGCCTGCCTGGGCAAGCCTTGGACGCGCGCGGCTCGACCAGCCTGTCGCAATACGGACCATGGGGATGAAAACCAACCCGTCGGATGCAGTACAATCGCCCCCTTTTTCTTGGCAACGAGTCCAAGCCGATGATCGAACCCAAGCGCGTCCTGCGCGCCCTAGCCGAACACTGGGCCTTGATCGAGCCGCTGTGCGAGCGTTTCGACCAGGGCACCCTCAGCCTGGTGGAGCTGCGCCAGCACGTTGCTCGCCAGCAGGTCGAGAGCACCCCGCAGGACATCACCCAACTGCTCGATGTGTGGATCCGTCTGGACATCCTGGTGCCGGTTGCCAAGAGCCCGAACCGCTTCGAGCTCAATGCTCAGATACACGACTTCCTCGCCTACCTGCGCCGCGAGCACCGGCTTGGCCTGTGCCTGGAAATCGAGGCCTATCTGCGCCATCTCGAGCGTCTGGCCGGGCACATTCAGGATGCCTTCGACAACCGCGACAGCGATGACCTGGCGCGGCAACTGCGGCTGCTGGATATGCGCGTGCGGGACGTGCTGAAAAAGCTCGACAACGACGAGCAGGCGCTGGTGGCCGTAGCCGAACGAGCGAAGACCAGCAATCGGCAGATTCCGCTGCGCCAACGCTATGCCGAAGTGCTGGCCACTTGGGACGAATACGTCGAGCCGATGATCCAGTTGGTCAATGCTGACGGCGCCTTCGAGCAAGGTGTGCGCAAGGTCGAGACCGTGCTGCTGAAATTGCTCGGCGAACAGGCGCGACTGGGTCACCTGGTCGACGATGACATGCTGCTGCGCACCCACGCGCGCATCCTGGAGATGCAGACCAGCGCTCAGCTGACCTTGCGCCATGCCCGTGAACTGCTGCTGCCGCTGCGCGAGGAAGCGCGCCGGCACAACGCGGTTACCCGTGGCGCAGCTCTTGCCCTGTCGGTGGTGCGCCGCAAGGGCCTGGACGCCCTGCCCCAGGCGGCCATGCCCTTGTTCACCCGGCCGCAAAGCACGTTTCTGGGCAGCGCCAGCCAGGTCGAGGCGTATGTCTATGCCCTGGCGCGCTTCGAGCCAAAGCCGGCGCGCTTCCCCAAGGCGCACAAGAGCGCTTCCGACGCCCTGCCTCGTGCACCGCGCACGGTCAAGGAAATGACCGAACGTTGCGAACAAGCGCTACCCCTGCCCGACCTGATGATCTGGTTGCTGGAACAGGAGCCCGAAAGCGCCACCGACGAGCTGCTGTACTGGTTCTCGCGCCTGTCACGAGAAAAACGCTTCAGCCGCGAGCGCCTCGAGCGCCGCGACTACGACACCCAGGAACACCGAGTCAGCCTGCGTTCATACGCCCTGACCTCCAGCCGCGAAGACGCCGCCAGTGCGCCTCGAGAACCCCACGCGAGCCCCGCCCATGCATCTTGATCTTTCCGAACTGTCCCAGCTGGCACCGATCTTCCGCGAGCTGTTCAAAGGTTTCCACATCAGCCGCCGCGACCCTGAGCTGTACGCACAGTTGTCCAATTTCCAGGATCAGTACCGCAGCCTGTTCAAGGCGCTGGGCTTCGAGCTGGTGTGCGACACCCGCGGTTTCTATTACTTCGTGCCAGACATGACAGCAGCCCAGGTCAACAAGACGGCGCAGCGCCTGTCTCTGTTCACTTTCATCCTGGTCGAGCACTTGGCCGATCAAGGCCGCGACCCGATCGCCGTGCTCGACGGCGGCAGCGTTGGCCGTGACGAACTGCCCTCGCTGCTGGACAAGTACCGTGACCTGTTCCAGCAGGCCGAAGTGCAGTCGGTCGAGGACCTGGAAGAAAAGATCCTGCGTCGCATGACGCAGCTTGGCTTCGCCCATGAGGAAGGCGGCATCTACCGCTTCCTGCCGCCGATGCACCGGTTCCTGGATGTGTGCCTGGCCGTTCAACAGGACCGCGACCTGGCGGCCACGCTACACAGCGCCCTGCCCTTGCCCACCCCCGTGCTGGCCGAGGACCCTGCCGAGCAAACGCTCGAACGCACCGATGACCCGCTCGACCTCAGCCCGTTCGAGGCTGAGGAAGACGAAGAGCAAGCATTGGCTCGCGTCATTCGCGAAGAGCAACAGGAGATCGACGCATGAGCCAGGAACGCTACGGCATCCGCCGTTTCGCATTGCTCAACACGGCCGGCTACAGCCTGGGCCTGTTCCCGTTGGAACACCCGCTGTCTGTGTATGGCGCCAACAACCTGGGCAAGTCTGCCTCGATCAACGCCCTGCAGTTCCCGATCCTGGCCCGTATGTCGGACATGAGCTTCGGCAAGTACAGCCTCGAGCAATCGCGCCGCTTCTACTTCGCCAGCGATACCTCGTACATCCTTTGCGAACTGAGCCTACCCCATGGCCCGCACGTGATCGGCGTGGTAGGCCGCGGGCCGGGTGGCGGTTTCGGCCACCAGTTCTTTGCCTACCAGGGCGAGCTGGACCTGGCGCACTATCAGAAAAACGACACGTGCCTGCGCCAGAAAGAACTGTTCAGCAACCTCGAGAGCAAGGGCATCAAGGCTTACGAGCTCAAGCCCGATGAATTGCGTCGCCTGTTGGTCGGCGGCCATACCTCGGTGCCACTGGACCTCACCCTGATCCCGCTGCGCTCCACCAGCGAGCAAAGCCTCAAGACCTTCCGCGCGCTGTTCATCAACCTGCTGCACATGCGTGAAATCACGGCGGCCAAGCTCAAGCAACTGTTCCTCGATGCCTTCGAGCACAGCTTGCGCTCCGGCAGCGTCGACTACATTGCCGCCTGCGAAGAAGCCTTCCGCGACGTCCGGCGCATGGAGCAGGACTACAACGCCCTGGTCGCGGCCGGGCCCCTGGTCGAAGCGCTCGCCGGCGGCGTCGCCCAGCGCGACATCCTGCGCGGTAAGCTGCACCGCATTTCGCCAGTGCTCGACAACCTGCTGGGCACCTGGCAGGACTACGCCATGGCCCGCAAGGAAGAACTGGTCATCCAGGCCGAGCATTACCGGGGCGAACAGGACCGCTTGCAGAATGACCAGCGGGGCGGGACCCAGGAGCTGATGCGCCTGGAGCGTGAAATCACCGGCATCCAGCGCTGGCTGGGCGAGCTGTCCGTCTTGCGTCACCGGTTTGCCTTGGTCGATGACGTCAAGGTGCTGGAGCAGCAGCTGCTGGCGGCCAAAGATGCCCATGACGAACTCGCCGGCGCCCTCGCCCAGTCCCGGCAGTTCAGCGCCGAAGACCTCGACGAACGCGTTCGTGACCTGGAAAAACGCCTCAGGCAGGTCAAGCAGCAGCTCGACCATGCCGACAACAACAGCTATGCCCGCTTGCGCGAAGAGTTCTCGCAGCAGGATGTCGACCGCCTGATGCGCCTGTTCAACGGTGCCTTGTTCAGCCTGCCATTGGGCGAGCGTGGGATCGAGCTGGATGACAGCGATCTATGGGTCAAATCGCTGGAGGCCGTGCTTGAGGGCTTCAAGGGTGAGCGTTTCGAGGCGCCTGGGCTGTCCATCGACCTCACTCACATCGACCCACCGGCCTTGCAGGCACTGGCTGACCGCGCGGCGCTGCGCGATCAGAAGGAGCGTTTGGAGAAGGAGCTGCGCCAGCTCAAGACCCAGCAGGCGGTGAGCGCCGACCGCTCGGCTTCCAAGGCGCAGACCGAGGCGCTGTACCAGCAGGTGCTCGACGCTCAGAAAGCCCTGGAGGACTACCGTCGCAGCCAGACCTTGGCCGCCGAAGAGCCCGCCAAGCTTGAGCAGCTTGCCCAGATGGAAGCCGCCCAGGATGAGCTCAAGCGCTCCAGCGATGCCTTCACCGAGCGCGTGCAGCAGCTGTCGGCCAAGCTTCAATTGGTCGCGCGACAGCTGGGTGACCTTGAGTCCAAGCAACGCACCTTGGACGATGCGCTGCGCCGCCGTCAGCTGCTTCCAGCCGACCTGCCCTATGGCACGCCGTTCATGGATACCGTCGACGATTCGATGGACAACCTGCTGCCACTGCTCAACGACTACCAGGACAGCTGGCAGAGCCTGCAACGAGTGGATAACCAGATCGAGGCCTTGTATGCGCAGGTACGCCTGAAGGGCGTGGCCAAGTTCGACAGCGAAGACGACATGGAGCGCCGCCTGCAGTTGCTGGTCAACGCCTACGCCCACCGGACGGACGAAGCCTTGACCCTGGCCAAAGCGCGTCGCGCCGCTGTGACCGACATCGCTCGTACCTTGCGCAATATTCGTAGCGACTACGATAGCCTCGAGCATCAGCTTGCCTTGTTCAACCGTGAGATCAACCGGCGCCAGGTATCGAACCTGGAAAGCTTCCGCGTGGTGTTGGCACCGAACAAGGAAGCGCTCAAGCACATCGACCAGATCATCCACAGTGCCGGGCAGTATGAAGAGGGCGAAACCCTGTCGGTGTTCGACCTCACCCAGAATGCCGATCAGGACAACAAGAACGAGGAAGCCAAGGAGTACCTGGCACGGTTGGTCGCTGCGAACCACAACCAGTTGGGGTTGAAAGAGCTGTTCGAGCTGGCGTTCGAGATTACCAAGGTCAATGGCCAGCCGATCATCCACGCCGACATCGACGGCGCGGCTTCCAATGGCACGACCATGACCATCAAGGCGCTGACCAATATGTACCTGTTGCTGCACTTGATGGACCGCGACCTGGCCGGACGCGTCCGCCTGCCGTATTACCTGGACGAAGCGGCGGACATCGACGAACGCAACCAGGCGGCACTGCTGGAGACCAGCCTGCAGCTGGGCTTCGTACCGATCCTGGCGAGCGTGAAGCCGCAGGTCTCCGCACGGGTGGCCATCGACCTGGAAGGCGGCAGCGGGCCCAATGGCATCTACATCGACGAATCGGACTGGAAGTTCATCAGCCCGTTGGAGGAGGTTAAGGTGGCGGTACGCGAAGATCAGAGTGAAGTGGTGGCCTGACGGAGAGCCTTGGGGCCGCGTTGCGGCCCATCGCGGCGCAAGGCCGCTCCCACAAGTACTGCATAACCCTCGGTATTGCGCCAAATCTGAAGAGCCACTGACTTACGCACATCGGAAGGCTGGCAACTCCCCTTTGGGGCGGGCTTTTAGCGCGATGAGCCGTTCCTGCAAGGGCGGCATAGCCAGGTGTCATGCAAGACCTGTAGGAGACATATGTATGCATGCAAAACCTGTGGGAGCGGCCTTGTGCCGCGATGGGCCGCGAAGCGACCCCAAGGTTATGAGCTGCAAAGCCGAGGCTATGGGGCTTCGCAGCCGGTCCCGCGCCGTGCCGAGACTGCTTCTACATACCGATCAACTTGGTGACTCGAATCGACCCAGGCCTACTCGTCACTGAGCCCAGGGCAAAATCGGAATCGCCGTCACGGCATTCTGCGGGCTGCCTTCGACGATGCGGTCGCTGTAGACCAGGTACACCAGTGTGTTGCGCTTCTTGTCGAGGAAGCGCACCACCTGCATGGTCTTGAACACCAGCGAAGTACGCTCCTTGAACACTTCATCGCCGTCCTTGAGCTCGCCCTTGAAGCTGATCGGTCCCACCTGGCGGCAGGCAATCGAGGCTTCTGCACGGTCCTCGGCCAAGCCCAACCCACCTTTCACGCCCCCAGTCTTGGCCCGCGACAGGTAGCACGTCACACCCTCGACCTTGGGATCGTCGAAGGCTTCCACGACGATGCGGTCGTTTGGCCCCAGGAACTTGAAGACCGTGGACACTTGGCCGATTTCCTCGGCGCCGGCCAACGTAGGCAGCCCGAGGGCAGCCACGACAAACAATTTCTTCAGCATGTTCATACCAGCACCAGATTGTCACGGTGCACCAGCTCAGGCTCGGCGCTATAACCCAGGATAGACTCGATGACGTCGGACGACTGCCCGATGATCTTCTGCGCCTCCAAGGCACTGTAGTTGGCCAGCCCCCTGGCCACCTCCAATCCGTCAGGGCCCACGCAGACCACCATCTCGCCACGTCGGAAGCTGCCCTGGATGGCCTTGACGCCCACTGGCAGCAAGCTTTTATTGGCCTGACGCAGCGCCTGCACCGCGCCCGCGTCCAGCACCAGCGTGCCACGGGTTTGCAGATGACCCGCCAGCCACTGCTTACGGGCAGCCAGCATGCCGCGCTCAGGCGACAACAATGTGCCCAAACGCTCACCTGCCTTGAGGCGATCGAGTACGCGCTCGATGCGACCACCGATGATGATGGTGTGGGCACCAGAGCGTGCCGCCAGGCGCGCAGCACGCAGTTTGGTCTGCATGCCGCCGCGCCCCAGCGCACCGCCGGTACTGCCCGCCACGGCGTCAAGTGCAGGATCGTCGGCACGCGCCTCGAAGATCAGCTGGGCATCCGGGTTATTGCGTGGGTCGGCATCGAACATGCCGTCACGGTCGGTAAGGATCACCAGCAGGTCGGCTTCCACCAGGTTGGCCACCAACGCCGCCAGGGTGTCGTTGTCACCGAAGCGAATTTCGTCGGTCACCACCGTGTCGTTCTCGTTGATCACCGGCACCACGCCCAGCTCGACGAGGGTACGCAGGGTGCTGCGCGCATTGAGGTAACGCTTGCGGTCGGACAGGTCGTCATGGGTCAGCAGGATCTGCGCAGTATGCTTGCCATGCTCGCCGAAGCTCGACTCCCAAGCCTGCACGAGGCGCATCTGGCCGATGGATGCCGCTGCCTGCAGCTCGTTCATCGCACTGGGTCGCGATGTCCAGCCCAACTGGCTCATACCGGCAGCCACGGCGCCCGAAGAGACCAGCACCAACTCAACACCTGCCTCCCGCAGCGCGACCATCTGCTCGACCCACACGGCCATGGCACCGCGATCGAGGCCTTTGCCATCGGCGGTCAGCAGCGCACTGCCAATCTTCACGACCCAGCGCCTGGCGCCCGTCACCTTGCTTCGCATCGTCTTCCAACCTATGTCGAATCTGTAGATACCGTGGATACAAAAACGCCGCTCAAGCGAGCGGCGTTTAGTGTACTGCAACCGATCAGTCGCGCACGTAAATGATTTCCGGGCCGTCTTCGTCGTCCTCGAAATCATCATCCCAGTCATCGTCATCGCCGATGTCGTGCACGCTCTTGACGCCAGTACGGCGCAAGGTGCGGGCATCGTCCAGGGCCTGCAGCTGGGCACGGGCTTCGTCTTCGATACGCTGATCGAGGTCGGCGAGTTCCTCGGCATAGGCCGGGTCGTTGGCCAAGCGGTCGGCGCGGTCCTCAAGATAACGCATCAGGTCGTGGCTGAGCTTTTCGGTACCTTGCTTGGAGATGGCCGAGATCACATACACAGGGCCTTCCCACTGCAGGCGCTCAACCACTTCCTTGACCCGCTCGTCGCGCTCGTCATCCATGACCATGTCGGCCTTGTTCAGCACCAACCAGCGCTCACGCTCGGCCAGCGATGGGCTGAAGCGGGTCAGCTCGTTGACGATGACTTCGGCGGCACCGGCCGGGCTGCTTTCGTCCAGCGGCGCCATGTCCACCAGGTGCAGCAGCACACGGGTGCGCGCCAGGTGCTTGAGGAAGCGAATGCCAAGCCCGGCGCCATCGGAGGCACCCTCGATCAGGCCGGGAATGTCGGCGATGACGAAGCTCTTCCAGCGGTCGACGCTGACCACACCCAGGTTCGGCACCAGGGTAGTGAACGGGTAATCGGCCACTTTCGGCTTGGCGGCCGACACCGAACGGATGAACGTGCTCTTGCCCGCATTCGGCAGGCCCAGCAGGCCTACATCGGCCAGCACTTTCATTTCCATCTTCAGGTCGCGCTGCTCACCCGGCTTGCCAGGTGTGGTCTGGCGCGGTGCGCGGTTGGTACTGGATTTGAAGCGGGTGTTACCCAGGCCGTGCCAGCCACCCTGCGCGACCATCAGCTTCTGGCCCGGCTTGACCAGGTCACCGATCACTTCCTGAGTGGACGCATCGATCACCGTGGTGCCGACCGGCACGCGCAGGAACAGGTCCTCGCCCTTCTTGCCGGTGCAATCGGTGCTGCCGCCGTTGGCGCCGCGCTGCGCTTCGTGGTGACGGGTGTAGCGGTAGTCGACCAGGGTGTTGAGGTTCTCGTCCGCCACCATGAACACCGAGCCACCGTCACCGCCATCACCGCCGTTGGGGCCACCGTTCTCGATGAACTTTTCGCGGCGGAAGCTCATGCAACCGTTACCGCCATCACCGGCCTTGACCCGAATGGATACTTCGTCAACAAACTTCATTCAAAAACCGCCTCTCGCCTTCCGACGAGTTGAACACTGATAAACATGAGGCTCTTGCAAAAATGAGCGCGGCGGCCCCGTACGACCGTAGAAACCCACGCCGGCAACCCATACAAACAGCTTTGCAAGAGGCTCACCACAAACGAAAAAGCCCCGTCGCATGACGGGGCTTCTGGAGCGACGTCGCGATTAGGCTGCGACGATGCTCACGTAACGGCGGTTGAACTCGCCTTTCTTCTCGAACTTGATCACGCCTTCGATCTTGGCGAACAGGGTGTGATCCTTGCCCATGCCAACGCCGTAACCGGCGTGGAACTGGGTGCCGCGCTGACGCACGATGATGTTGCCGGCCTTGATGACCTGGCCGCCGTACATCTTCACGCCCAGGCGTTTCGATTCTGAGTCGCGACCGTTACGGGTACTACCACCAGCTTTTTTGTGTGCCATGGTTCAATTCTCCAAAAAATTCAGGGTTCGAGGCGATTAAGCCTGAATACCGGTGATTTTGATCTCGGTGAACCACTGGCGGTGGCCCATGCGCTTCATGTGGTGCTTACGACGACGGAACTTGATGATGCGAACCTTGTCGTGACGGCCTTGCGAAATGACTTCGGCAACGACCTTGGCACCGGCGACGACGGGTGCACCGATGGTGACGTCGTCACCGTTGGCAACCAGCAGAACGCGATCGAAGGTCACGGATTCGCCAGTGGCGATCTCGAGCTTCTCGATCTTCAGGTATTCACCTTCGGCGACTTTGTATTGCTTGCCACCGGTAACAATTACTGCGTAAGACATGGTATTTCTCCGATAATCCTGCTCACCCAGCGCTTTATGGGATAAGTATTGGCTGGCATGGCTGCACGGGGCTGGAACGGCCCGGTGCAATTGCGTAAGGCAGGTGCTGCCCAGGAAGTTAGGGTGCGCGATTGTACGCAACACAGGTTTTGCTTGCAAGTGCGGCGCCCGACCGACTGGCACCGTGCCTTGACACACCGGGACCCGCAACCTAGCATGCCGCGCAACCTCACTGGAGCAGCCGATGCAACCCCAAACCTTCTACCGTGCGGTGGCTGACGATTTCAGCGCCGTCGACGAGATCATCAAGAAGCAGCTGACCTCGCGCGTGCCGCTGGTATCGAAGATCGGCGACTATATCACGTCGGCCGGTGGCAAGCGCCTGCGTCCATTGCTGGTGTTGCTGTGCGGCAAGGCTCTGGGCCACCGGGGCGACGACCTGCGGCTGCTGGCGGCTACCATCGAGTTCCTGCACACCGCCACCCTGCTGCATGACGATGTGGTCGACATGTCAGGCATGCGCCGCGGCCGCTCCACGGCCAACGCCCTGTGGGGCAATGCTCCCAGCGTGCTGGTTGGTGATTTCCTCTATTCCCGATCGTTCGAGATGATGGTCGAACTGGGCTCCATGCCCGTCATGCAGATCCTGTCCAGGGCCACCCGGGTGATTGCCGAAGGCGAAGTGCTGCAGCTGTCGCGGGTACGCGATGCCAGCACCACCGAGGACGTCTACATGGAGGTCATCCGCGGCAAGACCGCAATGCTCTTCGAGGCCTCCACCCACAGCGCTGCGGCGCTGGCCCAGGCCACCGACGCCCAGCGCGAAGCACTGCGCATGTTCGGTGATCATCTGGGCGTGGCCTTCCAGCTGGTCGACGACCTGCTCGATTATGAAGGGGATGCCGAGGCACTGGGCAAGAACGTGGGCGATGACCTGGCAGAGGGCAAGCCTACCCTGCCGTTGATCTACACCATGCGCGAGGGCACCGCCGAGCAGGCAGCGCTGGTACGTCAGGCCATCCAGAAAGGCGGCCTCGAGGACCTGGAGCAGATCCGTGCCGCAGTGCAGGCGTCAGGCGCACTCACCTACACCGCAGCCCTGGCCCAGGATTACGTCAAGCGCGCCATCGAGTGCCTGGAAGTGCTCCCGGCCAGCGAATACCGGGATGCGCTGGTCGAGCTCAGCCAGTTCGCGGTCGCGCGCACCCACTGACCACGCCCCTCCCTGCCAACGGTTCGCGACTCGAACCGTTGCGGACTTTTGTCCGGACATAATCACTTCTGAAATCAGACCTTCTACAATGGCGGTTTTTACCGCCTGTCTGTTCGAGGAACCGAAGTGAGTACGTTGCCGCCCTGCCCCAAATGCAATTCCGAATACACCTACGAGGACGGCACGCAGCTGATCTGCCCTGAGTGTGCCCACGAGTGGTCAGCCAGCGGCGACGCTGAAGCGGCCAACGACGAAGTCGTGAAGAAAGATTCCGTCGGCAACGTGCTCCAGGATGGCGATACCGTCACCGTCATCAAGGACTTGAAGGTCAAGGGCTCGTCCCTGGTGGTCAAGGTTGGCACCAAGGTCAAGAACATCCGGCTGTGCGACGGTGATCACGACATCGATTGCAAGATCGACGGCATTGGCGCGATGAAACTCAAGTCGGAATTCGTGCGCAAGGTCTGATTTCATCCAGAACCGCCAATTGGTTCTTGCTATTTTGATAATAAGAATTATTCTCATTGGAAAGCTATCCAAGGAGAGTAGTCATGACTTACCTGATCGATGCCTGGCTGGACCGCCCGCATCCCTACCTGCGCATTCTTCATCGGGAAACCGGTGAAGTGTGTGCAGTGCTCGAAGCAGAAGCACTGGATGAACTGCGTGAGCAGGGCGACCTGGACCTGAACGGGCTCAATTCGAACGAACCCGGGGTGCTCAAGGAGCTGGTGCGAAACCTGTTTCTGTTCTGCTATGCACGAGCCTTGCGCCCGATGGGAACAGACTGGAACTGACAGATCCGGCAAGGACTTCGCCCTCGTGCCGCGAAAGGGCCGCAGCGCGGCCCTGGCGGTATTACAGAACGTCGAGCAGCTCGACGTCGAACACCAGCACGCTGTGCGGCGGGATGCTGCCAACACCCTGGGCGCCGTAAGCCAGTTCGCTTGGCACATACAGGCGCCACTTGCTGCCGGCGCTCATCAGTTGCAGGGCCTCGGTCCAACCGGCGATCACGCCGCCGACCGGGAATTCTGCCGGCTGACCACGATCGTACGAGCTGTCGAAGACGGTGCCGTCGATCAGGGTGCCGTGGTAGTGCACACGCACCTGGTCTTCACGCGATGGCTTGGCGCCTTCACCGGCGCTCAGCGCTTCGTACTGCAGGCCAGAGGCCAGGGTGACGATACCGTCGCGCTTGGCGTTGTCGGCCAGGAATTGCTTGCCGGCTGCCGCTGCAGCCTCGGCCTTGGCGGCCGCCTGAGCTTGCATCACTTCGCGGATGACCTGGAAGCTGGCCGACAGGTCGGCCTCGCTGACGCGGCTGTCTGCACCGTTGAACGCGTCGGTCAGACCGGCCACGATCGCTTCCAGGCTCACGCCTGGCGGCGGGTTGTCACGCAGCTGGCCACCCAGCTGACGGCCGATGCCATAGCTGACGCGGGTTTCGTCGGTAGACAGGTTGAGTTCGGACATTGTCATGCTCCACTGCAGGGCGCAGCGCAGCCACGCCCTTGATGAAAAGGGCGAGCAGCCTAGCATATCGAGAAGCCCCTAGCTGCACGCGGCAAGCCGCCGCGTGCAGCCGGTGCACGGCTAGTGCTTGGTGAGCTTGTCCAGGTAACCCATGCAGAACGCCGAAACCACGAAGGTCATGTGGATGATGACGTACCACATCAGGTAATCAGTGGAGATGTTCTGGGCATCCATGAACACCCGCAGCAGGTGAATGGACGAAATGGCCACGATCGAAGCGGCCACTTTCATCTTCAGCGAAGAAGAGTCCATCTTGCCCAGCCAGTTGAGCTTCTCCTTGCTCTCGTCGATGTCCAGTTGCGAGACGAAGTTCTCATAGCCGGAAATCATCACCATGACCAGCAAGCCGCCGACCAGTGACATGTCGATCAGCGAGAGGATGACCAGGATCAGGTCGGCCTCGCTCAAGGCGAAGACGTTGGGCAGGACATGGACCACTTCCTGAAAAAATTTCAGCGCAAGGGCCAACAGGCCCAGCGAAAGGCCGAAGTAAATGGGCGCGAGCAGCCAGCGGGAGGCATACATCGCGTTTTCGAGAATACGTTCCATGGAGGATGGGACTCGTAGGTGGCTGGAAAAACGATCGCGAGTATAGCCAGCCGCCTGGTGCAGCAAAAGCTGGATGACCACCCTGGCTTGTTCACGTCTCAGGATGGAACTGGTAGTCGCCCAGATTCTTGGTGCGCTCGCCGTTCATGCGCCGCAACTGCGCCTGCAGATGCAGGCACCAGATAGGCGGGGTTTCGTCGAGCTGATACCCATGCAACGTCAGGCTGTCGACAATGGCATTGAGCACGGACTCGGCCACCTGTGGCCCGTGGAACGGCCCTTGGGCCTTCACTGCCGAGGGTTGCTCACCGGCCATGCCAGCGGCGAACAGCAGTGTCCACATACCGTTATCGCCGGCCAGCGGCCGGATGCTGCATTCAATGCGGGTTACAAGGCCCAGGCATTGGCGGGTAAGGCTGAGGTTGCGCATGGCCGCGTCCTCCGAGAGCTGCGTTCAGCCCAGACCGGGCTGTCTTCATCCTGAACACTGATTACGTCCATGAGCTCAGCATAGAAGAGAGATCCATGAAGATGGAAAACCGGCGCCGAACGGTAGCAATTGGCCGCCAGCGCCGGTTTATTGACTTACACGGGTTTGGCTTGTGCGATCACTTCTTCGAGGCGCTCCTTCTCCGCCTTCTCGATATCTTCTTCACTGATCATTTCGGCGATCTCGCGCAGCCGCTCGACAACCCGCGCGTTAACGCTGCCTTCGGTGAACTGGCCCTTCTCGTCAGGAGCGCCCGCCTCCTCGCCCACCAGCAAGCTCAAGGCCTCATCTGCCTGGCTGACCGCATAGACGTGGAACTTGCCATTCTCCACCGCCTGCAGCACACGTTCGTCGAGCATGAGCGTGGCCACATTGGCGCGCGGAATGATCACTCCCTGCTCACCGGTCAAGCCGCGGGCTTCACAGAGCCTGAAGAAGCCTTCTATCTTCTCGTTGACGCCCCCCACTGCCTGCACTTCGCCGAACTGGTTGATCGAGCCTGTGATGGCGAAGCACTGCTTGAGCGGCGTGCGGGAAAGTGCCGAGATCAATGTACAGGCTTCACCCAGCGAGGCACTGTCGCCGTCCACGTAACCATAGGACTGCTCCAGGGCGATGCTGGCCGAAATGGCCAGCGGGAATTCCTGGGCATAGCGACTGCCCAGGTAACCGGTCAGGATCATCACCCCTTTGGAGTGAATGGGCTGGCCCAGGTTGACCTCGCGCTCGATGTCGACGATCCCGCTGCCGCCTGGATAGACGGTGGCCGAGATCCGCGCTGGCATGCCGAATGCCGAGTCGCCTACCTCCAGCACGGTCAGGCCGTTGCACTTGCCAATGGCCGCGCCCTGGGTGTCGATCAGAATGATGCCGGCCAGCATGTCGTCCAGCACCCGCTGCGAGACCCGCCCGGTGCGCGTCGCCTTGGCCTTGAGCGCACGTTCGATATGGCCGGCGTCGGTCATTTCATCGTTGGCCAACTGGCGAATGAAGTCGGCTTCGCTGACCAGCTGGAACAAGTCGCCGATACGCGCCGAGAGCCGCGACTGGTTTTCAGCCAGGCGAGCGCTGTAGGTCGCTAGCCGCGCCACCGCGTCGCTGGTCAAGGGCGCCATCCCCTCTTCATTGGTACGGGTGCGCAACAGCTGAGCAAACTGTTCGAGGTTCTCGTCGACCATCGGCATGTCTTCGTCGAAGTCGACCAGCACCCTGAACATCTCCTGGAAGTCCGGATCGTGGTCCTGCAGGGCGTAATACAGTTGACGCGAGCCGATGATGACCAGTTTCACGTTCAGCGGAATCATCTGCGGGGTGAGGCTGACTGTCGCTACCCGGCCCAGCTCGCCCAAGGGTGACTCCATCTTGAGCTTGCGCGATTGCAGGGCGCGCTTGAGCGCGTCCCAGACGAAGGGCTCGCCCAGCATCTTCTCGGCTTCCAGAATCAGGAAGCCGCCATTGGCCCGGTGCAAGGCACCTGGACGCAGCTGACGGTAGGAGGTGTAGAGCGCACCCTGGTCGGTGCTGTACTCGATGCGGCCGAACAGGTTGTCGTAGGTAGGGTGCGGCTCGAACACCACAGGCGCGCCGCCGTCGTGATGATGGCCCACGACCAGGCTGGGGGCGTACTGCTCTTCGAGCAGCTTGCGGGCCACCGCGTCCGTCTTGCTGTCCTCGACCAATTGCTCGACCACCGTGCGCAACAGGTTCAGTTGCACCGATTGCAGGTAGGCGCACACGGCAGCGTTTTCGGCATACTTTTCCGACAATGGAGCCAGCAGTGGCTGCAGCGCCAAGGTGATGGTTTCTTCGTTGAGCTGACGCAACTGGTTGTTCGATTCGCGCTTCCATTGCGGCAGGCTGGCCAGCTCTTCGTTCAGGCGCTCCTCGAGCAGGGCGATGTCCTCGTGAAACTGTTCGCGCACCTGCTCGGGCAATTGGGCGAACTCGGCTTCATCCAAGGCTTTGCCGTCTGCCATCGGCGTGAAGGCCACGTTGCTCGCATCGCGGTACAGGGCCACGTCCTTTTCCAGCGAGGCGCGCTCGATCACATCCAGCGCGCGGTCGTAGCGCTGGTTGAAGGCGCGGTCGATGGCCCCTTTTTTCTGCTGGTACGAAGGGTGCTCGAACACGGCCGGGAACGTGGCCAGCAGGTTGTCGATCAAGCCGTTCATGTCGGCGATGAAGTCCCCGGCAGTGCCAGACGGCAGCTCCAGGGCCCGCGGCTCGCGGGTATCATCGAAATGATTGACGTAGACCCAGTCGGCTGGGGTTTGCTGACGCTTGCCCTCCGCCTTGAGGTAGCGTTTTACGAACGAGAACCGGCCTGTGCCGGGCTCGCCCATGACGTAGACGTTGTAGCCTGGACGCGGCATGGCCACGCCGAATTGCAGGGCCTCGACAGCACGTTCCTGGCCCAGTACGCCGCGGAACGGCTCCAGATCGTCCGTGTTGGTGAAAGCAAACTGCTCGGGAGAGAAACGCCGGGTGAGGGCTTCAGGCGCAAGACGCAGGCGCGCAGCGACAGGATCGGGCATTGGGTTTCCTTACTTCGGCGGGGCAGATACGCAGCATTCTGGCGCTGCCTGCGCGCGGGTTGCAAGGTTCCTCAAGATTTATGTCGCAGGTGCGACGGTGTCTTGTACAGGCAAATTTTTCGCAATCGGTAACGCAACCTTTGGAACATGCCTAAACTCCAACTTGCGCGGGTGGGTGAAATGCTTTCCCGACCTGGCACCCGAGTTGCCAGAAACCTGACCCTTGGTTTAAGTCAAATAGAGAATAAATGCTATGAAACGGATTCTTCTGGGTACTCTGTTCACCGTCGCTTCGCTCAACGCCATGGCCGATGCGCCAGGCGGCCCGAATTGCGGCTGGGGCAACATGCTGTTCGAAGGCCAGCGCGGCACTCCGGCGCACTTCCTGGCTTCCACCACCAACGGCACTTCCGGTAACGCCACCTTTGGCATGACCTCCGGCACCAACGGCTGCTCCACCAAGTCTGCGCTGACCTATGGTGGCAAATCCTGGTTCGCCATGAACGGCATGATGAACGAGCTTTCCGAAGACATGGCCATGGGTCAAGGCGAAGCACTGACCACCTACGCCGTGGTACTGGGCGTAGCACCGGAAGACCGTGCGCACTTCGCATCGGTCACCCATGACCACTTCAACCAGATCTTCAGCAGCGCCGACGTCAATGCTGAAACCGTTCACAGCAACACCCTGGCCGTTCTGAAGAACGACCCACGCCTGGCCAAGTACGCTACCGAAGCCTAATCGCGCGTTTCCCGCCCCGGTCCCGGGGCGGGTTTCTCTTTTCTTCGGCATCGTCTGGAAGTAGTTGCCCGATATGCTCAAACGCCTTGCCTCTCTGGCGCTGTTGTTCTGCGCCCCTGTTCATGCTGCGCCGATGCTGGATCAAAGCCGTCTCCAGCAATTGGCCAGTACTCCCTACTGGATTGCACTGGGTCATTATGAAACCGGCAAACTGGGTGGCTGGCGCAGCTACGTAGACGATGACGCGTTCTTTCTTGCCCAGGACGGCGCACACCACCCTGACCGTGAGCTCAAGGCCACGGTAGAGGCGCTGTATGCCCCGGCAAGCCTGGGCGACAAGCATGCCCGATGCGTATTCCCCGCCCGCACCCGCTGGCTGCAAGAGCAGTTGGGCCTGCAGGACTTGCCGCAGCCCGAGTGTCAGGAATTCAAGACCTGGTACCGGTCGATCGACCCGCACAGCGCTGCGTTGATCTTCCCGGCCGCTTACCTGAACAGCCCTTCGTCGATGTTCGGGCATACCTTGCTGCGTATCGACCAGTCCACCACCCGCAGTGACGACACCACGCTGTTGAGCTATGCCATCAACTTCGGCGCGTACATCGAGGGAAGCGACAACAGCATTCTGTATGCCTGGAAAGGGTTGGCGGGTGGTTATCCTGGCCTGTTCGCGCTGATGCCCTATCAGGAAAAACTGTCGGAATACCGCAGCCTGGAAAACCGCGACCTGTGGGAATACCAGCTGGACCTCACGCCGGAAGAAACCGGCCGCATGGTCGAGCACGTCTGGGAGCTGAAGCAGATACAGTTCGACTACTTCTTCTTCGACGAGAACTGCTCCTACCGCCTGCTGGAGTTGCTGCAAGTGGCACGCCCAGGCCTGGACCTGACTTCGCAGTTCCCGTTGACCGCGATCCCGACCGACACCGTGAAGGCGGTGAAACAATCCGGGTTGGTCGCCAGTGAAATCTACCGGCCTTCGCGCGAACGCGAACTGCTGGCGCGTGCCGAGCCACTGGACCACGACGAAAAACGCCAGGTGCTGGCTGTGAGCGCCGACACCGCACAATTGCAAAGCCCAGCGTTCAAGACGCTGCCGCGCGAGCGACAGGCCTTGATCCAGGACGCGGCCTACCGCCTTGAGCGCTACCGAGCCAACGGCCAGGAACGTGACCCCGGCCAGGCCAGGCGCAGCTTCGAGCTGTTGCGGGCGATCAACACCAACCCGCCGCCACCGTTGAACATCGAGCGCCCGGGGTTGCCTGAAGACGGCCATGACTCGCGCACCTGGCAGTTGGGCGTGGGCACCCGCGAAGACCGCGCCTATGCCGAGTATGGCCTGCGCATGGCCTACCACGATCTCAACGACAACGCCTACGGCTTCCCACTAGGGGCGCAGATCGAGATCCTGCAACTCAAAGTACGCCAGTACGAAGGCAATGACTGGCAAGTGCAGCGCTTGGACTTGGCCACCATTCGGTCGCTGACTCCGCGCAACGCGCTACTCAAGCCTTGGTCGTGGCAAGTGGCAGGTGGCCTTGAACGGGTGCCGGGCAAACACGATGACGAGGTGCTGGTGAGCCATGTCAACGGTGGTGCCGGTGGCACCTGGCAGCTTGGTGACGACGTGCTGGGCTTTGCACTGGGCACGGTCCGCGTGGAACACCACAACGACTTCGCACAGTTCATCGCGCCTGCCGCCGGTTTCAATGGTGGGCTGTTGTGGCGCAATGGGCTTGGCAACATGACGCTGGAGGCCAAGGGCGATTACTTTACCAACGGCGAAGTGCGCCGTAGCGTGAGCTTGAACCAGCAATGGGAGCTCAGCCAGAACCTGGGGCTGCGCCTGAGTGCCTCGCGCCAGTTCAGCCACCTGTCCACGGCGCAGAACGAGGTGATGCTGGAAGTGAAGTGGTATCACTATTGATGGGCTGGCGTTGTACGAGAGCGTTGATGACGCGCCACCGGCACGCATACACCCGTCTTTGACACGGTTTTGACAACGCGCCCACAATCGGCCCTCTAGACTTCACATAGACAGCATGAGGGCAACGTCTATGTGGCGGTTCTGGTTGGGTCTGTGCGTGGCGATGCTGCTGTCAGGGTGCGAGACGACCCATGAGCAGATGCTTGGCCAGGGGTATCCCCCTGCCTATGCCGATGGCTTCGAGGACGGCTGCAGCAGTGGCCATCAGGCTGCGGGTGTGCCAGCGGGTGATTTTCGCAAGAACGTGCCGCGCTACCTGCACGAACGGCAGTATGAAACTGGCTGGGACGATGGCTTTCGCCAGTGCCAGGCCATGCAGGAGCGCGCCGAACAGCAGCGCTACCATGAGCGTTTCTGGGACGAGCGTGATCGCCAGTGGCAGCAGGAGAAAGACCGCGGCGCGGCCCGCGCCTGGCGTTGAACCTGTCGCAGGTGGGCATTGCTTGAAACCCTGCCCCTGCCATGATGGTCTTCTATACAAGGAGGCACTCATGAGCCGAGCATTCGTCAACGAAGACCACGCGGCTGCCCAGGCCGACCAGCCAGTCGAGCGGCGTGTCAGTGATCAACCCAATTACGTCACCGCCAGCGGCTTTCGTCAGCTGCAACAGCGAGTGACCGAACTCAATGCCCTGCGCAGTGAGTTGCAGGCACAGGGCGATCGTGCTGACAAACAGCGCCTGGCCGAAGTGGAGCGGGATCTGCGCTATTTCGCTGCCAGGGTGCAAAGCGCCCAGGTAGTGCCAGCAGCCCTTTCCACCGAAAAAGTGCAGATAGGCAGCCGCATCAGGTTCGTCGACGATCAGGACCAGGAACATCGGGTACGCCTGGTGGGCGAAGACGAAGCCGACGCGGCACGCGGACTGATCAACTGGGGCTCACCGCTGGGCAAGGCCTTGCTCGGTGCAGCGCCAGGAGATGAAGTGACATGGCGCCGGCCAGTGGGTGAACAAGCCATCGAGATCATCGATATCGAAGGTGCAGAGTGATCAGCCCATCGCGGCACTAGGCCCTAAGGGGCAGGTGCACGCTTCTGTATGTTCAGATCGTCAACTGCGTTGCACTCCGCTCTAGAGGGCAACGGATTTTTCCGTGTAGGCGCGGTCTTGTGCCGCAATGGGCCGCCAAGCCTCACTCAATCAGACAACCCCCTGGGCCAGCATCGCATCAGCCACTTTCACAAAGCCCGCAATGTTGGCCCCTTTCACGTAGTTGACCCGGCCATCAGCCTCTTCACCAAAGTGCACGCAAGCGTGGTGAATCGACTGCATAATGCCATGCAGCTTGCTGTCCACTTCGCCGGCAGTCCACAGCAAACGCATGGCGTTCTGCGACATTTCCAGGCCAGACACCGCGACGCCGCCCGCATTGGAAGCCTTGCCCGGCGCGTACAGGATGCCCGCATCGAGGAACACGTCCACGGCCGCCAGGGTCGTCGGCATGTTGGCGCCCTCGGCTACGCAGATGCAACCGTTGGCCAGCAATGCCTTGGCATCCTCGACGTCCAGTTCGTTCTGCGTCGCGCATGGCAGGGCGATGTCACAGGCCAGGGTCCAGGGCGTCTGGCCTTTGCGAAACTCCAGGCCGAACTGGCCGGCCAGCTCGCTGATGCGGCCGCGCTTGACGTTCTTGAGCGTCATCACAGCCTCCCACTGCGCATCGGTGAGGCCCGCTTCGGCGTACAAGGTGCCCTCGGAGTCGGACAGCGAAACGACCTTGCCCCCCAGATCCATGACCTTGCGTGCGGCATACTGCGCAACGTTACCGGAGCCGGATATCGCCACTCGACGCCCGTCGATGCGTTGGCCCTGACGCTTGAGCATTTCTTCGGCGAAGTACACACAGCCGTAACCTGTAGCCTCCGGGCGAATCAGGCTGCCGCCATAGGTCATGCCCTTGCCAGTCAGCACAGAGGTGAACTGGTTGGCCAAGCGCTTGTACTGGCCGAACATGAACCCGATCTCGCGGGCGCCTACACCTATATCCCCGGCCGGTACATCGCAGTCGGCGCCGATGTGACGGTACAGCTCGCTCATGAAGGCCTGACAGAAGCGCATCACTTCTGCATCGCTCTTGCCCTTGGGATCGAAGTCCGATCCACCCTTGCCACCGCCCATGGGCAGCGAGGTCAGGGAGTTCTTGAATACCTGCTCGAACGCCAGGAATTTCAGGACACTGAGGTTTACCGAGGGATGGAAACGCAGGCCGCCCTTGTAGGGGCCGATGGCGCTGTTCATCTGAATGCGGTAACCCCGGTTGACCTGGACCTTGCCCTGATCATCCACCCACGACACCCGGAACAGTACCGCACGCTCAGGCTCTACCATGCGTTCGAGAATGCCCGCTTGCAGGTAATGAGGGTTGGCTTCCAGAAACGGCCACAGGGTGCGCAGGACTTCTTCGACGGCCTGGTGAAACTCCGGTTGGCCAGGGTCGCGCTGCTGCAGGCGTGCAAGGAAATTGTCGACGGATTCGATCATGATAGACATCTCACCAAGAGGATTGGACTTATTGGTTTTTCCCGAATGTACCAAGAAGCAATTGCCCTGCGACAGGGCGTGATGTCGTTTTATTGAAATAATTTGGTGCGTTTTATGTAAATGTATACAAACCAATACCGAATTTGCCTTCTTCACACGGTAAGAACTGCACCCGTTTCCGTCCGTAAGCTTTTTAAGTCGGTATGTTCGAGTGCTCGTGCTGCGGTGAGCTGTCCTCAACGCCGCGAGCGAGCACGCACGAAAATGGGGCCCCGAAGGGCCCCATTTCTGTGCATCGAAAACTGGATTACTGAGCCAGCTTCTTGTGACGCACGCGGTGTGGCTGGGCAGCGGCATCACCCAGGCGCTTCTTGCGATCAGCTTCGTACTCGGTGTAGTTGCCTTCGAAGAAGACCACGTTCGAGTCGTCTTCGTACGCCAGGATGTGAGTCGCGACGCGGTCCAGGAACCAACGGTCGTGGGAAATCACGATGGCGGCGCCCGGGAAGTCCAGCAGGGCTTCTTCCAGGGAACGCAGGGTTTCGACGTCGAGGTCGTTGGACGGTTCGTCGAGCAGCAGGACGTTACCGCCCTCCTTCAAGGTCAAGGCCAGGTGCAGACGGCCGCGCTCACCACCCGACAGGTCTTTTACGAACTTCTGCTGGTCGCCGCCCTTGAAGTTGAAACGGCCTACATAAGTGCGCGACGGAATTTCGTAGCTGCCGATACGGATCATGTCCGAGCCATCGGAAATCTGCTGGAACACGGTCTTGGTACCGTCCAGGTCCTCGCGGCTCTGGTCGACACAGGCCAGCTGCACGGTCTCGCCGATCTCGATGCTACCCGAATCCGGCTGCTCCTTGCCCATGAGCATGCGGAACAAGGTCGACTTACCGGCGCCGTTACCACCGATCACGCCGACGATCGCCCCTTTGGGCATGGCGAAGGACAGGTTGTCGATCAGTACGCGATCGCCATAGCCCTTGGTGACGTTCTTGAACTCGATGACCTTGTCGCCCAGGCGCGGACCGGCCGGGATGTAGATCTCGTTGGTTTCGCTGCGCTTCTGGAATTCCTGCGACTGCAGTTCCTCGAAGCGCTGCAGACGGGCCTTGGACTTGGACTGGCGGGCCTTGGCGCCTTTGCGCACCCACTCCAGCTCTTCCTTCATGGCCTTTTCGTGAGCGCTTTGCTGCTTGGATTCCTGGGCAAGACGGTCGGACTTGGCTTCCAGCCAGCCCGAATAGTTGCCTTCGTAAGGAATGCCGGCGCCACGGTCGAGTTCCAGGATCCAGCCGGCGACGTTGTCGAGGAAGTAACGGTCGTGGGTAATGGCTACCACGGTACCCGGGAAGTCGTGCAGGAAGCGCTCGAGCCAGGCAACCGAGTCGGCGTCCAGGTGGTTGGTCGGTTCGTCGAGCAGCAGCATGTCGGGGGCCGACAGCAGCAGGCGGCACAGGGCCACCCGGCGCTTCTCGCCACCCGACAGGTGCTCGATACGCGCATCCCAGGCCGGCAGGCGCAGGGCGTCGGCGGCCACGTCCAGCTGGCGCTCCAGGTTGTGCCCGTCGGCGGCTTGCAGGATGGATTCGAGCTTGGCCTGCTCGGCGGCCAGCTTGTCGAAGTCGGCGTCCGGCTCGGCGTAGGCGGCGTAGACTTCGTCGAGGCGCGCCTGGGCGTCCTTGATGACGCTGACCGCTTCCTCGACCACTTCACGAACCGACTTGCTAGGGTCCAGTTGCGGCTCCTGCGGCAGGTAGCCCACGTTGATGTCAGGCATCGGACGGGCTTCGCCGTCGAATTCCTTGTCGACGCCCGCCATGATCCGCAGCAGCGTCGATTTACCCGCGCCGTTGAGGCCCAGCACGCCGATCTTGGCGCCCGGGAAGAACGACAGGGAAATGTTCTTCAGGATTTCCCGCTTCGGCGGCACGACTTTGCTCAGCCGATGCATGGTGTAGACGTATTGAGCCAAAACCAAGCCCTCTAATTCAGATAGGTAAAGACATCGACGATCGCCCCAGCAAATTGGCCAGGGGTCGGGTGTCGTTGAACAAAGTGGACCATTCTACGCCAACGCGCAGCATTTCACAGGAGGCGCCGATGGCGAGGCTGCAGCAGGGTCACTGCGACGCGCACGCATGGGCGTGCGGGCAGTGAGGGCCTTGCACTGTCAACCTAGGCAGCGGCCGACGAGTCGACCGCCCATGGCAGGTGGGCACTGCTCAGACGTGACGCTGGCGCGCCTTGCCACGTGGCAACCGGCAACGGTCGCCTTGCTCGGCCAGGCGGGCAGCCCAGGCAGACTTGACGCAGAACCCGCTCGAAGCCGCGGGCTGAGCAGCGCGGACGCCGCCATCAACGATGGCAGACTTGGCCAGTGCAGCAGCAGGCGCACGCAGCGCGGCAGGCGTCACTGCGGCGACTGGCGCCTTGGCAGACTTGCGCAGCTCGGCCAACGATGGCGCCTTGCTTTTGGCCGAGGTGGCCGCATCGGGCTTGACCAGCGAGCGTTGGCACGACTTGCAGGATACGTCCTCGGTCACAGCAGAGCTGACAAGGGTCTGACTGCTGCGCCCGCAGGCGGAATCGAGGCCATTGGTAGAAAAATGAGTAACCAAAACCGAACATCTCCCAAGCGTTGTCATGTAAAGCGGGCGGCATTCTCGCACAGCAGGCCGGTGCTTGCCGAATACGGACGGAGTTGATCATGAATGGCACTGGCACTTTGCCATAATGCGAGGCATGCTAGCCGGTTTCGAGTGCTCGGCTTATAGTGCGCCACCGCGCATTGGTTACCTCATAAAAAAAGCATACGCCATGCCCGACCCCTCCCTGCCATCGCCAGGCCTATCGCAGGATTGACGCTTGATCAAACTCACTCCACCGCCGTCATCGCGTTGCGCGTCCAAAGCGCCCGCTGCCAGCCTGCGCGGGTCGATCAAGGGTGCGCTGGCATTGCTCGCCCTGGTTCTGCTCGGATTGCTGCTGTGGCAGCTGTTCGCGCAATTCAGTCTCACTCAGGCCGAACTGCGCAACAAGAGCGTGGAAGACACCACCGAACTGGCGGACCACCTGGGTCTGAACATGGCACTCAAGGCGCAGCAGGCCATCACGCTGCTCCAGCCCTACCCCACCGCGCCTGTGCCAACACCTGCGGCTGTGGTCGATCGGCTGCGCGAGCGCATGCCGGCGCTGCGCAGCGTGGTCTGGTTCGACACCACCGGTCAGGTTCGCGCTGACAGTGCGCCAGGCAGCAGCGATCAGCCGTTCGTCGACGAGATGCTGCGGCTCAACCAGGCCCGGCCCTATTTCTTCGCCAACGCCCCCGGCAATGACACCCTGTACCTGTTGCTGCGCCAGCCGTCGGAACCGGACCGGGGTCATTGGCTGCTGCGTTTGTCGCCCGACTACTACCAGGCGCTCACCAGCCACTTGCACGAGACCGCCCCGCTTCTGTGGCTTTTGGAAAACAGCCACACCGGCGAGGTACTGCAACGCCACTTGGTGGCCGAGCGCTCCGACGGGTCGTTGCAGAGCGTCATGCTGGCGTTCATCGACAACAGCGCGTGGCAGTTGCGCGGCCAGTTCGACGCGGGCCAGGCGCGGCAGAGCCTGCTGCCTGCCTTGATCGGCAAATGCCTGCTGGTACTGTTCTGCGCCCTGTTACCGTTGGTGGCCCTGATCAACATGCGCCGCCGACAGCGGGCCTTGCAGGAAGACCGCCGACGCTATCAGGAGATCTTCGAAGGAACCGGCGTTGCCCTGTGCGTGCTCGACCTGTCCAGCCTGCCCGGCCAGCTCGACCGCTACCACCTGCGCAACCGTGCAGCACTCAAGCACAGCCTGGTCCTGGACCCAAACCTGCGCCGCTCACTGCTGGCGCAGCTGAAAATCACCGAGATCAATCAGGTGGCGCGACAGTTACTGCAGATCGAGGACCATCAGCAAGCCTGGCAACGCCTGATCGACGACAGTGGCGACGGGCGCGACAGCGTCGGCATGCAGTTGCTCGACGCGTTGATCGAACAGCGGCCTTCACTGGAACTGGAGGTGCGCCTGCCCGCACCGCCAGACACTGAACTGCACCTGTGGCTGACGGCGCGCCTGCCGCAGTTGCGGCGCAATTACCAGGCTGTGATCCTCAGCATCAGCGACATCACCAGCCGCAAGAAAGTGGAGCTGTCGCTGCTCGAACGCGAGCGGTTCTGGTCGGACGTGGTGCGTACCGTGCCAGACCAGCTCTACGTCCAGGACATTCACAGCCAGCGGATGATCTTCAGCAACCGCCACCTGGGCCAGACCTTGGGCTATGACCGCACGGAACTGGCGCGCATGGGTGACCGTTTCTGGGAGCTGTTGCTGCACCCCGAGGA